>JAPYUM010000090.1:0-6907 GCA_029940535.1 Vicinamibacterales bacterium
TCTGCGTTGTTCATCGGTCGAATACTGCCGGTATTCTCCCTCTTCTCGCCTTGTTTGACGGGTCCAGCGCCCGCCTCGGTGCAACGCGGGACTTCCACCACGGGCTGCTAGTCATGAACTGGGCGCCGTTCTGGCTATGCTTCGCCGGGTGGTCCATCGCTCGCGGTAGAAGTCAGCGATCACGGCAAGCACGATCACGCAGCCGGTGATCAGGCGCTTCGTCGGGTCCTGGACGCCTATTTGTGTCAACCCGGACGCCAGCACCCCAATGATAACGACGCCCAAGAACGTATTGATGACCGAACCTTTGCCACCCATCAACCGGGTGCCGCCGATGACGGCAGCGGCGATCGCGTTCAGTTCGAAGCCGGTGCCGGTGTTGGGGTCGGCGGACGCGAGGCGTGATACCTGCATCACCCCGGCCAGCCCCGCCAGCAAGCCTGACATCGCAAAGATTGTCAGTTTGATCCGGGTGGTGTCGATGCCGGCCAGCCGCACCGCTTCCTGGTTGGTCCCGGTCGCGGTGGCGTATCGGCCGAACACCGTTCGCGACAGCACGGTTTGCGCGGCCACGACCAGCAGCACCGCACAGATGAACGGCGCCGACAGCCCCAGCCACGACGCATCGGCGATCCATTCGATATCAGGCCCGATGTACTGTGTGCGCGAGCCCGTGACCAGATACGCGCCGCCCCGTGCGGCCTCCATCATTCCAAGCGTGACGATGAAAGACGGCAGGCTCCAGCCTACGACGATGAGACCGTTGACCAGGCCGGCGAGCAGGCCCGTCATCAGCCCGGCGCCGACCGCCAGCGGCCACGACCACCCCAGTTGCACCATGGTCACTCCGATGACCGCTTGGCTGAGCGCCAGCACCGAGCCGATCGAGAGGTCAATTTCTCCGACCACCAGCACGAAGGTCATCGCCACGGCGAGGGTCAGCGCGGTCGGCAGCTGATTGGCAATGATGCTGACCGACGCCGACGACAGAAACGAGTCGCTCATCATGCCGAAGCCCACGCTGAGCAGCGCGAGCACGATCACCAGACTCAACCCTTCTCGCATTCGTTTCTCAGACGGGGCTGCGCCCCGAACCCGACGCAGGTGCTCGCGGGGCCCCATCGCCCCACTCCGCACCTGCGGGGCGCGCATTGCCGCGCGCCCATGTCGCATGTTTTCTCCGGGGACGCCTCGATAGGACGGTACTCATCTTTCAGTTCGCGGCTTCGCCGTCCCGCAGGCCGGCGCCTACATGTTCGCTGAAGGCGGCGGTCATGATGCGCGTGGCGTCGAACGCCTGTCGCTCGAATGTGTCGACTGACTTGCCCCTCGACAGCACCGCGATGCGATCCGACAACGCGATCAGTTCGCGCAAGTCGGATGAGACCAGCAGAATGGCGCTGCCCGCGTCCGCCAGTCGCGCGAGCAACCGATGCACCTCGGCCCGCGCGCCCGGATCGATACCGCGGGTGGGTTCGTCGAAAATCAAGATGCGTGGTTCGCCCATCAACCAACGCGCGATCAGCACCTTTTGCTGGTTGCCGCCGCTCAGTCGTTCAACCGGTTGCGTGGGCGACGCGCACTTGATGCCCAGTTGCTCGATGAACCTGTCGGTGGCGGTGTGCTCTGCACGTTGATCGACCCAGCCCATGGTGCCGGCCAGCCGTCGCAGCGTGGCGAGCGACATGTTGGCGCGCACCGACAGATGGCTCAACAGACCCTGTTGATGGCGATCTTCGCTCAAGAACGCGAGACCGTGCGCAACCGCCTGTCGCGGAGATCTGAACCGGGTCGAGGTGTCGTCATCGCCCAGGAACATGTCGCCGGCCTGAGGTGGGTCGGCGCCATAGATGGCCCGCATGGTCTCGGTGCGCCCGGCCCCCACCAGGCCGGCGAAACCCAGAATCTCACCCCAGTGCAGGTCGAAACTGACATCGCGGACGGCCGGGGCCGACCGCATGTGCCGCACCCGTAGGGCCACCGTCTTGCCTGGAGGCGTCTCGCGCGCGACCGTGGCCGACACCGTGCGCCCCACCATCAGCGTGATCATGTCGTCGGTTGACAGTGTGGTCGTCGGCTGTCTGGCCACGGTGGTGCCGCCCCGGAGCACCGTCACCCGGTCCGCCAGTCGCCGGACCTCTTCCAACCGGTGCGAGATGTAGAGCACGGCGGTGCCGTCGCGCTGCAACCGGGTCAGCACCGCAAACAGTCTCTCGGCGTCGGCGTCGGTCAATGCCGCTGTCGGTTCGTCGAGGATAAGAAGCCGACAGGGACGGCTGATTGCCGCCGCGATTTCGACCATCTGACGTTGGCCGATCCCCAGGCTGGACACTGGTTGACTGGGGTCCACATCCCGCAGTCCCAGGTCGTCCAATCGCGCGCGCGCGTTGCGCGCCAGGGCGTCGCGGTCGACCCAGCCCCAGCGGTGGGGCAAGGCATCGATGAAGATGCTTTCGCCCACCGTCAGCGTGTCAACCGCCGTCGGCTCCTGCATCACCGTGCGGATGCCGCGGGCACTGGCTTCGCCGCGCGTGGTCGGCCGTAGCGGTTGACCGGCCAGGGTCATGGTGCCGCCGCTGGCGACGGTCAGTCCAGAGATGATCTTGACCAGGGTGGTCTTGCCGGCGCCGTTCTCGCCGATCAGCGCGTGGCATTCTCCCGCTCGGATCTCCAGATCGACCCCGAGGAGCACCGGGACGTCGTAGCTCTTGCGGATTCCGTGCGCATCGAACAGCGGCCCGCCGTTACTCATTGCAGGGTGTCGGCGGTGATCAGCGTGACCGTGGTCTGCACGTCGGCTGGCGCTTGCGTGCCGTCCAGGATGGCCAACGCATGCTCGATGCCGTTGACGGCGATCTGGTCGGCGTGTTGGTCCACGGTGGCGAGCACAGACCGGTCCTTGACCAGCGTTTCGACCGCCGAGATGTTGTCGAAGCCGACGATCGCGACGCGGTCCGTTTTGCCAGCCGCCCTCACCGCCGCCACCGCGCCCAGCGCCATGTTGTCGTTGGCGCACAACAACGCTGTGAGGTGGGGGTGGGCCAATAGCAGCGCCGCCGCTACCTGGTTGGCACGGTCCACCTCCCAGTACCCAGACTGGGACGCGACGATCTCGACCCCCGCGTCGTTCATCGCGTCTTCGAAGCCCAGCCGGCGCTGGATGGCGTTGAACGCACCGGGAGCGCCTTCAATGATCGCCACCTGGTCGCCCGGGTTCAGGGTCTTGGCCAGAACCTCGGCCGCCTGCGCGGCGCCGCCGCGGTTGTCCGGGCCCACGAATGAGATCGTCAGGCCGCGTTCCGTCAACGCGTCCTCGTCCAGCCGGTTGTCTATGTTGACCACAGTAAGACCGGCCTCGATGGCCTTGGCCGCTGCCGCCACCAGCGCTTTCGAGTCGGCCGGCGCCAGCACCAGCACCTGGGCCCCCCGCGCCACCATCTGCTCGACCAGATCGATTTGCCGCACGACGTCCAGTTCGTCCTTGATGCCCTCGGCGAACAGCTCGTAGCGTGTCGGGTTCTGTTCCTGGTGTGCGCGCGCGCCGTCTTCCATCGTCTGGAAGAATTCGTTGGCCAGCGATTTCATCACCAATGCCACTTTCGGGCGACTGGTGGATGTATCCACGGCGGTGTCGCCGGCCGACGCGGCTGGGGTGTTCGCGGTGTCCCGACAGGCGATGGCGCCCGTCAATATCATCGCCACCACACCGATCGTCGTTCGCCGGCTCCGCATCATGGTCGTGGTCCTCATCCAGCAGCCTGGTTTTCCGACGAGGCGTCCGTCTGGCGGCGTTGTTCGTCGGTCACAGCCCACCTGGCTGCTCCCTCCTCGCGCCTGGCCAGACAGACGCCTCGTCAGAAAACCCCCTCGGACGTTTCTTAGCCGCCTGCTAGAGACGCCGGTCTCCGCACCGGCGTCGCCCCGCACTCCAGACCGGTGGGGCACAGAAACAGGAGCGTATATCACACGCGGGTCGTGGTCCATGCTCCTCCAGGTCGGGGCGTGGGCCCGCCCCGGACATCCGCTATGACGTCGCCTAGACTAGCCGCATGAGGGGGTCGAGGTCCGGCGGTGGGTCCGCCAGCCAGGGTGGGGCGGAGGAGGGCCCGACCCGATTGGCGTTCCATGGATCCGAAGTGCGGGGGCAACGCCACCGTGCTGGCTCTGACCGCCCTGGTGGGGTGTCTCACCGTGTTGGCCACCGGCGTGGCTCCGGCCCTGGCGCAGTCGCGGCCGGACCTGAGCCGGGCCGGCCGGCGCGGGACCGCCAGTGACACGCCGACACCCTCGGCGACCCGACTCGTGGACGGCCTTGTGGCCGGTCAGGCCGCGCTCGCCGTGGCCGTCATGCGGCCGGCCCTTCGCGCGATGCTCGTGGGTGTGGTGGTCGGGCTTTTCGGCGCGGCGCGGCGATGCAGGGACTGAGGGCGTGGATGTTCGGCGTGGCGCCGACGGACCCGCTCACTTGGACCGGCGCCGTGGGGGTCGTGCTCCTGGCCGGTGGCATCGCAGCCTATCTCCCGGCCCGCAGCGTGATGCGAGTCGACCCCATGGTCGTGCTGCGCGAGTGAACTCGGCACTGATCCGAGCCCGTCGTGGTAGCCTCGCGAGGCACCAGATTGGAGAGCAGCCGATGGCCCAGGCGACCCTTCGTTTGAAGTTTCTGACGGCCGACAAGAAGCCGGTTCGCGATCCAGCGATGCGGATCGAGGTGTGCGCGGTCAAGAACAACCAACTTGTCGGCGCGCTTCGTGAGGGCCCGGTGCCGCCGTCACCGACGTTCACGGTGCCCGCCATTCCCCACCCGCACCAGCATCTCTACGTACGCGTCAGACCCACACGCTTTCACGACACGAACCTGGAGCCCTTCGTGGTGGCTGGCGACGAAACCAAACGCTTCCATCTGTTCAGGCGACCCAACGAATGGACCCCGCGTTTCGACGACTGGGCCGACCTCCCGGTGAGCTTCACACCCTACAAGAACGTCCTGGAAGCGTCACACGACATTCTGGTCGTTGGGCTGAGGGGCGTGCAGTTGAACACGTTCGCCGGGGCGTCGTATGACGGTATCGACAGGTCCAAAGACAAGCTGGTGTTCGCCAAGGCGGCCCTCCTGAACCTGCGCGCAAAATTGACTGAGTTGCACGACCCGCTGACTGACGACACCCCCTGGTTCAGCTACATCCGACGACTCATCAAGATCGGGCGCGAGCGATTCATCGCCGAGGTGGACCCCGTGATGGCTGACCACGTGAGGCACATCAGGAGAGAGATCGGCCGCTTCGAAGACTACAAGCGGACGCCCGCGAAGAACCACCACCGGAACTTTCCGAAGTCACTCGACGTGAAGAAGGGGAACCTGCTCTTCAGCATCAAGAGCCGCTGTGACCTAGCCAACCTCCAGTTGACACTCGGTCGAGGCACCGATCCCGACACCGGCAACAACGTGTGGCTCCTGGATACGGACATCGACGAGCACGGAGATCTGGCGGGGCATATCGGTGATCTCATCAAGCACAAGTTCTCCGGCGGCACGCACCCATACGACGTGCACGATTTGCTGCACTTTCTGTCCACTCGAGACTTGGGGTATCGCCTGCTGGCCCGGCCCTAGCTACCCACCCCTCGGGAGAGGCGGCCCGTCAATCGCGGTCCGGCAGGGCGAAGACGAAGATGTTGTTGCCCCGGCTCGGCTGCAGCTCGGGCGTCATACGCAGGTTGATCCCCGAGTTGGCCGCGTTGCCGGTGCTGGCGACCACATACTGACGTCCGTCCACGGCAAAGCTGATCGGAAAGCCGGACACCGGGGAGCCGAGGTTGATCTCCCACAGGACCTCGCCGGTCACCTGGTCGAAGGCGCGAAAACGGCCGTTGACGTCGCCACCGAACACGAGTCCGCCGCCGGTGGTCACCAGCGATGTCGTACCCGCGCGCTGCTCATGAATCCAGGTCGTCGCACCGGTCTCGGCCGAAATCGCGCGCACGCTGCCCAGTTGGTCGGTGCCGGGGGCAAGCTCGAACCGGGCCGCCAGCCGGTAGATGGCAAGCCCACCGTCCATCGTGGAGAGCACCCGGGCGCACGTGCTGCGTAGCGGAAAGAACATCGTGTTGGTCAGCGGACTGTAGGCGCCAGCCTCCCAGTCTTTGCCGCCCGCCCAGGAGGGGCAGGCCAGCACTTCCTGGCCGAGCCCGCTGAAGACGACTTCCGAATTCTCGGTCACCGCGCCGGTCGCGCCGTCGATGTTGCTGATCACGTTTTGCGTCACGGTCGGGGTGGCCCAGAGGAACTCGCCGGTCTCTCGGTCGAGGGTGTAGACGACGCCGGTCTTCCCCGGAATCCCGGTCATGACCTTCCTGACCTCGCCCGGGCGCAGCCGCGGGTTGATCCAGTCAACCGCGCTCGGGTCGGGTGCTACGACGGTATCGAGGAGCAGCCGCTCGAAGGGGTGGTCGAGATCCCAGTGGTCGTTCAGGTGCTGGTAGTACCACCGAATCTCGCCCGTGTCGGCATCCAAGGCCAGCGTCGAGTTGTGATAGAGGTGCGCCAGATCGACACCGCCCAGCATGAACTTGGGCGCCGGCGAGGTGACCGATGTGCCGATGTAGATCAGGTTCAGCTCGGGGTCGTAGCTGGGCACCATCCAGGCGCCGACATGTTTCCGGTCCTCGTACGGCACGCCTCCCCAGGTTTCGTCGCCCGGTTCGCCGGGGCGCGGGATGGTGCTCCGGCGCCACAGCTCGGCCCCGGTGCGTGCGTCATGAGCCGTGATGACACATGACTTCGTCGTGGTGCAGCTGCGCCCGGAAATGACCTTGCCGTTGGCGATGATCGGACCGGAGCTCTGGAGGGCGCGGTCCGTTTCGTAGTCGAGGATTTGCGTCTCCCAGGCCATGTCTCCGGTCGCCG
>JAPYUM010000090.1:7007-16807 GCA_029940535.1 Vicinamibacterales bacterium
CGCCGCCACATGAGCCAGTCGTCCGGGGACGGATTCTGGAGCATCGTGTCGGTGACCGGCACGATGCCGCCTGTGGCCGGGGTCTGGGCCAGGACGCCGGCGGGGTGCGCCGATAGCATGGCCATCACCGCGAGAACCGTCCAGATGGTGAATGTAGACAAACGTGACATGTGGTGCCCTCTGCCCGTGACATAACGGGGCGATTCGCGCGAACAGAAAGGCCGATTATAGAAGGTCCTCAGTGAAAATCCCGACTGCCCACCGTATCTGGTCGTTGCGGCAACTCCGGATGCCACAAGGCGTCCACCACCAGATGCACGACGCCGTCCGCACTCTGGATCTTCCCGGTGACGCCGAGAAACGACGCGGTCTTGGCGATCAGCACGTGCTGGTCGAAGACGGTCTTCCAGATCACCAGGTTGACGAAACCGGTCTCGTCTTCCAGGGTCATGAAGACGACGCCGGCGGCGGTGCCGGGGCGCTGGCGGCAGATGACGAGACCGGCGTAGCGAGCCTTCCGCTTATCGCGCATCAACGAGATGGCGCGGGCGTCTGGAAGACCCTGGGCGGTGAGTTCCGCTCGCACCGCCGCCAAGGGGTGCCCGCGTGGACTATGACCGCTGGCGCGGTAGTCCCACGCGATGCTGTCGCCGACACCCAGCGTGGCGAAGACCGGGGTTACGTCTGGCGTCGGCTTGCCGAGTAAGTCCGAGGTTGGGGTGCGGGCCAGTCCGCGGACCTGCCACAGCGCTTCGCGACGGTGCGGCTGGAGACCGGCCAGCGCGCCGGCTTCAGCCAGACGGCTCAAGGTGCGTTCATCGAGTGTGGTTCTCGAGACGAGATCGTCGACGGAATCGAACGGCGCCTTCCGGCGGGCGGTGTCGATACGCGTCCAGTCACGCGTATGGGAGAGACCTTTGACATACCGCAGTCCCATACGCACGGCGAACGGTGTGGAGTGCGGATTGTCTCGCTCAAGCGTGCAGTGCCAATCGCTGTGGCTGATGTCGACCGGATGGATCTCGACGCCGTGTCGTTTGGCGTCGTCCACGATCGTCGCTGGCGAATAGAACCCCATCGGCTGCGCATTGAGTAGGGAACAGGTGAAGACGTCGGGGTAGTGACACCGGATCCAGGAGGTGGCGTACGCGATCAACGCGAAGCTGGCGGCGTGGCTTTCCGGGAACCCATATTCGCCGAAGCCACGAATCTGGTCGAACACCCGTTCGGCGAACGCGCGTTCAATGCCTTTGGTCATCATCCGGCTGATGAGCCGGTCGCGATGCCGTTCGATACGGCCACTCCGTCGCCAGGCCGCCATGTCGCGTCGAAGCTGGTCAGCCTCCCCCGGGGTGTAGTCGGCCGCCACCACCGCCAGCTGCATGACCTGTTCCTGGAAGAGCGGGACACCCTTGGTTTTCTCGAGCACCGGCTTGAGGCAGTCGTGGGGATAGATGACCTCCTCCTCGCCGTTCCGGCGCTTGAGATACGGATGCACCATGCCGCCGGTGATCGGGCCCGGTCGGACAATCGAGACCTCGATCACCAGGTCGTAATAGTGACGCGGCTTCAACCGGGGCAGCATGGCCATCTGGGCCCGGCTCTCGATCTGGAACACCCCCACGGTATCGCCTCGGCAAATCATGTCGTAGGTTGGGGTGTCGCCCTCCGGAATCTGGGCCATCGAGAGCCGGCGTGCATAGTGCTGCTCCAGCAGTTGGAACGAGAGGTCGAGCTGGGTCAGGGCGCCGAGGCCGAGCAGGTCCACCTTGAACAGTCCGAGATCCTCGATGTCTTCCTTGTCCCACTGGATGACGGTTCGGTTCTCCATCGTGGCGTTCTCGATCGGGACCAGGTCGTGCACCGGTTCGTGTCCCAGCAGGAAGCCGCCCGGATGGATGGAGAGATGGCGAGGGAAGTCTTTGATCTCCTCCACCAGACGTAGGAGGTGAGCATGGACGGCGCTGTTGGTGTCGAGTCCCACCTGTCCGACAGCGTCCTGGTCGAGCGCGTCGTAGTAGAAGAGCCGTTTGGCCAGTCGGTCGACCGCGGTCTCTGGGAGCCCCAGCGCTTTTCCCACCTCCCGCACCGCCGAGCGCGCGCGATAGCGAACGACGTTGGCAACCATGGCGGCATGGGTCCGCCCGTACTTCGCATACACGAACTGGATCACCTCTTCCCGTCGCTCGTGCATGATGTCGAGGTCGATGTCGGGTGGCTCGGCGCGCTCACGGGAGAGAAAGCGTTCGAACAACAGATCTACGCGCGTCGGGTCGACCGCCGTGATGCCCAGGCAGTAGCACACCGCGGAATTGGCGGCGGACCCGCGGCCCTGGCACAGGATGCCGTGACGTCGGCAGAACGCGACGATTTCCCACATGGTGAGGAAATAGCCGCAATAGTCCAATTCGTCGATCAGGGCGAGCTCTTTGGCAATTTGCTCACGCACAGTGGCGGGAATCGTGCCGCCGAAGCGTGTCCGGGCGCCCTCCTCGGTGAGCTGGCGGAGCCAACTGGACGAAGTTGCGCCGTCCGGCAACTGTTCGGAGGGGTAGCGGTAGCGGATTTCGCTCAGCGAGAACGTGCAGCGGGAGGCGATCTCGTTGGTGTGCTCGATTGCGGCCGGGTCGTCACGATACAGCTGGGTGAAGGCGAAGGGCGCCTTCAGATCATGCTCGGCGTTGGTGCAGGTGCGGCGTCCGGCGCGATACAGACTGACCCCGTGGCGAATACAGGTCAGGACGTCTTGCAGGTCGCGTCGAGCCGGAGTGTGATAGAGCACCTCGGTGCCGGCCACCAGGGAGATGCCGGCCTGCCGCGCCCGAGTGCGGAGCCAGCCTTCGCGCGGCACGTCTTCGGCCTGTCGGTGTCGGGCGAGTAGCGCATAGAGACGGTCGTCGAACGCCTCGCGTAGCGAGATAAGCAGTGAGGCGTCGCGGTCCGCGTCCGTTTCCTCTGTCCAGCCGGCGGCTCCGCTCCAGACGGCGATCAGACCACCGGCATGCTCGCTGACTTCGTCCGGGGTGACACTGCAGGTGCCCTTGGCATGGCGGAGCCGCCCGGTGGTGATCAGGCGGCAGAGGTTCGCGTAGCCACCTCGGTTCGTGGCGAGCAGGACCACCTGAGAGTCGGTGGTCAAGGTCATCTGGGCGCCATGGATGAGATGCACGCCGAGCTCGCGGGCGCGGACGTGGGCGCGGACCACGCCGTACACCCCGTCGCGATCAGTCAAGGCGAGCGATCGCAGTCCCAGGGTCTGGGCCTGTTCGACCAGCTCTTCCGGATGGGAGGCGCCCTCCAGAAAGGAGTAGTTGCTCTTGCACCAGACCGGGGTGTAGCCGCCCGTGGTGAACGTGCTCATTCCACCTCGCCGTGCAGAAACCAGGCTCGCCGGTGCCGGTCGTAGTAGATCCAGCTCCACGCGTCGTCTCGGGTCTGCGCGAAGTAGTACTCGCGCAGCACGGGTGTGCGCCACCATCCGCCAGACACGACATACGGGCCGTGGAGATGGACCACGTGCCCATGCTGGGCGCCGCGCAACATCCATCCGTCCGGTTTGTGTCGCAGCCGAGCTGGCAGGCGGCGTGGATGCCTGAAGAACCGGCGCACCAGCGGTCGGGGAGAGATCGGGGTCGGCGTGGGTCGCACCACGTGGGCCAGCGGTTGCCAGTCGAACGTGGCTTCTGGCAAATGACCGTCGGTCAGGCAGGCGCGAACCACGGTGCCGTCACCGAACTCCGCGCGTATACGGGCCACGGCTCTATCCGCGGCCCGGAGGTCTCGGGTGGAGTGCGGCTGGAACAGCCGCAACTGCTCGCGCGATGCCCGGGCCGGGGTGACGGTGAGGACGATCTCCGTCACCCCGGCAGGAAGGGCGTGGCCTTCGAGACGGAGCAGCACCAGATTCAGGATCTGCCGCGCATCGAGCGTTGGTTCAGCCGGACGAATCAGTTCGACCCGCTCGGCGCGCGGGGCGGTGGCGCTCGTGTCCAGTCGTAAGCGGATCTCGAGCGCGGCGAGTGCCTCCTGACGGGTCGCGAGCTTGCTCACCAACGGGTCGAGATCGTGCTTGATCAAAAAAAGCAGCCGATGAACATCGGTCTCAGAGGTGTCCAGGTCGGTGTGCCGTGTCAGCGGTTCGACGGGGGGCAGCGGTTGTAGCGGCAGCAACAGGTCGCCGGCCGCGTGTCGGTGTAAGCGGTGCGCGTCGCGTCCAAACCGTTTCCGGATGCCCGCTGCGGGTAGGTCGGCAAACGCGCCCACGGTGCGCACCCCCAGCTTGTCCAGGACATCGCGCAGCTCCGGGTCGATGTCCAGCCGCCCGAGCGGTACCGCGCGGGCCGCCTGCTGCTCGGTGGCGGCATTCCGGAAGACCGTGACGGGTTCGGGGTGTCGGCGGCCTCGGCCGGCTTTTGTCGTGGCATAGGTGCCGAATCGGGTGAATCCGACCACGACGCGGCTGTGAAAGTCAGACCGCCTGAGGTGACGGTGCACGTTGTGAGCCCAGCTCTCGAGTGAGGCAAAGAGCGGTTGCAGGCCGGAGGCATCAAGCCAGAACACACCCGGGTGACTCTGGGACGGCTCGATGTGTGGAGTGAAGCGTCGGAGCCGTCTGGTGATGGCCACGACACCCTTGGCCATCTCGTCGGCCGTGACCTCGACCCCGCGCAAGTCGTGCGCCAGCGCCAACCCGGTGGCGTAAGACATTCCGGTCAGCACACCACACCGCTGCGCCGGCGCGTTGACCCACAGAATCTCGCCTTGCGGTGTGTCTCGCTCGAGCACCGCGGCCGGTTGATCGACCAAATCAGGGTGGCCGCGTATCAACAGCTGGAGAGGCAGGGCGGGCACGTCAACACAGGCCATCCGGTCCACGACACACCTCGACGTGTCTCCACCCTGGGCCGCAGCGTTTGTCTTTGAGAATCTGCGCCGTACAGGCAAAGGTACTGACGCCGGTTTCCCGGACGTCGCGGTCCTGCGGGTCGAGGCACTCGACCGGCTCGCGCCGTGCCTCCGCCCTGAGCGACACCAGGGCGCCGAGCGACGGGGCGTCGCTTCGCTTCCGTGTCAAAAAGAGGATGGCCGACTCGTGCTTCTTGGCCAGTCCCAGTAGACGCATCTGCATCGGCAGGGGAACCTGCGCCGCCTCGCCGAGGTCGAGCACCAGCAGACCGAACGCGCCGGAACGCACCAGATGTTCGGCGGCCCGAGGTATCTGACTGGCCATCGCGAGTCGAACGACTACCAGCGCGTTCAGGTCGATCCCGCCGTTGGCGGCATCAGGGGGGAAGAAGACACTGGACTCATCGGAGAGCCAGCCCACCGGTTCTCCCGCGCGTTGCGCCTCCAGCACCATCGAAAAGGCCAAGGTCAGGACGGCCGTACTGCCGACGCTCGACAGCTCAGTCAGTCGGCCGGCCAGGGTGGCGAGGGCCCAGGTCCGCCGTGCCCCGTCAGGGGAAGTAGAGCCAGCTCCGACGAAGGCGCCAGGCTGGGGCATGGCCACTCGGCCACTCGCGTGGCGCTGGTCCACACGCTGATGGGCGACGGAAGACATTGGTGCGTGGTCCTCATTCCAGCGTGCGACGCACTTCGATGACCTTGCCCAGCAGGGTGACCTCTCGGTCGGTGAGAATCGGGTCGAAGTCGGGGTTTTCAGGGTGCAGCTCTACTTGACCGTCGCGGAGGCGTAACCGCTTGACGGTCGCTTCGTCGTCGACCAGGGCTACCACCAGGGCGCCGGAGTCAGCGGTTGGCTGACGGCGCACGATGACCACATCACCCGGTAAGATACCGGCCCCGGTCATGCTTTTGCCCTGGACACGTAGCGCGAATAGCTCGTCGTTATTGCGTAGGTCACGCCGATCGCGACTGCCGCTACCGGCCGGCATCGGGACGAAGCCGTCAAGTTCTTCCGTGGCGGTGGTCAGGTGTCCCGCTTGCACCCGGCCCAGCACGGGCACCCACTGAACAGGACTCGGGACGTCGATCTGTTCCAGCAGACGATAGCCCCGTGCCTTTCCGCGAGCGGCGAGCAAGCGCCCTTCGGCCACCAGTTTTTCAAGGTGATACCGCGCGGTCTGAGGGGTGCGGAAACCGAAGACGTCCTGCACGTCACGCACGGTGGGCGGATCGCCGGCAAGGAGACGTTCGCGAACGAAGTGGAAGACCCGCTCACGGGTCGCTCCGCGCGGTGTGTAGTGCATGTTCAAATTATATAATACATTTGTATTATATTCAATCGAATGCCACCCCAACCTCCAGGAGGGTGCTGAAAACCGCCCTGGGCATCCCGGGGGGAGGCACGCGCCGCATCGTCGCTTGCTCGAACGCGTATGCCAGCTCGAGCAGCCGTGGCTCACTGCACGCCATTCCCGCAAAGCTCACGCCGAACGGGCGGGGCCTCACGTCGAAGCCATCCGGCAGTGGCGGGTCCGGCTCGGCCTGGGTGAAGCCGAACGGCACGATCACCGTCGGATAGCCGGGGCGAGCCGAGATGCCAGCACCGCTCGATGCGGGAAAGAGGAGGGCGTCCAGTTCGAGGTTCATCATGACCTCGTCGATCCCGTGCTCGCCGTTCAGACGAAGGTCGCGTGCACGGTCTGCCTCGTACTCGGCGCGGGCTGCCTCCAGGTCAAGCTGGTCGGCCCCGTCGAGGCGAGCCTGCCCGTACTTGAGCGTTCCCGACTGCTCGTGCGCCAGGTTCCATTCGCGCAGTTCCGTTAGCGTCTTGACGGGAGCGGAATCTCCGAGCGTCGCGAGCCAGGCGTTGAAGTCCCGCTTCATGCCGTACGAGAGCACGCTGCTGGGGTTGTCGCTCGCGAGTAGGTTGTTCGCGGGGTCGGGATCGATGACGCTCGGAATGTCCGCCGGATCTACGATGACGGCCCCTTGTTGCGTGAGGACCTCTATGGCCTCGGCCATCACGGCCCTGCCCTCGTCCGACGCCCGGCTCCGTGGCGTGTCAGACCCTGGCGCGGTGACGGGGTCGTAGTAGAGCGCTCGTGGAATGCCGATGCGTGCGCCCCGCAGCCCATCGGGGTTGAGAAACGCCGTGTAGTCTCCACCCGGCGGCGGCTCACATCGTGACGTGGCCGGGTCGTTGGGGTCCGGCGTCACGCCCTCGAGCGCCCCGAACAGGATAGCGGCGTCGGTGACGGTGCGTGCCATGGGGCCGGCCGTGTCCTGGTCCGCGGTGATTGGAATCACGCCCCAGCGACTCACACGTCCCACGGTTGGCTTGATCGCCGCCAGCATGTTCGCATTCGACGGGGACAGGATGGAGCCTGACGTTTCGGTGCCGACGTTGCCGGCCCAAAAACTGCTCGCCGTGCCGATCCCGGAGCTCGAGCCACCCGTCCCGATGACGGGACGACCGTCGTTCCGGTCCTCCCGTGGATCACGGCGCGGGTCGTACGGATTCAGGCCAAAGCCGCCAACGGTGCTGTAGTTCCCGGGCATCCCCGTTCCCATGAAGTTCGCCAACTCGGTCATGACCGTCTTGGCGAGGATGATTGCACCGGCATCGCGCAGGTTCGTCGTGAGCGTGGCTTCGTAGGGTGGCACGAGACCGTCGAACGCCAGGGCCCCGCCGGTGGTGGCCAGGTCGGTCGTGTGGATGTTGTCCTTGAGTGCGACGGGAATGCCATGGAGCGGCCCGCGTACCCTGCCGTCGGCACGCTCCCGGTCGAGTCTGTCGGCGTCCTGTAGTGCGCTGGCGTTGACCGCAATGGCGGCGTTCACGCGTTCTTCGTAGAGGGCGATGCGCAACAAGTGCGCCTCGACGAGGCCTCGTGAGGTCACTCGTCCTTCCTCCATCGCCTGCTGCATGTCGGAGATGGTCGCTTCGACCACGTCGAAGCGATCCGCGCGGTCGGGGACCGTCGTACACGACACGACGAACGATGACAGGAGGGCCGAGGCGACCACGAGATCGGAGCGGGTCATTGGGATGGGCATAGATACCCGCATCGTGGCCCGGCGACGACCCAAACACAAGGCGACGAGTTTCTCGGCCGGACCGTGGTCCACCTCTCCGAGGTGTTCAAGACACGGCGCGCTGTTGTCGCTGAGAACCGCGGCGACCCCGGCTAGCAGCTCGTGGTGAAAGTCGCGTGTCGCAGCGAGAGTGGCGATGTTGCCGGCGGGCAAGGCGAGAAGGGGGGGAGACCGGCAGTATTCGACCGGGCGAACTCTGTCGTCTCATCTGGCCTAGCTGTTGCGATGCCATCGGGGTCCTCGCGCGCGGACGTGAGCGTTGGCTATTTCTTGATGCTGTAGACCTTCGACTGGGTCCGGATAAGCAGCCGGTCTCCGACGATCGCCGGCGATGCCATGGCCATCTCGTCGAGGCTATTGACGCCCATGACCTCGAACTCACGACCCGCCCGGATGATGTAGGTGTCGCCCTGCTCGCTCAGCGCGAAGATTTTTCCGTTGTAGGCCCATGGCGACGACGTGAAACTCGACCCGACCCGGACACGATGCCGGTAGATCGGTTCTCCCGTCATGACGTCATAGCTTTCGAAGAACCCGCGATCCAGCAAGCTGTAGTAGATGTCGCCATAGACGAGCGGCGACGTGTTGTAGTTACCCGCCTTCGGCTGATACCAGGCGACATACTCGTTGGACGTGGCCCCGTCACGCAGGGAAATGTCGCCGCTGGCCCCAGGACGAATGGCGTAGGCCGGTCGGTGTTCGTCGCGGAAGTACCCCGAATTGACGAACACGAGTCCATGGCTCGAGAACGGGGTCGCGATCGAAGCCCAGGACATCTCGCCGTTCATCTCCCACAGCAGCTTGCCATCGAGGTCGTAGGAGCGGATACGGTTGACGCCCGAGGTGACGATCTCGGTGCGCTGGTCGTTCTCCCAGATGTAGGGGGTAGCCCAGGTCGACACTTCCTCCCGCGCCGTGCGCCAGATCTCGGTCCCGGTGCGGGTGTCGAGTGCGGCGAGCCACGACTCCTCTTCGTTGTCGTACAGCACGATCAACTTGTCGTCGTGCAGCACCGGTGAGGAGGCGGAGCCCCATTCGGATTTGGTGCGCTTGTGCGGAATCAGGACGCTCCAGACCTCGTTTCCCTCCATGTCGAACGTGAACAGTCCCACCTCGCCAAACCGCACATAGACCCGTTCGCCGTCGGTGGTGGCGGTCTCCGATGCGTAGCTGTTCTTCATGTGGCGGGGGAAGTCGGGTCGGCCTGCCTTGACCGATCGTTGCCACAGCACATCGCCGGATTCGAGATCCAGACAGTAGACGAGCCAGTCGTGCTCAAGCGGCGGCGGGATGGGACGACCGTTCGGCGCGTAGAGTCCCGGTTTTGGTTGTTCGAAGTCACCCGCCGCCGTCACCGTGGTCAGGAACACACGGTTGCCCCAGACCACGGGACTCGACCATCCAATGCCTGGGATGTCGGCAACCCACTCGACGTTCTCCGTCTGACTCCAGGTCTCCGGGAGGTTGGGGTTGTCGGCGACCGTGGCGTTCATGGTCGGGCCCCGAAAGTGCGGCCAGTTGTCGTTGGTGGCGGAGACCCCGGTGGCCGCCATCGCCACCATGGACGCGAGGATGAGTCCACGAGTGGTGGAATGGATCATGGTGCGTATCTTTCTCTGATTCTTTAGGAGGCTAGGGTTTACCGTCCCGGCAACATGACATGGGCGGACGTGGTGCCAGGCTCCATGATCCACGTACCGGTTTGAGTATAGCTGCCCTGATCCGGCAGCCCGAGAGACTCGGCCGTCGCGAACGGCACCGCCACCGTGAGGTGGATGTTCGCCGAATCGGCGTCCTCT
>JAPYUM010000216.1 GCA_029940535.1 Vicinamibacterales bacterium
ATCGTCCACTTGCAGCGCGGACCATTCAGTCTTAGTATGACCTCCCACTTTGAAACGATTCTGATTTACGTCCCGCTCTCGAATGCCCGCTTCTGAACAAGCCGAACGACTCTGGGCTGCCGGACTGAAGGTCCCCGGAGCGAGCGTCGCGATTGCGACATGTAGCCCACACCCAACTGACCCCGAATCGTGCCTGTCAGGCCCATGCCGGTGGCAGGGCGTGGAAGGTTGCGGGATATACCTGAACACGACTGGAGAGACATATGGCGACCGAAAGCCAGTGCCCGGTATTGGGCGGACACCACGCGCACACGGCGGCCGGGACCACGGCGAACCAACACTGGTGGCCGAATCAATTGAACCTCAAGGTGCTCCACCAGAACTCTCCCCCTGTCCGATCCGATGGGGAAGGAGTTCAACTACGCCGAGGAGTTCAAGACGCTCGACCTGGATGCGCTGCAGACGGACATCGACGCGTTGATGACAACGTCGCAGGACTGGTGGCCGGCCGACTACGGCCACTACGGCCCGTTCTTCATACGGATGGCGTGGCACAGCGCCGGCACCTACCGCATCGCCGACGGCCGCGGTGGCGGCGCCTCCGGCACCCAGCGCTTTGCGCCCCTCAACAGTTGGCCCGACAACGGGAACCTCGACAAGGCACGCCGGTTGCTCTGGCCGATCAAGCAGAAGTACGGCCGGAAAATCTCGTGGGCTGACCTCATGATCCTGGCCGGGAACCGCGCCCTGGAGTCGATGGGATTCAAGACGTTCGGGTTCGCCGGCGGGCGCGAGGACGTCTGGGAGCCCGAGACCACGTGGCTGGGCGACGAGCGCTATAGCGGCGACCGGGAACTCGAGAATCCGCTCGGTGCGGTGCAGATGGGCCTGATTTACGTGAATCCGGAGGGTCCCAACGGCAACCCCGATCCGCTGGCGGCCGGCCGGGACATTCGCGAGACGTTCGCCCGCATGGCGATGAACGACGAAGAGACGGTGGCGCTCATTGCCGGCGGACACACGTTCGGCAAAGCCCACGGTGCTGCCCCGGATACGCACGTCGGTCCCGAACCCGAGGGTGCCAGCATCGAGGAGCAGGGCTTTGGCTGGAAGAACAGCTTTGGCAGCGGCAAGGCCGGTGATGCGATCACCAGCGGGTTGGAGGGCGCCTGGACCACCGCGCCGGCGACGTGGGACAACAACTTCTTCGACAACCTGTTCGGCTACGAGTGGGAACAATTCAAGAGTCCTGCCGGTGCGACGCAATGGAGGCCCACGAACGCCTCTGCGGCGGGTACCGTGCCGGATGCGCACGACCCGTCGAAGACGCACGCCCCCATCATGCTGACGACGGACCTCGCATTGAAGGTGGACCCGATCTATGCGCCGATCGCGAAGCGCTTCCACGAGAACCCGGAGCAGTTCGCGGACGCGTTCGCCAAGGCGTGGTACAAGCTGACGCACCGCGACATGGGACCCCGCACACTGTGTCTCGGCCCGTTGGTGCCGGCAGAGCCGCAGTTGTGGCAAGACCCGGTCCCAGACGTCACGCATACACTGATCGGGGAGCAGGACATCGCGGCCAGCGCGCAGGCGGCGGTCGTTGTCTTCATGATTCCCATCCGCCCCACCTGGACGGGAAACAAGAACGGTTAACTTTTGCCGCAAGCAAGGCAACATAAATGTTTCGTAATACGCAAACGCGCCCGATTCCATGAGAACGCAACTCGTCGATGGCTGCTTCAAAAGACTGCTTTCACGTCATTCAACCGTTGACAGAATTGGCACAGAAGCCTCTAATGCGGAAACTCAGCGCTCGACAACCCAAGCAATAACAGCACAGGAGATCGCGTTATGAACGTCAAGGCTACGATCGCAGAACTTATAGGCACCTTCATCCTTGTTTTCATTGGAACAGCCACGGCCGTTCTGGCTGGCTCAACACTACTCGGCGAGAGTGGCATGCCCATTCTAGCGATTGCCTTCGCGTTCGGCTTTACCCTGATGGTGCTGGTTTACACGATCGGACCAATTTCGGGCTGTCACATCAATCCGGCCGTGACGATTGCGATGCTCATCGCCAAGAAGATTTCAGTTAAAGATGCTGTCCCCTACATGGTTGCACAAGTCATTGGCGGCATTTTGGCCAGCGTGGTTCTGCGGGCGCTGTTAACAGGTATCCAGACCTACAGCGTCGGACAACATGGGCTCGGCGCCAACGGCATCGCGCTCGGCGACCTCATGACACCTGGATCGATGCTCGGTTTCGAAATCGTGCTGACAGCCCTCTTCCTTTACGTCATCTTCAACGCCACATCGTCCAAGGCAACCCCCGGCGCAGCCGGCCTGGCCATCGGCGGATTTCTGTTTGTGGCCCATTTGATCGGCGTACCGCTGGGCGACTCGTCATTGAACCCAGCCCGTAGCATTGGCCCAGCTCTACTGCAGGGCGGTGCAGCCGTCAGCGAGCTTTGGATCTTCGTCGTTGGCCCAATCGTTGGCGCCGTGATTGGCGCCTTGCTCTACAAGCTGACCGCTGACGAATAGAGTTCGCCGAAAGGCAATTCCCCAAAACGCTGAGCCACAAACGGCTCAGCAACGGCCCAATCCTTCTGCGGCGCAAGGCGAATACGCGCCCCGTTCCCCCCGCCGCGCTTGTCGGTGCCGCGGAACGTGGCCGCCGACGCCCAGGCGGTCGAGACCAGTTGAGAGAGGGACAGCCCTGATGCGAGGATCTGGTCCTTGAGGCTGCTGGTGGATCGGGCGCACCTGCTGACATTGACCGCGCCTGAGATGACGGTGCTCGTCGGCGGCATGCGCGTGCTGAATGCCAACGTCGGGGGGTCCGCACTCGGCGTCTTCACCAAGCAGTCTGAGATGTTGACCAACGCCTTCTTTGTGAACCTGCTCGACATGAACACGACCTGGCAGGCGTCCTCGACATCGGAGCAGGTGTTCGAGGGGCGCGATCGCGGGACGGGCGAGCTCAAGTGGACCGGCACCGCCGTCGACCTCGTCTTCGGTTCGAACTCCCAGCTCCG
>JAPYUM010000217.1 GCA_029940535.1 Vicinamibacterales bacterium
AAACCCCCCTCGGCCGTTCAAGCAGCCTCCTAGTCATCTGGTGCCTGAAGCCCGAAGCCTGAGCTTATCAGTTCGTCTCGCGGCCGAGTCCTCGCAGAAAACGGTCGGGGGCCACGTAGCGCGTGTGATACCTCACCCAGTCGTCGGGGTGACGCTGATAGACCGGGTCGTCTTCGAGCACGGCCGACGCCGCGGCGGAGTAGGTCGGACGCGCATGCGTGGGCAACGGCCCGACCGTCCGAGAATGCGTCGTGTTGAAGTCTCCGTCCTTCACCCACCCGTCGCCGATGAGCACGAAGTCGCGCCGCCACCCCTCGGGCGGTGGGTCCGGCGCCGCGAACCGGAACCGCATCTCGTCACCGGCGTTCATGATCACGTATCGATCGTCGATGCCGTCCAACAGTTCGCGCACGTCACCGAACCGCGTGTGATACCCGACCAGGTCTCGCCACCGTGGCCTGACATTGGCAATGTTATATCGGGGTATCTCCAACCCACGAGGACCAATCAGGTCGGTCCGTGAATAGCCCCGATAGCCGAGCGTCGCCGTCGTCGGCGCCAGGCGGCGGGTCTCGTGCGGCGCATCAGCCTGTTGTGCGGCATGTCCGACCCAGTCCCAATAGACCTCCAGGTTTGTCCGCAACCGGAAACGCCGAGCCCAGCCGCCGCCGGGTAATCGGGGCACCGCCACCATCATCGTCTTCTGTTTCCCAGCCGGGAACCCCAGGTCCGGATGCAGCACCACCCACCGCCCGTGTTCATCCAGGCCCTCCAGCGCCACGCCACGTGGCGCCGGGTGCTGTCCCTGCCCCAGCGCGACATTGATGCTGCTATCGGTCGGGTACACCCACCCGTGGGCCAGCAGCCAGATGTCATCCGGCGGCGGCGTGACACCGTCCCCGACGCCGGCGGGCAGGTCGAGCTCGATCTCCAGGTAGTGGTCGCGTGTCACGCCCTGGTGGCTGCCTCGCTCGAAGGTGGACACATACTGCTGGTCCCGGGTCTGAACGAGCGTGCTCACGTCGCCGCCGGTGTCGTCCCAGGCGCGCAGGACCGGTCGCGACAGACCTGTGACATGGGCCTGCAGAGCCGGCGATTCTCGGGCGAAGCGCTCGTCGACGTACACCTCGGTCTCGGGCGGATGGTCGACTACCAGCAGCGAGACATGATCGAAGAAATGCGTCTCCCACAGCTCGGCCGTGATCCGCAGGTCGTAGGCGCCCTCGCGTGGTGCGAGCTGGTCGCCACGAATCAGCACCCAGTCTTCGGTCTGCGCCGTGTCCGCGGTGTCCTGGGCGTTGATCCGCAGACCAAGGGGCGACCGCCAGAGAAAGTCGGTCACAAAGTTCATCGTCTGCCCGTCGTACGCGAACACCCACGGACAGGACCCCTTGAGCCGCTGCTCGGCCTCGATCACCTGACCAGCGGCAAAGGCGAAATCCGCCTGCATCACCCCGTTGGGCCAGTAGATGCGGGTCACATCGGCCTGGCTCTGCTCGCCCAGCCCGACGTGAACCGGCGCGCCGGTCAGCACCTGCCGCTGAACCAGCAACCCGGCCCGCACCTCGATCTCGCCCCCGACCCCGAACGCGTTGATGCGCTGGTCTCCGGCCGCGATGTGGGCCCGCGGCCTGATCTGTTGCCAACCGTACCCCGCGCTCCCCCGACCCAGCCAACGCGCGGGGCCACCCTCGTCGATGCCCACGAAGTCGAGCCAGCCATCGTCGTTGAGATCGATGATCCCGAAGACCTCGGCCTCGATCGACACCTCGAATGGCGCCAACCTCGACTGCTCATCGGCAAGCCACACGGCGGTCCCGGCGGCACCGGACACCACCAGATCGAGGGCGCCATTGTTGTCGAGGTCGGCCGCCATCACGCGGGACGATCCGGCACGGGCACCGGTCGCCACCGGTGCGTCCTCGGCCACCAGCTCGGTCGTCCATCCGTCGTCGTCCCACTCGCTCCGCTGCAGTGCCCCGGCGGCGCTCAGACTGACCAAGTCCAGCCATCCGTCGGCATCGATATCCGCCAGCGTCAGGCCGACCACGGCGGTCGGCAAGCCCGGCGCGGGCCACGGGTCGAAGACGCCCGACTGCAGGTTCTCGACCGCATGGACCACGCCGACCTCGTCGAGGAGCACCGCGTCCGGGTCGCCGTCTCGATCCAGGTCGCCCCACGCGAATCCCCGGAGACCCTCAATCGCCGGAAACGGCTGCTCCGGCCGCCAGGTTCCATCCGCGTTGTTTCGGAACACCCACGGGGCGCCTGACAGGGCCCCCACGACCAGGTCGAGGTCACCGTCCATCTCGGTGTCGGCGGCCCACACCCCATGACTCGGCAACGCGGCCCCCGCCGGGCCGGCTGCGGCCACCGGCGTCGACGCGGTAAAACCGCCCGCCTCGTCTTGCAGGAACAGGCGTACTCCCCCGACGCCAGCCAGCGCCAGGTCCATCCGATAGTCGCCGTTCCAGTCCAACGCCAGCATCCCATCGGCGGTCGGTGCGACCCCGTCAGGGCCCGACGGGAAGGGCACCTCCGACTCGGTCGCTACGGCTCCGACCCCCCGAACCTGGGCGGCATCGGCAACGAGGAGTACCGGGGCGCCGCCGCCGCTTGGCGGCACAATCGCGACAATCTCTTGGGGGCCGGACGCTGACGAGGCCAGCGACTCGGTCGCATAGGCCAACGTGCCGTCACGTGGCGCCGCGGTCGCGTCCGGCGATGGCAGTCGCATGAAACGGCGGATCGGCTCGGCGACCAGTTCGACGCTCACACTCACGGCGGCCAGATCCTTGCGAAACGCCGGGAGGCGGACGAGGACATTGCGGAGCAACCGCGCGCGCGTCGCGGCGGCGGCAAAATCGCCAGTGCCGACCGCATCGGACATGACCGCCAGCTGCGTAATCGCGACCTCCGGCCACCGGCCGCTCACCCCCCGCAACGTCTCGATGGTCGCCGCCACGGCCGGCGCGTCAGCCCGTCGCGCCGCGACTCGCAGGTATTCCACGAGCACGGCGA
>JAPYUM010000015.1:0-64457 GCA_029940535.1 Vicinamibacterales bacterium
CTCCTCGTCGTTGCTTCGTTCCTGTCGCACGCCGTCGATGAATGTCACCCCCGCGGGCGACCTGACGTCGTCAGCGGGCATCAGTGGCTCGGCCACCGACACGCTGGTCGTCGACCCCAGGCCCACGGAACTCCGGTTCACCAAGGAGTTCACTGACGACCTCTACGACGTGATCCCGGGACTCCTTGCGCTTGACCTCCCGACCCCAGACGTGTGTGGCCCCAGGTCGGTCCTGAGCGGTACGGATTTGCTTCTCCTCACCGACGCCAGCTTGCCGCCGGGCGGGCTCTGCGCAATTCCTGTGACGCTGCAACTGCCCGGGACCGCCGGTACGTTCACCAACACGACGACGGACCTGCTGGTCGGTGGGCAGCCCGTGGCCTCGCCCGCGACCGATACCCTGGTCGCCGAACCGCTGCCCGTGCCGGACTGAGAGCCATCGTGGAGCGGTGGCCGCCGGGGCCGGGACAAGGCCAGCGTTGAGGCGAAGATGCCACAGTTCATGCTGCGGGAACCGTCTGTGACCGACGAAGCAACGCCACCAGATGGGCGCCTCTTCGGAAATCCTGCTAGAACCGGAACAGGCGGGTGAGCTTGACCACGAACGCGCGGTTTTCGAGGGCGGGATACCGTGGCGACAGGGTGTCGCGCTCGTCTGTATACACCACGAACAGCTCGCTCCCCGGCAGATACTCCCAGCGGAATCGGACGTTCGTGCCGAGCGAGCCGGCGCCGGAGTTGTATTGGAGGAGCGCGGCGACGAACATGCGTGGCGTGAGGGTGTAGGTGGTCCGGGTCGCGATGAGCTCGGTGGTGAAGTCGCCCTGGGGCAGGTTGATCCAGTTGACATCTGTGGACACCGCAGCGTCTGTTCGACGTCGTGCACTTCTCGCCGCACACCGATGACGTGACGGCAGCCGCCGCCACGAAGATTAGACCGAGGGCGCGGTGATGTTTACGGCCTGATCTCCCTTGAAGACGCGAGTCAGGACAAAGGCGGCGAAGGTGTCGCCGATCAGATTGGTCAGGGTCCGGAAGCGGTCCGAGATGAAGTCGAACGCCGCGAAGAACGGCACGATGACCAGTGCTACCTGATCCTGGGAGACCCCTTCGACGCCGGTGGCCACCGCCGCGGTGACCAGCACCGAACGCAGCAACGCGATGCTGGCGCCGGGCGCCGCGGCGGTGGCCACCGAGGCCCCCATGACCGTTCCGCCGATCATCAGCGCATCGCCCCAGGTGATCGCATGCCCCAGGGCTTCCAGCACCACCATCACCCGAACCATGATCCCGACACAGGTGCCATCCATGTTGACGGTGGCGCCAAACGGAAAGATGAAATCGGCGACCGACTTGGGCACGCCTGCCTTGCCGGCGCATCGCATGGTGGTGGGTAGCGTGCCCATCGACGAGCTGCTACCGAAGGCCACGACATAGGCGGGCGACATCTGGCGCAAGTAGGTGATGACCGCCCCGCGCCACACCAGGGTCAGCAACACGAAGACGCCGAGCACGTGCAGACCCATGCCCAGGATGTCGGCCATCAGGATGACGCGGACCTTGTCGAGCAGGAAGCCCAGCCCGTGGGTACCGGCCAGACCCAGACTCATGAAGAACACCGCCATCGGGAGCCCACGTAGCACGCGCAGCATCCAGTCCACGGTGAGCTTGGCCATCGGCGCGAACATCTCGTCGGCCGCGCGCTTGATGCGTTCGGATGTGGCGACCACGATCAGCGCGCCCATCGCCATCATCGCGATGAGCTTGAGCAGGTCCATCTCGGCCCACGGCGCTGCAAACGGCCGAGCCACGAACGCCACGGACAGGTCGAACAGCCCCGATGCCGTGTCGGCGGTTTCCGGCTGAGGGAACTCCACCCCCAGCCCCGGAATCAGCCACTTGCCAACCAGAGAGGCCCAAGCCACCGCGCTGGCGGTCGTGGCCGCGAAGAGCGCGATGGCCGTGAGGGCGATCTTGACGCTCTTGGAATTGGTGCTGATCGCGTTGTAGACCGATGCGGCCACCAGTGGCTGCATGAAGAACGTCAGCAGCCAGATGAACAGCGCGCCCAGTGCGCCCGCCACCCGGACGATGGCGTGTGGCTCGATGGCATCGGGGTCGTGCAGGAGTTGCCCGCCGAGCAACCCTGAAGACATCATCACCACCAGGACGATCAGCAGCCGCGTCGGATCGTCACTGGTTGCGAAGAGATTCCGCGAAATCAACTGCCTGACTGAGCCTTGGTCTTCGAGTTCGCTGGTCATCGCTGTCCTTGAACCTTCTGCCTTTCGTCATTGACTTGGCAGCAGCCGCTCGAGCTCGGACATCCAGTTGAGCACCACCCGGAAGTCGCCGCTGGGGCTCGTCGCCTCAAGGGATTGCACCATCAGGAACCGTCGTCCGTCCGGCGAGACATCGAAGTTGAGGCCACCGAGGTTGCCTGGCTCGAAGTTGCCCTCGAACAACAAGCGCGGCGGACCGATGGAGAGGATCGGTTTCGTCTCGACCGACACCACGGTCATGCGACGACCGTCGAGGAAACCCGACTCTTCGCTGATCACGACTCGCGGACCTTGACGGGGTCCCCCACACGCCTCAGTTCGTCGATGTCGAACCAAACACCCAGAGATCTCCGTCGGGGCCGACGAACACGATGTGGCCCGTGGGCACGTAGCGCGACATGGAGCCGGCCATCAGCACGCGGTGCCCGTTGGTGCCACGGCGCTGCACGGCTATCCGAGCCGTGTCCTGCCGACGCGACCAGACCACGAACAGCCTGGTGTGGGTCATTCGCGCCTACGACATCGAACCGGTCGAGCCAGGTTTCGAAGTGAGCGCGCCGAGAGGGTTCCTCATGAGGCTCTCGCCCGACGGACAACGTCTGGCCATGGCGACCAGGGGGGACGACAGGAACATCGATGCCTGGATCAAGCATCTGCCGGACGGTCCCATGGAGCGGCTCACGATCGACGAGGAGCAGGCCGCCGAGCCCTCTTGAACCGCCGACGGCGAACATCTAGTCTACACCAGAGCCGCGCAGACCGTGGGACCGTACAGCGCGTGGCAGAGCCGTGCCGACGGCACAGGGTCGCTTGAGCTCCTGCTTGAAGATGCGCGGAGCCTGCACTACGCACAGTGGTCGCCCGATGGCGAGTGGATGGTGTTTCGGACCGGTGTCGATCGACCCACCGCAAAATACGACATCGTCGGCTTTCGCCCCGGCGTAGACACCGCAGCAGTGGACCTCGTCGCCACACCTGCGTCGACGAAGGTGCGCCGGCCCTGTCCCCCGATGGTCGTTGGCTTGCGTATTCGTCTGACCGCACCGGACGACGCGAGGTGTACGTGCGGGCGTTTCCAGACGTCGGTTCGAGTCGGTCGCAGGTATCGGTGAACGGTGGCAATAGCCCGAGGTGGGCGCCCAACGGCGGCGAACTCTTCTACGTCGATGCCGACTCCAACATGGTCGCAGCCCAAGTCGAGACCACCGCCGAGTTCCGAGTGGTCCAACGTGAGTCTCTCTTCACTATCGGCGCCGAGTTTCTGGACCCTCGCAACCGGACCTTCGAGGTGTCTCCCATGGACGGTCGGTTCCTGATGCTCCGACTGGCCAGAGGCGGCGCGGTCGACGACCCGGCGGGCACCCAGTTCGTCCTCGTGCAGAATTCGTTCCGCGAGCTGCGCGAACGGGCCGGCGGCAACTGACGGGTCGTGGAGACCGGCTGATCGAACCAAATCAGAGTCTCGGCGCGAAGCGGGTCTTTCACCGCGGGCCACTAGTCTAGGGTGGCATCTTCACTACCAGGCAAGAGGCTACGGAAGTGACGTTGCAACGACGTTCCCGCGGGAACGTCGTCGCGCGAGGGCATCGCCGACGCCGGGTCGCGGTCGCCGAGAACAGCGTGCGTCCTTCTGACGCCGCTCTGACCCGTATAGCAACCGAGGCCCGGACCTCGCGCAACCGGCATTCGGAAAGCTCAAGAGAAAATTAGATTCCGGTATGATTGACGAGCTTTTCTCAGCCACTATTGCCGCATGCGCAGAGGGTGTGCCAACGCCCAGGAGGTCAGACATGCATCCCATACCGCACTTCGCTCGCGTCGTATTCGCGCTCGTTGCCACCCTCGCGTTCGTGACAGGGCTCCCGGGGCTCGCGTCGGCCCAACGTGAGGCGCGAGACAACGAATACGCGGTCAACGATCTCCGCGTCCAGCACCGGTCGTATGTGATGGAGGAGACCGACGAAAGCATTCCGTATGCCGTGTTCGTCCCGTCCACCTACGATCCGTCGACACCGACACCACTGATCGTGTCGCTACACGGCGCGGGGCGGCAGTTCGACTGGCTGATGAACTATGCCGGCTTCCTCGATCAGGCCGAACAGCACGGGTATGTGGTCGTGACTCCGCTAGGCTACACGCGTCGCGGCGGCTACGGCTATCGTGGCGATTCGGAGCAGGACCGGCGGGCAGAGCAGGACGTCATGAACGTCTTCAAGCTGGTCACGAACGAGTTCAACATCGACGAAAATCGCATCTACCTCTGGGGCCATTCGATGGGTGGGTCTGGCACGTATTACATCGCGAGCCGCCACCCCGAGATCTGGGCCGGCCTGGCGGCGGTGGCCGGTGGCAGCATGACGGCAGAGTATGTCGACGAAGAGGCGATCCGACATCTGCCGTTTCTTGTCATCCAAGGCTCCGACGACCAGACGGTTCCCGCATCACGAGCACGCGAGTCGGTGGCCAGGATGCGCGCGCTTGGGATGCAGCATCTATATATCGAGATCCCGGGCGGTGACCACTCGCTGTTCGTTTCCAGAAATCCCAAGGTCGTCGGACACTTATTCTCGTTCTTCAACCTTGTCGCGAAGACTCATGGCAGCAAGTAGCCACAGCCAGTCCTGTTAGCCGCCACCCAGACGGTTCCGAGTGTCGTCGCGCCCTCGGTCGGCGGGTCGTCTACGACGGTGCCGGCACGTGTTCCAAGGACTTGTTCTTGAATCTTGGCGGGTCGGGAGAAACCGCGACACGCGCGCGCGGTTGCCAACGAAATTCCTGCCACACCGCCGAGCGTGACCCCTTCAGGGGCGCTCCAATCGCGGCAACGCACGCGCCAGACCGGGCGGGCCGCATTCTTGCACGATGCCGTGTCATCGGAGGAGCGCGCCGTGCCGTACGACACCAACACGGATGATCTGGGATTGCTGGGATGCAGCGAGGCGCTCATCGCCCTGCGCGCCACGTTGCGCCGCGTGGCGGACTCGCCATACGCTGTGCTCATTACGGGCGAGAGTGGTAGCGGGAAAGAGCTCGTGGCTCGGGCGGTGCACCGACTGAGCCGTCGCTCGGCACGACGATTCGGCGCGGTCAACTGCGCCGCCCTGATTGACGAGCTGGTTGAAGCGGAGCTGTTCGGGTACGCGAAGGGCGCATTCACCGGCGCGGTGACCGAGCGCGCGGGGCTGTTCGAGTCGGCGGATCGAGGCACGCTATTTCTTGACGAAGTAGGGGAGTTGTCCCAGCGCGCCCAGGCAAAGTTGCTGCGGGTGCTGCAAGACGGGGAGATTCGTCGCGTCGGTGAGAATCAGCCGCGTCGGGTCGATGTGCGCGTCGTGGCGGCCACGAATCGTCCCCTCGCCGACGCGGTCGTGAACGGTCACTTCCGAGAGGACCTGCTGTATCGCCTCGATGTCCTGCGCATGGAGGTGCCGCCGTTGCGGGAGCGAGGCGACGATGTCCTGCTACTGGCGGAGCACTTCTGGAGTCGGGCCCAGTCCCTGACGGGGAGCCGGGCCGCGCCCGCCAAATCGACACTGACGGCACTGGCTCGCTATCACTGGCCGGGCAACGTGCGACAGTTGGAGAATGTTGTGGCGTCGCTCGTCGTCCAGGGACCGCGCCACGGCGTGGTGGGACCGTCGGCGCTACCGCCCACATTCGGAACGACCAAGCGCGAGGTGCCGTCGCTGCGGGAAGCGCGCGTCTCGTTCGAACGCCGGTTCGTCAGCGGCGCCCTGGCTCGAGCCGGGGGGCGTCGCGGGAAGGCCGCGGTGGAACTGGGGGTGACTCGGCAGGGTCTCGCCAAACTGTTGAAGCGGCTCGCCCTGGATCAGCCCGGCATGTCGGCGTCCAGCTAGTCTCCTGTCTGGACGCCACATCCCACGGTGCTACCCGAACATCAGGTTCACTATGAAGACTGCGGCGAGGATGCCGGCGATGTCGGCCATGAGGCACGCCGGCACGGTGTGGCGCGTCTCCCGAATCCCGATGGCGCCGTAATAGACGGCCAGGGTGTAGAAGGTCGTCTCGGTGCTGCCCTGGAAGGTGCTGACCATGTATCCGATCAGCGAATCGGGACCGTAGGCCGTCATCGTTTCCGCCAGAACACCAAACGCGCCCTGTCCGGACAAGGGTCGGATCAGGGCCATGGGTAGCACCTCTGGCGGCATCCCGATCAACGCGGTCACCGGCGCGATGATGCCGGCGATGAGATCGATGCCGCCGGAGGCTCGGAACATGCCAATGACCACCAGGATGGCGACCAGGTAGGGGATAATCCGGATCGCCACCTGGAATCCCTGCTTGGCGCCTTCGGCGAGCGAGTCGTACACCCGGACCCCGCGGACCCAACCGTACAGCATCAGCGCCGCGACCAAGGTCGGCAGCATCCAACCGCCGCTGACGGCGGTGATGATGTCGATGGGCGCCTGGCCCCGCAACCCCCAGACGAAGCGCGCGAGCAAGACGGCCAGTGCCAGCCAGAAGAGCCGGCCCAACCACTGTCGTGTTGGTCGAGGGACGGAGACAAGCGGAGCGGCCGCCTCGCCGGCCATGGCCTCGGTGCTGGCGGCGAGGTCGACCGCCCCATCGGCGACCGGGTCCATCTTCAAGGGTGGCTCGGTTCGACGGTAAAACGGCAGCCGGCTGAAGAGCACCGCGGCGGACACCCCGACCACGGTGGCGCAGGCACTCGCGAACCACGTCGGCAGGAAGATGCCGACCGCATCGGCAGACCCCACCGAGGCTCGCAGGGAGACGACGCCGGAGGGCAGAATCGAGAGCGCCGACGTGTTCATCGCGAGGAAGAGCACCATCGCATTCGTGGCGGTGCCCGTTTTCGAGTTGAGCTTGTTCAGTTCCTCCATCGCCTTGATGCCAAACGGCGTGGCGGCGTTGCCCAATCCGAGCATGTTGGCGGCAATGTTGAGGATCATCGCGCTCATGGCGGGGCTATCGGCCGGCACGTTCGGAAACAGACGGCGCATGAGGGGGCCCAGCGCGTGCGCCACGCTGCGGAGCAAGCCGGCGTCCTCCGCCACCCGCATCAGCCCCAAGAAAAATGCCATGAGACCGACCAAGCCAATGGCCAGGTCTACCGCGCCGCCGGCCGACGACACAATGGAATCAGTGACAGCCTGCATCTGGCCAGTGAATGCGGCCAGCAGAATGGCGGAGAGCCCGGCAAAAACGATCAGACCGTTGAGCATCGTGTCAGCGTAAGGACCCGCTCAGGAACAAGTTGACCATTCTGGACGTCGAGGCATCCCGTCCGGCAAGGCGTGAGGAGTGCACATACCGGGAGTATGTAAGCGACGAACAACGTCGCCGGACGGGATGCATCGGTGGTCAGAATGGTCAAGTTATACCTGAGTGGGTCCGAAGGTCAGGGTCCGTGTCGGCGACCCTTGGCGATCACCGCACACGCGCGAGCCGCCGGGCGCCCGGTACGTGGGCGGTCAAGGTGTCATGCGCCACCAACAACTGCCGCGCCCGCGGAAGATCGCCCGCCTGTTCGACCAGATCCGCCAGCTCGGCAAATGCCGACGGGTCCAGTGGGTAGCGTACGGTCGCCAGCTCCAACAGCACGACGGCCTCCTCGAGCTCGCCGGCCAGCAGCAGTGCCCGTGCCAATAGTGTCAGCGCCTCGCTGGACGCGGTGGCCTGGGGAATCGATTGCAGGGCGCCGATCGATTTGGTGAGTGCGGTGCGGTCGTCGGTCGTCCGCGCGATGTCGAGCCACACCCGCCCCAAGGCCGCGTACACGTGCGCCTCCTCCGGGTGCTCTTCTGAGGCGCGGCCGAGTGACAACACCGCCATGTCGGTTCGGTCGACGCCGGCGTAGGCCAGACCCAGGTCCACATCGCGCTGCGAGGTGTTCGGGTCCAGGGCGGCCAGGGCTTCGAGCTGTTCGATCCGATCGTTGGGGTGACCAGCCACTCCGAGCAGCGCGCCGAGCGCCTCACGGGCCGTCGTGAACCCGGGTGACAACGCCACCGCCTGCCGCAGCGCGTCGATCGCCTCGTCCTGACGGTCCTGGTCACGCAGGGCCAGTCCCAGCAGATAGTGGGCCTCTGGCATCTCCGGAGCGAGCTTGATCACCTGGCGTAGCAGCGGGATGGCCAGCGCTGCCCGACCAGCGGAGTGGTGGGCCAGCGCCAACTTGTAGAGCACCCGGGGCGTCTGGTCGTCGAGGGCCACGTAGCCGGCATAGTGGAGGGCCGCGTCCTCGTGGCGCCCGAGCCCAAACGACACGTCGCCCAGTACCTCGAGCGGGCGAGTCGCGGCCGGGTCCAACGCATTGGCCCGCGTCAGGTCTCGGCGCGCCGCCTCGAGATCGCCACGACGCTGATAGGTCTGACCCCGTTTGAGATGGGCCAGCATGGAGTCGCCTCGGAGGGCAATCGCGCCACTGAACGCCTCGATAGCGAGGAAGGTGTCGTCCTGATCCAGGGCCGTGTCGCCGGCCTCGACCAGCCGGCGGTACTCGGATGTTCTGGTAATCCCGACAAACACGAACACCGCCGCCATCCCCGCCGCCAGCAGCATGCCGATCGCGAAACGCTTCATGGCATTCGTACGCCGCTATGGCCTTGTTGCTATTGTCCGGACACGGTGACCGTGTTGCGCAACGCGTCGGTGGCTCTGACGATGACGACACCGACATCCACTCCACCCGCCGCGGCGGCAGGGGACAGCACGGCCTCGAACTGCTCCACCAGCGCGTCGGCAATGCCGTCGGTCGGGTACACGACGCGCCACGAATCGCCGCCCTCCCAGACCTCCACGCGTTGAATCGGAGACTGGTCGTCACGAACGGTAAATGACAGTGTGCGCGTCTCGCCGGTCGCTCGCACGGGGCCCAACTCGATGCGGGGCGCGGTGTTGTCAATGTCGAACACCTGGCTGTCGTGCTCGCCGGTGAGGGCGGTCTCCGGGGCGTTGGCAGCCTCGTCGCTCGCCGCGATCTTGACGCGATAGGCGCCGTCCGGCGCCAGCGAGGTATCCCAGGCAAAGATTTTCGCGCGCAAACCGGCCTGGAGGAGATGCCAGTCGGTGTCGCCCTCCACTTGGTACGAGACGGTGTACTCCAGGGCATCGCCGTTGCGATCGGAGGCCTGCCAGACGAACGTCTGGATCCCCTTCCGGTAGCCCTGCCGACCCAGACTCGCGCTCGCGGCCGCGACGGCAGCCGCCTCATCGAGCGGCAGCCCAGCGACCGGCGGGTCACCACTCGCAAAGGGCTGCTGAAACACCGTGCCCGGAGGATGGACGGTCACACTGGTCACGTCCGGACGCAGGTTCCGTGGCAAGTACGCCGCGGACACCGACGTGAGCAACGGTGCCGCGTCGCCCGCGAACAACGCGGCTCGCCACTGGAGATACCGAGCGTTCGGACTCGCGATCGGGCCGCCGGACGGGTCGTCGGACGGCACCGACCACTCGCTCCAGGTATCGTTCGGAACCTCGGTATTACCAGACCGGGTTGACACCTCAATACGGCTGCCACCCGGCGTCGCCCCCCGCCAACTCAGGGTGCCCCACGTCGCCACGGTCTCTGCGTCACGCACTTCGGACAGATAGGTGCCGCGCTCCGCCAGCGCCGCGGTCAGTCGCACCACCTTGCCTGGATTGGCCGTGCTGTAGCGCAGCGACCCGTCGTCGAGTCGAAGAAACCGCGTTATCTGATTGGCCGGGGCCCGCCCCAGGAGGACGGTCCGCGGCGGGTCCTCGCTCACGCGATACAACCTGCCCTCCGGGCCCGTCCCGATGATCAACCCGGCGTCGGGGTCGTCGGTGTCAAACACGGCGTCATAAGGTGTTTCCGACGCAGAGCTCCAGAGCTCATCCCAGAGGCCGTCCGCCCCGATGCGATAGACCGTGCCCTTCCCGCCACCATTCGCGACATTCGTGGTGCCGGTCGCCGGCGTGGCCGCCCCGCTGTCGGCCACGACCACCGCTGACACCGTCGTCGTCACGGACACCGACGCGGCGGGCGTGCTCGACGTCTCGGACGCCGGTTCCGCGGCGGGCGGAGTCGAACCGCCGGACGACCCTTCACCGGTCACCGCCACCACAAGCACCGACCCGTCCGGCTGCACCCTAACCGAGCGAATCTCATCGTGTGGCGAGTCGAGCAGCACGAACGCCCGACCGCTCTGGTCGATGCGCAACACCTGCCCCGGAGACTCCGTGCCGGCCAGCACGGCCCCGGACGGGTCCACGGCAATCGAGAGCACGTGCGTGGCATCGCTCTCAAACAGCACAGAGGCCTCGCCGGTGTCCGGGTCGATCCGATGGATACGCGCCGGGTCACCGGTCGCGGCCAGGAGCGCGCCATCGGGCGCCGTGGTCAGCGCCCACACGTAGGTGTCGTCGGGGTCAAATAGCGTGGACGCGGTGCCGTCCGGGCTCACCCGATAGATCGCCCCGTCGGGCGACGTCGCGGCGAAGACAGCACCGTTCGGGCCGGCCGCCAGGGCGTAGACATCGGACGCATCGGCGCTGAACACCAGCTCTCCGCGTCCGCTCGGGTCGACGCGGTAGACGCGCCCGTCATTACCGCTCCCGATCCAGAGCGCGTCGTCCGTCGCCGTGACCAGCGACCAGAGCACTGGCGCGGTCGTGTCGAACATGGTCTCGGTGACCGGCCCCAGGCCCAAGTGACCGTCCGCATCCACGGACAGGGCCTCGACCTCGCCGCGCAGAAACTCTGCCTGCGTCGAGACGCGCCAGAAGGTGGGCGCTGCCGCCATGGACAACGTCATGGCCAGTCCGACCACGACGGCGGGCAGCCCACCCTGCTTGACCCGGCGGAACAGGAGCGCAGCGGAGGGGCGAGAAGCGATCATCGAGATGATTGGTGGAAGTTGACCGGGCCGTCGAGACGGAGTATTTACGGTTTGTCCAAATCGATGGTAAGCACCCGGGATCCAGAGATGACATGGTCGAGCGGTACGTTCCACTCACCCACGACCGCCGTGCGCAGCCGGGTGAAGCCACGCCCACTCGGGTCGGCGCCCAGGACGTCGAGGACGGATGGCGGCAAGGACGCCATACGACGGCCGCCCATGACCGCCCCGGCATCGGGCCGACGCAGTTGCACATACAGTCGATTGTTGCGCCGCGCCCCATTCATCGCCTCAATCAACTGGCCGAGGTCGGTCGCGGTCACATCCCGGCCCGACTCCTGCCGCTCCTGCTGCGCCAGGGTCGTGCCGTCGGCGACGAGTACCTGGAGACGGCCGCGCGCGCCCGCCGGCACGTCGATATTGATGGTTCGAGTGATTTCTTCGCCCCGCCGTGTCCGGGCGGTGAACCGCAGCGGTATCGTGCGGCCCGGTCGTGGCCGAGGGTCATCAATCCACACTCGGTCCAAGCTGGCGATACGCACGTCGTCATGCGCGATGATCGATATGTCGATGCTGTCGACGGTCACGGCCTCGAAGCCGTTGTTGATCAGCGCCGTGAGTGGCCCGGAGATGTACAACGCGGCCAAGATGGTCGCGCTGTCGCCGCTGAACATCTCCTCGAACCGCACCGGCGCCTGGCCCACCAGTCTGGCCTCTCCGCTCACGACGTAGCTTGACGCGCCAAGCTGACGGCTGTGGGTGAACAGGGTATTCAGGACGGCGTTGTAGGTCAGCAGCGGCGTGAAGAAGTCGTCGGTCACCACCTCGAAATCGAAGGTGTCGGTCTTGCCCCGATCCGGCGAGTCCAACGACACGTGCACCGGCACCATGCGTGGCCCGGGGCCGTGACGACCGCTGATGCCGGTGGCTCGGTCCTGGTCAATGGTCCCCAGCACGTCGCCGACGGCCGAGATCTTGGACGAAATCGCCTGACTGGGCAGCACCCCGTGGATAAACGCCCGGGTCATGGGGAACCCGGCCGCCCCGAGGTTGTAGAACGGGTGCCCGAAGGCGTGCACGCGGCCCTCATCCACCAGCGTGACGGTACCGGTGCCCGCCATCGACAGATCGCCGCGAACGAGGCTGACCCCGACCGCGTCACCCGCTTGCAGTGGACCATCGGGCAGGGGCTGCGCCGCCGACAGGGCACCGCCCACGACCGGGACCATGCCGGCGGAGCGAAAGAGCGGCGCGATGTGGTCCATCGCCGCCTGGGCGAAGCCGGTCATGACGAGGGGCGTGGCGATCGGACGCAGTTGCACCCCGAACGCGGCACCATCGGCGGCCGACAGGCCGGTCGTGCTGACGTCGCCAGGCCGCAAGGCGAACGGTCCGGGACGGGTCAAACGTTCGGGCAACAGGGTGGTGAGCGTGTCGCTGGCCAGGGGCAACGCCAACGGGACCGCCACCGGTTGCAGCCGGGCGAGGGGTCCCGTGTCGTCGTTCAACATCTCCTCGATCGGGGTGATGCCGGAGATCGTGTGTTTCGGAAACGACCCCATCGCGTAGGAGACGGCGCCGATGAGCCGCCCGTCGACATACACGGGGCTCCCGCTCATGCCCTGAATGACACCGCTCTCGGCCAGCGGACCACCCTCAAGACGAGCCAGAATGAGATTCCGGCGCACCCCGACCGAGTTCTCCAGCACGCCGATGATCTCCGCCGTGAACTCGCTGCGCTCCATCCCCTGAAACACGGTCACGCCGGTGCCGCGCATCCCTGCGCGCACCTCGCCAAGCGGCATCGTGTCCGTGGCGGCCGGCACGACGGCCAAGGCGGCGCCGACAAAAAGGAGCGTCAGGAACAGCGGTTGGCGAAGCCTCATGAGGCAGTCGAGGGCGCAGGGCAGGGACAGGACATTACAGACCCATTATCGAGCGAAACGCTTATGGGTCAAGGAGAAAAGGCGTCTTCCGGGTGTCGTGAATTGACAGCCGAGAGCGCCTTTGCTAGCATCGGTGTTCGCTCTGGGACCAAACTACGAACAGGCAACTTGTGGCAACGATTCGAGCCTATCCCGTCGCGGCAGTACCGGGCGCACACGCGTCGTCCTGGTGGTATTACGGATTTAGCCGTACTGGAGAGGCGCATCTGCCGGCCTGAACGCGAACCCACGCAGACCGCAACGACAAGCCTCTCCAGCCGATCGGTTGGAGAGGCTTTTTTTATGGATCCTGTGAGATGACACCGGCTCAGCTGTGCGCCACCGTGACCGCCGACACGACGGCTGAGCTGCGCGTGCGGCGCGACGCCGCGGCTGAGGCGGACCTGGTCGAACTCCGGCTCGACTCGGTACGCGACCTGGACCTCGAGGGCGCGCTGGCGGACCGCCGCACCCCGGTGATCGCCACCTGCCGCCCGGTCTGGGAGGGCGGACACTTCGACGGGTCGGAGGAGGAGCGGCGAACGATCTTGGGCCGGGCGCTGGCGCTGGGCGCCGAGTGGGTCGACCTCGAGTGGCGCGGTGACTTCGGCGCGATGATTGATGAGCGCGGCGGTCGGAACATCGTGCTCTCGATGCACGACTTCGAGGGTACGCCGGTGGATCTCGAGGAGCGCTGCCGGGCCATGCGGGCCACTGGAGCGGCGATGGTCAAGATGGCGGTCCGGAGCGGCTCGGGTCGCGACGTGGTCCGGCTCCTGGACCTGGGGCGCGCCCAGCGTGATGAACCGATCGTACTGGTGGGGATGGGGCCGATCGGTGTTCCGACCCGTCTCCTCTCGTCCCGTTTCGGCTCACAGTGGACGTATGCGGGCGATGGAGTCGCACCGGGACAAGTCAGCCTCGCCGACATGATTCAGCGATACCGCTTCACGCGGACCTCTGCGTCGGCCGCTGTGTACGGCGTCGCCGGGGCGCCGATCGGACACTCACTCTCGCCCCACATGCACAACGCCGGGTTCGACGCCGCCGGACTCGACGCCGTGTATGTCCCATTCGAGGCCACTGACGCCGACGACCTCATGGCGCTCGTCACCGCGCTGGATGTGACGGGACTCAGCGTGACCGCGCCGTTCAAGGAGACGGTGCTGGCGCACGTCGGCCTCGTCGACGACCTGAGCCGACAGGTGGGCGCGGTCAACACGCTGCGTCGGGACACCGACGGCTGGAGCGGTCGCAACACCGACGTGCCTGGCTTCCTGGCGCCGCTCGCCGCCATCGGGAGTGTGTCCGGTCTGCGGGCAACCGTGCTCGGGGCCGGTGGCTCGGCCCGGGCCGTGGCGGTGGGGCTGGCCAGTCAGGGCGCCGAGGTCACGGTGTGCGCCCGGCGACCGGACCGAGCCATGGAGGTGGCCGGGCTGGTGCAGGGGCAAGTCGGAAGCGTTCCACCACCACCCGGGTCATGGGATCTGCTGGTCAACACCACCCCCACCGGCACGGCGCCCGACGTCACCGACAGCCCGGTGCCCGCGGCCGCGTTGACTGGCGGCCGCACGGTGTACGACCTCGTCTACAACCCCGGGCGCACCAGATTGCTGCAGGAGGCCGCCGCCGCCGGCTGTCGCACCATTGGCGGTCTGGACATGCTCGTGGCGCAGGCGGTCCGCCAGTTCGAATGGTGGCACGGCGTGCGGCCGTCGTCGGAGCTGTTCAAGACGTCGGCCCTGGCGGCGCTCGACGCCCGATCCGCGGAGCAATCGGTATGAGCCAAACTTCGTTCGAGACGTTTCGAAAACTGGCCTCGCGAGGCACGTTCGTGCCGGTCTGCAAGGAAATTCGGGCGGACCTGTTGACGCCCCTGTCCGCCTTCCTCAAGGTGGCCGAGGACGCGGATCATGCCTTCCTGTTCGAGAGTGTCGAAGGCGGAGAACACGTGGCGCGGTACTCCTTCCTGGGGAAGGACCCCTTCCTGGTTCTCCGCTCGCGTGACGGGGCCACCATCGTTGAGCAGAACGGCGACACGACGAGGGAGACGGTCCCGTTCCTCGAGCGCCTGCGCGCGGTGATGGGCGACTACCGGGCTCCCATCGTGCCGGGGCTGCCTCGATTCACCGGGGGCGCGGTCGGCTTTCTCGGCTACGACGCGGCCAGCTGGTTCGAGCCGTCACTCGAGGGGGTCTGGTCGCGGCGCGACGCGCCCACCACCGGTGAGGACGACGCGGGCTTCATGCTCTTCGACACCATCCTGGCGTTTGACCACGCCAAGCATCGCATTCTGGTGATCGCGAACGCCCGGGTCGACCCCGACGCCGATCTCGACACGGCGTATCAGCTGGCCTCCGCGAAAATTCATTTCCTGGAGCAGGAGCTGGAACGCACCCTCTCGGAACCGGCCGGGGCGCCGCCGACCGAGAAGGACGTCCGCTCGAACACGAGCCAGGAAGAATTCGAACGCGCCGTGCTGACGGCCAAGGACCACATCACCGCCGGAGACATCTATCAGGTCGTGTTGTCCCGCCGGTTCGACACCAAGGTTAGCGCCGACCCGTTCACGGTGTATCGCGCGTTGCGACACGTCAATCCATCGCCCTACATGTACTTCATCCGGATGGGCCCGCTGTCGATCATCGGGTCATCGCCAGAGATGCTGGTCCGGGTGGAGGGCCGGCAGGTGGTGACCCACCCGATCGCGGGCACCCGGCCCCGGGGCGCCGACGACGCCGAAGACGCCCGCCTGGCCGAGGAGTTGAAAGCGAACGAGAAGGAATGCGCCGAGCACACGATGCTCGTGGACCTTGGTCGCAACGACATCGGCCGGGTGTGCGAGTACGGCTCGGTGAAGGTGGCGCAGTTCATGGGGTTGGAACGCTATTCCCACGTCATGCACCTGGTGTCCCGCGTCGAAGGGCGGTTACGGGAGGATCTCGATCGTCTCGACGCGCTGGCAGCGTGCTTCCCGGCCGGCACCGTGTCTGGCGCCCCAAAGATCAGGGCGATGGAGATTATCTCCGACCTCGAGCCCGCACGCCGCGGCATCTACGCCGGTGCGATCGGATATGTCGACTTCGCCGGCAATCTCGATTGCTGCATCACCATCCGCACCATCACGATGCGCGACGGGATGGCGCATATTCAGGCCGGCGCCGGTATCGTGGCCGACTCCGACCCGACCGCCGAATTCACCGAGACCGCCGACAAGGCTTCCGCCCTCCTCCGGGCCCTGGAACTGGTGTAACTGCGTCATGGTTCTAGTCATCGACAACTACGATTCGTTCACCTACAACCTAGTCCAGTACCTGGGTGAACTGGGGGCCACCCTCGACGTCCGACGAAACGACATGGTAACCGTCGACGAGATCGTTGACCTGGCGCCAGACCACATCGTGATCTCGCCCGGCCCGGGTCGCCCGGAGCACGCGGGCGTCACCGTACCGGTCATCCGCCGATTCGCGGCCGAAATTCCGATCCTGGGCGTGTGTTTGGGACACCAGGCGATCGGCCTGGCGTTCGGAGCGACCATCGGTCCCGCCTCGGTCATCGTGCATGGCAAACATTCCATGGTGAGCCACGACGGCACCGGCGTGTTCGACGGCGTCGACAGCCCGTTCGCGGCGGCCCGATATCACTCGTTGGTCATTGCACCTGAGACGTGCCCGGCAGAGCTGGAGATTACCGCGCGCACCGTCGACGGCGACACGATCATGAGCGTGCGGCACCAGGACTGGCCCGTACATGGGGTGCAGTTCCACCCGGAGTCGGTCTTGACCGACGTCGGACACCAGATCTTGCGCAATTTTCTGGAGGGCTGATGTTTGCGACCCTGATCGAGAAACTGCGCCGACGGCAGGATCTCCTGGTTGACGAGGCCGCCGCCGCCATGGAGGAAATCATGGCCGGTCGGGCCACGTCGGCACAGATCGCCGGATTTCTGGTGGCGCTATCCATGAAAGGAGAGCGGCCGGCGGAGATCGTCGGACTGGCCCGCACCATGCGCGCCAATGCGGTCACGTTGCCGACCGCGCGCCCCGGGCTCTTCGACACCTGCGGCACCGGCGGCGATGGGGCCTCGACCTTCAACGTGTCCTCACTGGCGGCGCTGGTACTCGCGGGCTGTGGGGTGCCGGTCGCCAAGCATGGCAACCGCGCGGTGTCCAGCCGATGCGGGAGTGCCGACCTGTTTGTCGCGCTCGGGGTGGCCATCGATGCCACCCCAGTGGTGGTCGACCGCTGCCTGGCCGAATGTCAAATCGCGTTCCTGTTTGCCCCGACGTTTCACCCCTCCATGCGCCATGCCGGGCCGACACGGCGGGAACTCGGCATCCGCACCGCGTTCAACTTGCTCGGCCCGCTGACCAACCCGGCCGGTGTGCGTCGTCAGCTCGTGGGGGTGCCACGCGCCGACTACACCGACCTGATCGCGCGAGCCCTCGGCGAGCTGGGCTCCGAACGGGCCTGGGTGGCCCACGGGGCCGACGGGCTCGACGAGGTGTCGACCACCGGATACACCAAGATTACCGAGACCCGCGCCGGTGTGATCCGTTCGTTCTACCTGCATCCGAGCGACTTCGGCTTGCCCCTGGCAGACCCGGCCGCCCTTCGGGCTGAGACCCCCGAGGCACATGAAGCAATCGCGCGCGCGGTCCTCGCGGGTCAGGCGGGACCCACTCGTGACATGGTGCTCGCCAACGCCGCCGCCGGGCTACTGATCACCGATCGCGTCAGGACGCTGCCTGATGGCGTGGCGATGGCGGCCGCGGCCGTCGACGAGGGCCGCGCGGCCGAGTGTCTGAGGCGACTCGCGGCGGTCTCCACCGCCGAGTCGGGGGCGGCATCGTGAGCCACCGAGACACCCAGCCCCGACACCCGCCGGACACCCCGCCGGTCCCGGACCTGTTGGCCACGATTGTGGCCGCGGCGCGCCAGAGCGTGGAGGAACGCGCACGCCGGTGTTCCCAGACCACCGTGGCCCGGGAAGCGGCGGCGGCCCACCCGGGCGGGACCCGATTCCATGCGGCGCTGACCACGGGCGCCGGCCCCCGTGTCATTGCCGAGTGCAAGCGTCGTTCGCCGTCGAAAGGCGTGCTCCGGCCAGATTATCAGCCGGAACGACTCGCGGCCGGCTATGAGACGCACGGCGCGGCCGCCATCTCGGTGTTGACGGAATCAACCTTCTTCGACGGCACCCTTGACCATCTTCGGCAGGTGCGAGCCGCCGTCGATCTGCCCATCCTCCGCAAGGACTTCATCGTCACCTCATACCAGCTTCTGGAGGCGGCGGCCGCCGGCGCGGATGCGGTGCTGCTGATCGTGGCCGCGCTCGACGACGGCGAGTTACGGCGGCTGTTGTCGGAGGCGACGGCACTCGGCCTCGCGGTGCTGGTCGAGGTGCACGGCCGGCCGGAGCTGGCGCGGGCGGTGGACGCCGGGGCGACCATCATCGGCGTCAACAACCGGAATCTTCGCACCTTGACTGTCGACCTGAGCGCCTCACGCACTCTCATCGCCGACATGCCCGAGCGTGTGGTTGGTGTCGCGGAGAGTGGTCTTCGTACCGGCGCGGATCTCGTGGAGCTGGGTCAGGCCGGATATGGTGCGTTCTTGATCGGCGAAACGTTCATGAGCGCCCCGGACCCGGGCCAAAGGCTCGGACGACTGATCGACGAGACCCGCGCGTCGCAGCCGGACGGCCACGCAGCCGACCACCTGAGCGGTGAGGTCACGTGACCCCGATCAAGATCTGTGGCATTACACGCGCTGAGGACGCGGTGTTGGCCGCCGAGCTGGGCGCGACCTGGATCGGTTTCGTGTTCTGGCCGCGCAGCCCCCGATGCGTGACCCCGGCCGCGGCGGCCGACATTCTGGCCGCCGTGCCTCCCCAGGTCACGGGGGTCGGGGTGTTTGTGAACCAGCCGCCGGACGACGTGGCCGCCACCGCCGCACGGGTGGGGCTCGGGGCGGTGCAACTGCACGGGGACGAAGCACCGACCCAGTACGTGGTCGGCGGGCGGCGTGTCATCAAGGCGCTCAGACTCTCGGCCGACAGCACGGCGGCGGCGGCGGACACGGTGTGGTCCGGCGCCACGCTCCTCCTCGACGCGTTCGACCCGGTACGCATGGGCGGCACGGGGCGTCGGGTCGACTGGACCGTCGCGTCCGCCATCGCCGGCCGGCGCCGCATGATCTTGTCGGGCGGGTTACGCACCGAGAACGTGCGCGAGGCACTAGATCGGGTGGCCCCGTACGCGCTCGACGTCTCTTCCGGGGTGGAAGCGGAACCGGGAATCAAGGACCCCGCTCGGATGCGGTCTTTTTTTGACGCGGTGCGGGAAGCGCCGTCGTCTCACCCGCAGGGGAGTGGGGTCGAGGCGACGACTGGAGCAGAGTCATGACGACGAACAGCAGCCCGGAACGCATCGCCGGACGGACCGGACGACGCGACCCGGACGAGCGAGGGTACTTCGGGGCCTACGGCGGCGGATTCGTGCCGGAAACACTGGTCGCCCCGGTCGAAGAACTCCGGGCGGCCTATTTCTCGGCTCGGACTGACGAACAGTTTCAGGCCGAACTGGCCACGCTGCTGGAGCGCTATGTCGGTCGTCCCACCCCGGTGTACGAAGCGGTCCGGTGGTCGAACCACATCGGCGGCGCCAGATTGTTGCTCAAACGTGAGGATCTGGCCCACACCGGAGCCCACAAGATCAACAACGCGCTCGGTCAGGCCCTGCTGGCGGTGCGCATGGGGAAGCGCCGGATAGTGGCCGAGACCGGCGCCGGCCAGCATGGGGTCGCGACCGCTACGGCCTGCGCCTTGCTCGGTCTGGAGTGCGAAGTCTACATGGGCGTGGACGACATCGCGCGACAGGGTCTCAACGTCGTGCGGATGCGGCTGCTGGGCGCCACCGTGACCCCGGTCGACAGTGGGAGCCGGACGCTGAAGGACGCCATCAACGAAGCGATGCGCGACTGGGTGACCACGGTCGAGCACACCCACTATTTGTTGGGTTCCGTGCTGGGACCGCATCCCTATCCCCTCATGGTGCGAGAATTCCAGTCCGTGATCGGCGCCGAAGCCCGAGATCAGGTACTGGCCCTGGTGGGTGGACTCCCGACCGCTGTGGTCGCGTGCGTCGGCGGGGGAAGCAACGCGCTGGGTATTTTCGACGGGTTCGTCGACGACGCGGCCGTGCGGTTGATCGGGGTCGAAGCGGGTGGTGAAGCCATTGTCCCGGGCCGGCACGCGGCCAGGTTCGCGGCCGGCACGGTGGGCGTCTTGCAGGGCACCCGCAGCATTATTCTGCAAGACCAGCACGGGAACATCGAGCCGACGCACTCCGTGTCGGCCGGCCTCGACTACGCCTCGGTCGGTCCGGAACACGCCTGGTTGCGCGATTTGGGGCGGGCGGAGTACACCTGGGTGTCGGACACCCAGGCACTGCATGCGTTTCAGGAGATCACCAAACTTGAAGGCATCATCCCGGCGCTCGAATCGGCCCACGCGCTGGCCCACGCGGCTGACCTCGCGGCCGGCCTCGCCCGCGAGGACGTCGTCCTCGTCAACCTGTCGGGCCGCGGGGACAAGGACGTGGAGATCGTGACCCAGCGTGGACTCGGCGCCTCCGTCGCGCCGCCCACAGAAGGTGACGACGCGTGAGTGGCCGTATCACCGACACATTTCGACGGCTCAAGACGGCCGGGCGCACCGGGCTGGTCACCTACGTGACCGGCGGCGACCCGGACCTGGCGCGGTCGACCGAGATCGTCCGAGCGCTCGATCGGGCCGGGAGCGATGTCATCGAAGTCGGGGTGCCGTTTTCCGATCCGCTGGCGGACGGTCCGGTCATCCAACGCGCGTCGGAGCGAGCCCTGGCCGCCGGCGTCACCCTGACCGGTGTCCTGAAACTCGTGAGCCAGGTGCGCGCCGACGTCCACGCCGCCATCGTGCTGTTCACCTATGTCAATCCGGTGTTCCGCATGGGGACCGAGCAGTTCGCGGCGCGCGCGGCGGCGGTCGGCGTAGACGGGGTACTGGTGCTCGATCTGCCGATAGAAGAGGCAGGACCGTTTCGCCAGACGATCGTCAATGCCGGTATGGATCCCATCTTCTTGCTGAGCCCGACCACGACGGACCATCGGCTGCAGCAAGCGGCCGACCTGGGGCGGGGGTTTCTGTATGGGATCTCACGCCTTGGCGTGACCGGCGCCCGCGACGAGGTCGCCTCGGGCGCCAGCGCCCTGGCCGCCCGCATTCGCGCCGTGTCGGCGCTCCCGGTGGCGGTCGGCTTCGGGCTGTCCCGTCCGGAACATATTCGGGAAATCGGAGAGTGCGCGGACGCGGCCGTCGTGGGTAGCGCGCTCGTCAATGTGATCGCCCAGGAAGCCGAATCCGGTGATCTGATTCCCGCGGTCGAACGGTACATCGCGTGGTTGAGACGAGACATCGACCCTGACCCAGGGGGAGGCGCAACCGTCGTATGACGTCCGAACACGAACCGACCACGCCGTCGGCCCGGGCCGAGGTCAATCGACAGATCGCGGAAATTCGGGAGCGGATGGATGCCCTCGACGCCCGGCTGGTCGCCCTGCTCAACGAGCGGGCCAGTTGCGCGGGAGAGATCGGCGTGTTGAAGGACACGGTCGGCCTGGAGGTGTATCAGCCGGGCCGGGAGATCGAGGTCTTGAACCACGTGCGTGCCCACAACAAGGGCCCCCTCAACGCCGAGGCGATCACGCGCGTGTTTGAACGAATTATTGACGAGGCTCGACGTCTGGAACGCTCGAAAGGCTAGTGCAGCGAGTGTGACAGGAGAGGATGGCAAGGCATGGTTGTCGTAATGGAGGAACGCGCGAGCGAGCAACAGGTGCAGCACGTGATCGCCCAGTTGACCGACAAGGGTTTCGACGTGCACCGCTCGACTGGCCAACTGCGCAGCGTGCTCGGAGCCGTGGGCGGCAACCGCTCATTCGACACCCGGCTCATCGAGGTGATGGAGGGCGTCCATGAGGTCCTGCGTATCACGGAGCCCTACAAACTCGCGAGTCGCACGTTCAAACCGGACAACACCGCGGTGTCGTTCGGTGATTTTCGGGTCGGAGGGGACGAAGTGATTGTCATGGCCGGTCCCTGCTCGGTCGAGACGGAAGAGCAGATCGCCGCCTCCGCGGTCGCGGTGAAGAACGCGGGCGCCAAGGTCCTGCGCGGCGGCGCGTTCAAGCCCCGCAGTTCTCCCTACAGCTTCCAGGGACTCGGAGAAGTGGGGCTGCGGATGATGCGCGCGGCGGCGGACGCTGAAGGGCTGAAAGTCGTCTCGGAGGTGATGGATGTCAGCCAGATCGAACTGGTCTCACGATACGCCGATATTCTCCAGGTTGGCGCCCGGAACATGCAGAACTACACCTTGCTGCGAGAACTGGGCCAGAGCCGCACGCCGATTCTCCTCAAACGTGGAATCTCCGCCACCATCGAGGAGTGGTTGCTCTCGGCGGAGTACATTCTGGCCGGGGGCAACTCCGCCGTCATGCTCTGTGAACGGGGCATTCGCACCTTCGAGGGCTACACGCGGAACACGATGGACATCTCGGCCATTCCGGTCGTGCAGAAATTGAGTCATTTGCCGGTGGTCGCCGACCCGAGCCACGGCACCGGGCTGCGCGACAAGGTGGCGCCGATGGCCAGGGCGGCGCTCGCGGCCGGCGCCGACGCCCTGATTATCGAGGTGCACCCGGACCCGGACCACGCCCTGAGCGACGGCGCGCAGTCCATTTTCCCCACACAGTTCGACCGGCTGATGGCGGAGCTCCGCATTATCGCCCCGGCCATTGGTCGCAGTATCTGTCTCGACCCGGTGGCCAGCCGGAGCTGGGCGGCGCCGCACGCACGGTCGACCGAAACCGCTCATTAGGGGCGGCTGACACCAAGGAGCACGCGTCGCATGTCGGATCCGCCTCGTATCTTGCCGGTCATTCAGCCGGGAGCCGGCCACGGGTCACCGCCGCTGTTTGACAAGGTGGCCATCGTGGGGCTCGGCCTCATCGGTGGTTCGATTGCACTCGCCGTCAGACAGGTCTGGCCGTCCGCGCTGGTGATCGGCGTCGACCGCAAGGACGTGCTGGAAAAGGCGATGGTGCTGCATGCGATCGATGTCGCCGCCGAGGACCCGGTCGTGATGGCCGAGGCCGACCTCGTCATTCTGGCCGCGCCGGTCGAACAGAACATCAACATGCTGGCTGAGCTGGATCAGCATGTGACCACGCCGGCGGTGGTCACGGACGTCGGGAGCACCAAGCGGACCACGGTGGAGGCGGCTCGGCCGCTGCCCTCCCGATTTACGTTCGTGGGCGGCCACCCACTGGGCGGTGCCCCGCGTGGTGGGATCGAGCATGCGCGCCCCGACCTGTTCGAGAAACGTCCCTGGCTCTTTACCCCCGACGGCGAGAGTGCCTCGTCCACGCTCGAGCGGCTGTGTGGATTCGCCAGCGCGCTGGGCGCCGAGCCGCACATCATGGCGCCGGCCGAGCACGACCGCCTCCTCGCCCTGGTCAGCCACCTCCCGCAGTTGACCGCCAGCGCGCTCATGCATGTGGTCGGCAGCGGAGCGGGGGAGCGGGGTCTCGCGCTGACGGGACGCGGTCTGTTCGACTCGACCCGCCTGGCCTCCAGCCCGGTCGACATCTGGCGCGATATCTGCCGCTCGAATGCCGATGCTATCGGCGACGCGCTCGATCTGTTGATTGACGAGCTGCGGGTGCTGCGCCAGGGCCTGGACTCGACCACCGAAGTGGACCGGGTGTTCGACTCGGCCGGCGACTGGCGCGCCAGGCTGGTGAAGGTGCGCCCACCCCGTCGTGACCCGTGATCCGCGTGTGCCTCCCGGCGGCGATTCTCCGGGACATGCTCGACCACGCCCGCCGCGCCGCGCCTGATGAATGCTGTGGACTCCTGGTCGGGCCCACACCCAGCGCTCGCACGCGGTCCGGGACGTCAGACACGTCTGTGTGCGTCGTGTCCAGCGTCCCGGCGCGCAACCTGCGGCGCAGCCCGACCCGGTATCTCGTGGATCCGGCGGATCACTTCGCCGCCATCCGAACCGCCCGGCAGAACGGACGCACGGTGATCGGCGCCTATCATTCCCACCCCACGTCGTCGCCCACCGCGTCGGCCGCGGACGACCGGGACGCCTCGGGCGCCGAGTTCCTCTATCTGATCGTGTCGCCGGTCACCGGGGCGGTGAAGGCGTTCCGTCTGTCAGCCGGCCGGCTGCGGGAGCTTCCGTTGCAAATCGTGCCCGAGGTCCTTACTCGCCTTGAATCGTGAGACCCGTGCGTGTGCTGTCGATGACCTCATCGCCGCTCTTCAGGGTGAGCCGAATTTCGTACCGGCCCCCGCGGTCGAAGGAATGTCGTCGCGAGAACCGGCGACGAATCTCACTCACGCCGGGCTCGTAGGGGTCACAGTCGAAGATGCTCTCCGAGACCGTGCCGTCGTCCCAGTCCCACTCCGCGCTGACGCAGTAGTACCGCTCATCGTCGTCAGCCCCGCCACGCAGACGTCCCGTGAAGACGATCTCCGCCGGCGGGAACGCCAGATTGGGACGGGCCCGCAGCTGGAGCTCCGGGCGCTCGCCATCCTGGGCCCGCACGTCGGCTGGCAACCAGGCGACGCCGCCAAGGCAAGCGGCCACCACGGCAACGCCCGCGGCCCCGAGACTTCGATACAGACTCACGATTTGATTGTAGATCGGGCCCGCCGAAGTCACCAGGCTGAGGCTCGGCGTCACGCTATAATCCGCCGATGCATTCGACCACCGCCGCCCCGCTCGTGCGCTGTCGCGCCGAGGGTCTCGACACCATCGACGCTGACATGCTGTGCGCACCGGTCTTCTTGCCTGACGACGCACGCGGCGGCGACGATGATGCGGAGGACCTCGGACCATTGGATCTCGCCGTCGGCGGCGCCCTCAGCCGAGCCCGAGCGTCGGGCGAGTGCACGGGCAAGCTCCACGAACGGTTTCTCACCGATGTGATCGACACCACGTGGCGCACCCGACGGGTCTTGCTGGTGGGCGCCGGCCCACGCGAGCACTACGACGCGGCGGTGGCACGGACCGTGGCCGCCACGGCGGGGATGGCCGCGCGGGACCGGGCCGCCACCCGGCTGGTCGTCTGGTGTCCACCCGGGTGCCAGGCGCCCGGCATCACGCAAGCCGTGGTCGAGGGCGTCCTGCTGGGCGCATTTCGCGACACGCGGTTCAAGACCCGAGATACCGGGACACCTCCGCTGGCCGAGCTGACCCTCGCCCTCGACGGGTCCGTGGACCAGCAGGACCAGACCGACGCTGAGCGCGGCGCCATCCTGGCCGAGTGTTCGAACCTGGCTCGGGAACTGGCGAATGAGCCGGGCAACCTGTTTACGCCGCGGGTGTTCGCCGACCGGGCCATCGAGTTGGTCAGCGGCCCCCGAACGACGGTCGAGATTCTGGACGAAGCCGCGATTGCGTCGCAGGGGATGGGCCTCCTGCAAGGGGTCGCCCAGGGCAGCGCCGAGCCACCGCGCGTCATCGTGATGAAGTACGAACCGGAGGACGCGGCGCCCGGCCCGGTGCTCGCGCTCGTGGGTAAAGGGATCACCTTCGACACTGGCGGCATTTCCATCAAGCCGGCCGCGGCCATGGACCTGATGAAGCGGGACATGGCCGGGGGCGCGGCCGTGCTGGGCGCGATGCGTGCGATCGGACAACTGGCGCCTCCGATACGGGTCATCGGCATCGTGCCGACGGCGGAGAACATGCCGGATGGGCGCGCGATCCGCCCGGGTGACGTGCTGACCGCGGCCAACGGAATGAGCGTTGAGGTGCTGAATACCGACGCCGAAGGTCGACTGGTGCTGGCCGATGCCTTGACCCTGGCCCAGCGGTTGGGCGCCACCCATCTGGTCGACATCGCGACCTTGACCGGGGCGGTGGTTGTGGCATTGGGTCACCACGCCAGCGGTCTCGTCGGCGTGCCGTCAGCCTGGGTGGACACAGTGCGCCGGGCGGCTGATACCACCGGAGAGCAGGTGTGGCCCCTCCCGGCGCTCGATGCCTACGCCACCCAACTCAAGAGCGAGACCGCGGACCTGGCGAACATCGGCGGGCGAGCCGCCGGTGCCATCACCGCCGCGATGTTCCTGAAGGCGTTCTCGGGCGAACTCCCGTGGGCCCATCTCGATATCGCGGGCACCGCGTGGTACGAGATGGCAACCCCCTCTCACGCCAAGGGTGCGAGCGGCGTCGGCGTGCGCTTGTTAACCGAGTTGCCGTTTGCGTTGGCACGAGACGCGGACGGGTGATGAGGCGCCGAAGCAGTCCGGGTCTTCACCGACGTGCTCCACGATGCGTCGCTGTCGGTCGACTACAAGCGCCACCTCTCGTTCGTTCCGGCGGCTCCAACCGAGGCTTCCGTGCTCTTCGACCTCGTCGTCGGCACGTGCTCGATCTACGGGGGGCGTCGAACGCAGGCCGGTCGCCGATGTGCACATCGGTCTGCGCGGCGTGTTCGATGCCGCCAGGCGAGACCGCGGTCGTCCCACTGTGGCCCGATAGGGCGAACACCGCGATGAGCGTCAGCGCATAGGTGTGAGTGATAGGCATCGGCGGCCAGAATGGCAACTTCATTCTGGTCAGGGTCCTAATGCGCATTGTGCATGAATCGTCCACGGCCTTGTGGTTCGCCTTCGGTCTCGACCTGGTGCGCCCTGGGGGATTCGAACCTGCGACCTCCAGGGTCGTAGCCAGAGGTCTGTAGTAGTATCGGCCCGATGCTCCAAGAGCCGCTAAGCCCGATCATCATCGAAGTCGCATCCGCGCCGCCGGCGACCGAAGAAATCACCGTCATGGACGTATTGACGGGCGCCTTTGGCTTTATCGGAGTCATCGCGGGGGTCGCGATCGTCCTGGCCGTGCTGTTCGCCGGTGGCCTGATCCTGCTGAGACACCGGCGCGCGTCAAGTCCGGAGGGAGCGGAGCCATCCGCCACCACCCTGCACCTACACTCCAACTGAGGTTTCCTGGCGATCCATCCGCCTGGCGGCGTTACTTCGTCGGTCACATGCCGCCTGCATGCTCCCTCCTCGCGCCTGGCCAGACGAACGGCTTGCCAGGAAACCCCCGGGGCGAGCGAGGGAGCGAAGCGTTCGCCTTTGGCGTCGCTTCCGGATCTGTAATCCGAGGCGCGCACATGCGCGCCTCGCGGACGCAGAGCGGGGCTCTCAGGGGCTTCGGGGCGCAGCCCCGTCTGAAAAGGTCGCGTCTGTGTGGCTAGGCGCAAGGAGGGAGCAGCCAGACGGGCGCCTCGTCGGAAAATCTAGTTATCGTCGTTCGCGGCGAGGCGGTTGGTCGGTTTCAGCGACGTCTGATAGCTCACGATGGACGAAAACAGGGCGTCGGCGATCTGATTCCGGTATTCGCCGGTCACGAGATACGCCGCCGCTTCTTCATTGCTGAGGAACGAGACCTCGGTCAGCACGCTGGGCATGGTGGCCCCGATCAGCACCATGAAGGGCGCTTGCTTCACCCCCAGGTCCGTAACGTCCGGGCGGACCTCTCGCACCCCCGCCATCAGATTCCGCTGCACGAGCGCGGCCAGAACGCTCGACTCGTTGACCTTGTTGTCCATGGCGATGGAGCGGACCAGGTCGGGGAGGTCGTGCATCTGCTCGCCGGACGCCGTATTCTCGCGCGCTACCACGGCCTGCGCAGTCGGATCGGTCGCGAAATCAAGGTGATACGTTTCGATCCCACGCAGCGCGGGGTCGTCGGCCGAGTTCACGTGAATCGACAGAAACAGGTCGGCCTCGACCTGGTTCGCCAGCTCCGTGCGGGCTCGGAGCGGCACATAGACGTCCCCCCGTCGGGTCATGACGACCTCGATACCCTCCGCCAAGAGCTTGGTCTCGAGCCGTTCCGCGATATCGAGGACCAACGCCGCCTCGAACAGGTCACCAGAACGCGCTCCCGAGTCATACCCGCCGTGGCCCGGGTCGATGACGACGCGTGACACCCCAAGCCCAAGCTGACGACCGAGCGAGTAGACCCCGCCGGTGGTCGTGACCGGCGCGTCGGTCAGCACCACCCCCGGCGAGGCCGTACCCAGCCCGGGGGCCACCTGGTCACGGTAGACACGCGGCAGCTCGATGGGCGAATCGGCATGCGGAGGCTCGGACAGACTCACCATCGACAGGGGAGCGGGTGGGACGTCGTCGGCCGCCCCCTCCGGGCCGGATACGATGTCGATCTCACCCGCGGCGAGCGTCGATGGTGGGGAACCGAGCTCCGGATACAGCAGCTCATGCACCCGAGGCCACGCAAGCTCGTCGGCCGGCGACACGAGCACCGGTTCGACCGGCAATTCAACCGGTCGGACCTCGTCCGGTGTCGGCACGTCATCGACCCACACGCCGGGCCCTGGCCCCGGGTCGGTCGTCAGAGAGTTCACCGGTGGCGCGGCGTCGGCGGGACCCGGTGCTCCCGCCGTTTCGGCGTCGAACTCCGGCAGACGTACCGAATCCACCACGAGGCGATAGGGGCTATAGAGCGCATACACGCTGTAGGACTCGACGCCTTCCAGATCGAGCACCACCCGTGTGGTCTGATCGGGATGGCGACCGAGGCGAATTTCACGAATGACGTCACCGTCATCGAAGGGCAGGGTGGAGTTCAGCAACGCCGGCACCGCATCGGTGCCATCGAAATCGAAATACAGCCGAGCCGGACCGTCCAGGTGGTCGCTGACGTAGGCCACTTCGTCCTCGAGTTCGAGGGTGACCCTGACCACATCAGACCGCGTTTCTCGGGTCACCGACCGCAGGCTCACCGTGTCTACACCGGCCGGCTCCAACGCATCCGTCCGGGGCGGCTGCGCCAGCGCGGCGCCACGCGTGGCCACGCGTGGCGCCAGTGAACTTGACGGGTATTCGCTCGCCAGCATCTCCAACAGCCATTCGCCGCGCTGTTGGTCGGCCGGTTCGCCGTACCGCTCGAACGCCTCGAGCGCCAGACCCGCGGCTTGCCAGAGGGCGTTGTCGCTGAATCCACTGCGCGGGTATTGCCGCACGAGGTCCTCATAGCGCTCGATACCGCTCCGCAGTTGGGCCAGGCTCACTGGCGTGTCGGCCGGCGCGCGCAGGACGCGCTCGTGCGACAACGCCTCGGTGTAGAGATCACCGGGGGCCGCACCCCGCAGCGACGTGGTGGCGACGAGCGAGCAGAACAGGAGCAGGAACAGAAATAGAGGCGCACCGCCCCGTCGCGTCGGCAATGGTCGAGTCATTGGCTGTTCTTCCATGAGAAAGAGGACCAGATTCAACCGGAATATCGGCGGAAGCGCTGTAAAGCTGTAGCGGGTTTTGCGCAGAAGTGGGCAACCAGCGAGCGGACGCTACCGCAGCTGGAGGTCGACCTGCTCGAAGTAGTCGGCGCCGACCAGCACTTCGCGTGCCTTGCCCCCGGTGCCGGGGGAGACGAGGCCATCTGCTTCCATCATATCGACGAGACGAGCCGCGCGGCTGAACCCGATACGGAGCCGCCGCTGCAGGTAGGAGATGGATGCTTGACCGGCGGCCACCACCAGACGCGCCGCCTCGTCGTACAGGTCGTCTTTGTCAAACGCCCGGGCATCGACCGTCTTCTCTTCGGCCGTGATCGCGGTGTCATACATGGGTCGACCCTGCTTTCGCAGAAAGCCACACACCCGCGCCGTTTCCTGTTCGGAGATGTAGGGCCCATGCACCCGGATGACGCGAGACGATGCGGGGGGCAGATACAGCATGTCGCCGCGGCCCAGCAGTTGCTCAGCGCCGTTGGCGTCAAGAATCGTTCTGGAGTCCACCTTCGACGACACCCGGAACCCGATCCGGGCGGGGAGGTTCGCTTTGATCAATCCGGTGATGACGTCGACCGACGGGCGTTGCGTCGCAAGAATCAGATGGATCCCGACGGCCCGCGCCATCTGCGCCAACCGGGCGATGGACTCCTCGACTTCGTTCCCCACCAGCATCATCAGGTCGGCGAGCTCGTCGATCGCCAGGACGATCGCGGGCAACGTGGTCGGCACGTCATCCCCGTCTCCGGACGGCGTTCGTTTCGCGGCGCGTGTCTTCGCCGAGGACGTCTGCTTCAGGTGCTCGCGGACGTTGCGATTGTATTGATCGAGATTTCGCACCCCCGCCGCCGCCAGCGTCTTGTAACGCTCCTGCATCTCCTGCACGGCCCACCGCAACGCGTTCGCGGCCAGCTTCGGCTCCACCACCACGGGCGTCAGCAGGTGTGGAATATCCTCGTACATCCCCAACTCGAGCCGCTTGGGGTCGATCATGATGAGCCGGACGTCGTCAGGCGTCGCCCGGTACAAGATGCTGGTGAGCATCGCATTCATCCCGACGCTCTTCCCGGTCCCGGTCGACCCCGCAATCAGGAGATGCGGCATGGTCGCCAGGTCGCCGGCCACCGGCTCGCCGTGGATGGTGCGGCCCAAGGCGAGGGTCAGTTTCGACGTGGACTGCCGGTAGGGCTCGGACTCGAGCAGCTGGCGGAGCGAAATCGTTTCCCGGACCCGATTCGGAATCTGGATACCGACAGTCGACTTCCCGGGAAGACGATCGATGAGCACGGCCTCCGCCTGCATGGCCAGGCAGAGGTCGTCAGCCAGACCGGTCACCTTGCTGTATTTTACGCCGGCGTCCGGTTTGAACTCGAAGGTCGTGACGACCGGCCCGGGGTGAATCTGCTCCACGGTGCCCTGCACGGAGAATTCCCGGCACTTGTCCTCGAGATGCCGCGCCTTCTCCATCAGTTCGCGCTCGTCAAACTTGTGCTGGGCCCGCGGCGGGTCCAACAGCGACAAGGGCGGCAAGGCAAACGCCCCCTGGCGGCGCTCCGCCGGGGTGCGGGTGATCGGTTCCGGCAGCGGGAGCGGCACGGGCTCCGGGTTGGTGGTCGAGATGGCCGGCGCGGCCGCGCCGCGAGCCGGTCGGCGCTTCCGTCGCCTTTTCTCGCGGGGCGGTGGACCGGCGCCTTTGGCCAGCACCTCCGTCCGCGCTGACGACGCGCCGGTCCTATCCAGATGCTTGCGCAGCACCTGCTGGCGTTTGCGCGCCTTCCGGCGCTCGGTCCACCAGTTTTGAATGGCGCGGCTCATCCGGACCCCGCCCTGGCTCACTTTGGTTCCCGTCGTGGTGAAGAGCAGCCCGAACGACACCTGGGTGGTCAGGATGAGCGCGAGAAAGAGCAAGGTGAGAATGACGATGATCGAACCGGCGCGGTTGAGATACTCGGCGAACACCGCGGCGAGTCCGCCGCCCACATAGCCGCCCGCGGGGAACGTCCGAGAACCCGGGAGGGGGGCACCAACCGCGAGACTCAAGAACGACGCGGTACACCCGAGGGTCAGCGCGACGCCGATCACCTTGGTGTACACGGCCTCTATCGATCGGCACCAGAAGTAGTGCCACGCGACGCCCGCCACGACGAGCGGCAACACGTAGGCAGAGAATCCGAGCACCTGATACGAGAGTTCGGCCAGAAACGCGCCCACGCGCCCGGCGAAATTCGCCGGGGGTTCCTGACCACCGGTGTTGAAGAACCACACCGGGTCGACGGCGTCGTAGGTCGCAAGCGCGATCAGCCAGAACAGCGCGCCGGCGAACAGCGCCACGCCGAGAAACTCGCTCACCCGTCGAGACAGTGCGGATCCACCCACGTGTTAGATCTCCATGATGACCGGTAGAACGAGCGGTCGTCGGCCCGCCTGCTTGCGGAACACACGCTGTAACTCGCGCCGCACATGCTCGGTGAGGGCGGCCGGGTCGATTCGTTGGTCTGGACCGGCCGCGCGGATGACGTCAGCCGCCATCGCCGGCAACGTCTCCAACAGCGCGCCGGTGCGTGCGTCGATCACCATCCCCCGCGTGACGACATCCGGGATGCCCTCGACCAGCCCGTCCCGGCTGACCGCGATCACCGGAACCACCACGCCGTCGGCGGCCAGATGCCGCCGCTGCCGCAACACATCGGCGCCGACTTCCGCCGACCGTGTCCCGTCCATGAGGGCGCGACCGGTCGCGATGCGTCCCTCGATCCGCCCGGGGCCGGGCGCCAGGCGGATGACGTCTCCGTCTTCGGCCAGGAGCACGGTGGTGTGTCCGCCCGTCACGCGCGCGGCCACGCGGGCGTGCTCGGCCAGATAGCGATACTCGCCATGCATCGGGACGAAGTGGCGCGGCTTGACCAATGACAACATCAACTTGAGCTCTTCGGCACTGCCATGACCGGAGACGTGGACGGGACTACGTTCCCCATCGACCAATTGGGCGCCACGACGCGCCACCTGGTCCATGACCCGCCCGATCGCGCGGCGGTTCCCCGGAATCGCCCGCGCGGAAAACACCACCACGTCGTCTGGCTCCAGCCCGATGTGGCGATGATCGTCGACGGCGATACGCGAGAGCGCCGCTCTCGGCTCGCCCTGCGACCCGGTCGTGACACACACGATGTCTCGGGCCGCGTAGCCTCCGATCTCACTTTCACGAATTCGCAGCCCGGCCGGAAGTCGCAAATGACCCAGTCGCTCGGCGATCTCGGTGTTCTGGAGGACACCGCGTCCGGCGAAGACCAGCTTGCGGCCATGCTGCACGGCGAGATCCACGACGATCTGAATTCGATGCAGGCTGGACGAAAACGCGGCCACCACAATCTTGCCGGTGGCGTGGCTGAAGACCTCATCCAGCCCCGGGACGACGTCCCGCTCGGACCCGGTGAAGCCTGGGCGCTCGATATTCGTGCTGTCGCCGAACAGCGCCAGCACGCCGCTGCGTCCCAGCTCCGCGAAACGCTGGACATCGAGCGGCTCGCCGTCCAACGGCGTCTGGTCGAACTTGTAGTCTCCCGTGTGCACGAGGACCCCGGCCGGCGTGTGAATCGCAACCGCGACGCAGTCGGGGATGCTGTGGGTGACCCTGATGAACTCGAGTTCCATCGCCCCGGCCGTGACCGTGTCCCCGGGCGCGATCTCACACAGGCGGTCGGCCGGGTTCAACCCATGTTCTTCGAGTTTCGGGCCGACCAACGCCAGGGTGAGCGGCGTCCCGTAGACCGGACCGTCCAGCAGCGGCCACACGTAGGGCAGCGCTCCGATGTGGTCCTCATGGCCATGCGTCAACACGACGGCGGTGAGCCGACCGACGCGCTCGGCCAGTCCCTCGAGGTGGGGAATGACCAAATCAACGCCGGGCAGTTCCGGCCCGGGAAACATCGCCCCGGCATCGATGAGGATCGCCGTGTCCTCCCACGCCACGAGCAGCATGTTCATCCCGAATTCGCCGAGCCCGCCGAGCGGGATCACGTCGAGGACAGGCCCCGTCTCCGGGGCAATCGAGGATGTGGACATGGGTCTATCGCCTCGCGCACACCGATGGGCGCAAGAACGCACGAACTCGTCACAACAAGGAATTGCCGCCGCGCGTCAATCCGTCGGTCAGTGACGGAGCGCGACGAACACCGCCGGGGAGACCGGCGCCACCGTTCCTGCGGTGTCAGGCGCCTGGGTACGCCTGGGGAAGGATAACCGAAGCAAAATACGAGGCTTACTCTAGCACAGGTCCGGCGTCAGCCAAGACCTCTGACAACCGTGCCAGCTCAGCCAGATGTAGCGTGGCCGGCCGCCGATCGGACGCCACGCCGGCGCGCTCGAGCAGGACGCGCGGCGGAATCGAGGAGACTGACCGCGTGATCGACGCGACGGCGTTGAGCACCATCTTGCGACGCTGTGTGAACAGGCTCCGAACCAAGCGGTCGAACAGTGCCGGATGACGAATCAGCACGGGGGAGGGGCGGAACGTCAACCTCACGACGGCGGACCGCACCTTCGGCGGCGGGCGAAACGCCCCGGGCGGCAGCGTCAGCACGCGCTCGACGTCGGCGACGAGCTGAACCAAGATCGCCAAAGGTCCGTACTCTCGCGTGCCGGGACACCCCACGATCCGGTCGGCCACCTCGCGCTGCAGCATCAGGGTGGCATCGATGAAGCAGTCGGCCCGGCGCTGCGTTTCGACCAGTTGGCGAAGAATCGGCGCCGAGAGATTGTAGGGGATGTTGCCAACCAGCCGGGCACTGGTCGTCGCGGTACCGGGTGCGGCCGCAATCAGACCGGCCAGGTCCTGGGCCAGGATGTCGCCGGTCACCACCTGCACTGCGGCCGGCAAGGACCCGTCCAGCGCCGCCGCCAGGGCACGGTCAATCTCGACCGCCACCACGCGGGCTCCGGCCGCGGCAAGCGGCCGTGTCAATTCGCCTCGTCCCGCCCCGATCTCGAGGAAGAGCTCACCCGCCCGCGGCTCAATCGCGGCGACCAACTTGGCGACCCAGGCCGCCTCGAGGAAATGTTGGCCGAAACGCTTTCGTATCGGCGGTTTCCAGGGTGCTGGGTCAGGCCCGCCGGCGCCAGTGGTGCTCTTCGATTTCCTCGATCTCTTCTTCGCTGAGTCCAAAATAGTGTCCGACTTCGTGGATCAGGGTCTCGCCGATGGCGACCACGACCTCATCATCCGTCTTGGACGCCTCCTCGATCGGCTCCCGAAACAGGAAAATTCTATCCGGGAGCACATTGCCGTGGTCCCACTGGCGCTCCGGCAGCGGGACCCCTTCGTACAACCCGAACAGCGTGTCCGGTGGCTCGACCCCGAGTTGCTCGAGCACCTCGGGGTCCGGCAGATCATCGATGATGATCGCGATGTTGCGCATCGCATCGCGAAATCTCTGGGGAATGCGCGCCACCGCGTCGTCCGCGAGACGCGCGAACCGGTCATGCGTCATCGCTTCTTCGCGCCCACCTGGGGTCGGCGCGGCGACGGCGCCGCGCCGGAGGCGCTCGACCTGCGGTGCAGGCAGTCGTCTCGCGCCAAACAGCGATCACACTGCGGTCGGGGCTTGCAAATACGGCGGCCGTGAAGAATCAGCGTGTCCGACACCAGCGTCCAACGTGCCGGCGGGATGGCGGCGCCCAACTGATGCTCCACGACGACCGGGTCGTTGGAGTGCGCGATGCCCAGCCGGTTGGCGACCCGGAGCACGTGACGGTCAACCGGCAGGCCAGGCACGCCCAGCGCGTGGCCCAGCACGACGTTGGCCGTCTTGCGGCCGACGCCCGGTAACGCCACCAGTGCCGTCAGATCCGCTGGCACCGCCCCCCCGTGACGATCCACCAAGGCCCGCGCCATACCGACAAGCGATCGGGACTTGGCCCGGAAGAAGCCCGTTGATCGGATCAGCTCCTCGAGATCTTCCGGCTCGACCCGCGCCAAGGCGGCCGGCGTCGGGTAGCGGTCGAACAACCCCGGCGTGACCTGGTTCACCCGCTCGTCGGTGCACTGTGCCGACAAGATCGTCGCCGCCAGAAGCTCGAACGCGTTCAGAAACGTCAGTTCCGTGGACGCGGCCGGATGATGACGTTCGAGGCGACGCAGGATCCGGCGAGTTACCGCCACCGAATGCGGCGGCGCGGGTATGGACCGCTTGGCGTGCACACCAATACCCTAGCAGGTCGCTGAAAACCTCAATGCACGGCTGGCTTGTTCCAGCCTGGGCTGCCCCCGGACTCGGTGCAGGCGCGCAGGTGTTCCTGCAGGGCGTTGATGAGGTTCGGCACAAAGGCCATCGGCACGACGACGCGGGACCGAACCGGCGCCTTGAGCACCCGCTGGGCGGCGGCCTCCCGAACCTCATCCTCGGTCGGCGGCAGCACCTCGCAAAAGGTCAAGGTGAAGTCAAAAGGGGTATGCGAGATCGCGCAGAAGTTCGCGTAGGTCCGGGGCTCGGTGGAGGTCTCGTCCGGCATAATCGTGAAATTGATCTGCTTGCGTTCGTTCATGACTAGTATCTTCGCATGACCCCGACGACCACCCCTTGCACGACGACCGAATCGGCAGACACGACGATGGGCGCGACGGCGTCGTTGGCCGGCTGCAGGCGGATGTGGCCATCCTCGCGATAGAACTTCTTGAGCGTCACGTCCGAACCATCGAGCAGCGCGATGACCATTTCGCCGTTGCGCGCCACTTGCCGATCCTCGACCACCACCAGATCCCCATCGCGAATCTGCTCATCGATCATCGAATCGCCCCGCACGCGAAGCGCGTAGGTGTCTCGCGCACCGCAGATGTCCTCGGGCACGGCCACGGTCTCGGCACTCACCACCGCTTCGATGGGCACCCCGGCCGCGACATAGCCCAACAGCGGCAGGTCGAGCGCCCGGGCGCCCATACGGGTTGCCACGAGCTCGACCGATCGACTCCGATTCCAGGCTCGGCGGATAAAGCCCTTGTCCTGGAGATTGGTCAGATGTTTGTGCACCGTCGCGAGCGAAGACAGGCCGAATCGCTGGCCAATCTCCTCGAGGCTGGGTGCGTAGCCGTGCTCCTCAATGAACTCGTTCAAGTAATCCAAGATCTCTCGTTGGCGCTTCGTGAGCGGTTGCATCCGGCCTCCTTGCCTGGGCGCGGTGTGCACACCGCACGCCACGCCGATAGTATGCAAAGAAAAGGCGAAGATCAACCAGCTTTGATAGCATCGCCGTCGTGGACATACCCGTGGCACTCGGCGGGACCGAATCAGCACCATTCGACGTCGTTGGTGTCGGCGTCAATACGGTCGACCTGGTCGCGGTGGTCGATGACTATCCCGGCCCCGACAGCAAGCGCCGGCTTCGGTCGTACACCGAGCTCCCCGGCGGCGAAACGGCCACGGCGCTGGCGGCCTGCGCCCGACTCGGCTGGCGCACCCGGTACGTCGGACGATTCGGCCGCGACGAACGCGGCCGGACGGCGCGCGCCGCGCTCGAGCGCGACGGCGTGGACCTGTCAGCGTGCGAGACCGCCTCGGGGTCCCAGCCTGTCTCGGTCATCGTGGTTGACGACCAGGGCCGACGCACCGTGTTGTGGAGCCGAGAGTCCGCGCTGGATCTGACACCTGCCGATCTGGCCCCAGCGGTGGTGGCGGCCGGGCGTGTCGTGCTCGTCGACGCCCATCAACCCGCTGCGGCGATCCACGCGGCTCGGTGCGCCAGCGATGCCGGGATTCCGACCGTGCTCGATATCGATGCGACAGGCCCTGATCGGGACGCCCTGCTGGCAGAGATCGACATCATCATCACCTCCGCCGCGTTTCCCGAGGCGTTCACCGGGGCCGCGGGTCTCGGCGCGGCGCTGAGGTCCCTGGCGACTCGGTTCACGCCGAGGCTCCTGTGCGCGACCCTGGGACGCCAGGGCAGCCTGGCCCTCGTCGCCGGCGAGGAGATTCGGACGGCTGGATTCGAGGTGTCCGTCGTCGACTCGACCGGCGCCGGCGATGCGTTTCGAGGCGGCTTCATCGCCGGCTGGCTCGCCGCCGGATCGCACCCGCAGGTCGACTCGGTGTTGACCTACGCCAATGCGGTCGCCGCCCTCTCCTGTCGGCAGCTTGGCGCGCGGAGCGGCCTCCCGACCCGGAGCGAAGTCGCGCGGGTGGTATCGGGCGGGCGCCGCACGGTGTAACCTTCGAACACCGGCGCGGTCTAATGGAGATACGAGCGGTAGGACGCCGCGACAATCACCGGCGGAGAGAGGATGGCATCACACAGTGCGGCAGGATCGGCCGCGGAAACACGGTGGCGTGACGTGTTGTCCGGAACCCCCGATCTGATCTCGACCGGCGCCACCCGCTACCGCACTGATCCAGAGTTGGTGAGGGGATGCCTGGCCGGCAGTCCGGGAGCGTTCGATCTGCTCGTCCATTTGCACCAACGGGCCGTGTATCGCCTGTGCTTTCGCTTCATGGGCAACCACGAAGATGCGGCAGACCTCTCGCAGGAGGTGTTTCTGCGCGCACATCGGGGGCTGGCGTCATTCCGCTCCAAATCGTCGCTGTCAACCTGGTTGTATCGTATCGGTGTCAACCTCTGTCTGAATCGGGTCAGTCTGAAACGCCCGATGACCGAGCCCCTGGAGACCGATCGCACCGCGGACCAGCGGGGCGTCGACCCCGTCGAGCGTCTCGACCAGAGTGCGCGCGCCCTCCGGCTGCGACGCAGTATCGCGCGCCTGCCGCCGCGACAACGCGCGGTGGTGATTCTACGGGTCTATCACGAGCTTCCCCACGCGGAGATCGCGAGCATCGTGGGGAGCTCGGTCGGTGCCGTCAAAGCGAACTTTTTTCACGCCATGGGGAATCTCCGTCGACTCCTTGGCCCCGAGGACATGCGCACTCCCGAGCGAGCGCGGCGCCAAGCGGAGGAGGGCGGGTCGTGAGACACGCCAGCCCCGACGAACTCGTCGATCTGGCGGAGGGCGTGGATCGGCCCGCCGTCCAGGCCCACGTCGACCGATGCGTGGCCTGTGCGGACCAGTTGGCCGACCTGCGGCCGATGGTCACGGCCCACGCCGCTGACGGCGCCGGCGACGATGCTGACGACCTGTGGGCGACAGCCGGCGAGGTCCCGGAACCGTCACCGTTGTTTTGGACGCACTTTCCGCGGCGAGTCAGCCGGGCCCTCGAACAGGCCGTGGACCGGGAGCCGAGGTGGCTGGACCGGGCCAGACTCTCGTTGATGTGGCCCTGGCTTGGACCGTCATTGGCGGCGTCGCTGATCGTCGGCCTCGCGATTGGGGTCGGACTCTCCTCGCGGTCGCGGGATGCGACCGATCGACAGATGCCATCCGCGCCATTGGGCGATGTCGCCGTCGCAGGGGAGGACCTGCAGGCGGGTCAACCCGGCGGCGGAGACCCGGGCGCGGTCTCCACGGCGGCCGACCCCGGGTGGGCGATGCTGTTGCTGATGACGGACACGACTTCGTGGGACGACGAAGACGACCGGGCCGCACTGTTCGTCACCGACGGCGCCGCCGAGCGGGCCGTCTTCGAGTTGTCGAGGGCTGAACGCGAGGAGCTGAGGCGGCTCCTCGAATCAGAGATGGGTGATCGCTCCGTGGAGACGTCTTGAGTCAGCTTCCGGTCCAGGTCCGGGATCGGCTCCGCTCGATGGCTCGGACCGTCGTCATGGCGGTCACGCTGCTCCTCGTCGGTGGGAGCGCGGGGGCACAGCGCGCACCACAGATCGGCCCCGATTTCAGCCCGGCTGAGATCCAGCAGTTGTTCGATGCCTTCGTGTTGGTGCAGGCGCAAGACGCGTTGTCGTTGACAGACGCGCAGTTCGCACCGTTTGTCTCCAGTCTGAAACGGCTGCAGGACGTACGCCGCCGCAACCAACAGCAAGAGCAGCGACAGCTCCGCACCCTGCAGCAGCTGGCCACACGCGACGACGCCAGCGACCGCGAACTCGAGACTCGCCTGCAGGCCCTGGACGAGCACCGCACGCGAGCCACCACGTCGGTTCGTGCCGCCTACGCCGATGTCGACGCCGTCCTGGACGTGCGACAACGCGTCCGCTTCAGAAGCTTCGAGCTGCGTATGGAGCGACGGCAAATGGAACTGCTGATGCGCGCGCGCAACGCCCGCGGCGGACAGACCCAGCCACGTCGACAGCGCCCCAATCAGACCCGGTGACCACTTGTATACTGTGTGGTGTGACAATCTGGCGGGTGTGTCTCACTAGTACGGCATCCGGGCAACGGTGGATCAGCCGGCTGGCGATGGTGGGCCTCGGCGTGGCCTCGGTGGCCGCGCCCGCGTGGGCGCAAGCCCCAGATACGTTCACCGAGGAGCTCGGGGCCCGGCTCGAGCAGAAGCTCGACGCGATCCTCGGCTATGCGATCACCGCCGCCGACGAGCCACGTCTCACGACACTGTTGGAGCCCGAAATCAACGCCTATTTCCGTTTTCAGGGTGCGTCCGAAATGCCCGACGGCCTCACCGACCCGATCATTCGCATCCTCGACGATCTCCAGGTGACCGTCGACGCCGTCATCAATCTGGACGCGATCCGGGAGCAGCGCTCGCGGACGTGGCTCGACCCGTTGTCGTATCTGGGCGGACGCCTGCCGGTGTTCGTGAGCGGAACGGTATCGGCGTCTAACGGGGCAGCACTGGTGAAGATTGAGCGGATCACGATCAATCGTGTTTCGATGCCGGTGCAGGTGTTGCAAGAGCTGGTGGGGTACTTCACCCGTACCGCGGACAACCCGCAGGGCACCCAGCTCGACCAGCCGATCCCCCTGCCATACGGCATCACGGAGCTCAGACAGGCCCCAGGCCGGGCGGTCATTGTTCAGTGACCCAATAGCCCGGTGACCCAGCGACCAGTGCCCCCGAACGCTGACCCCGCGCCCGTCCATCTGCTCAACCAGGAACTCCGGTTCCAGAAAGGCATCGGCCCCCGGCGAGCGAGCGAGCTCCAACAGGCCGAGGTGCGGACGCTCGACGACCTCCTTCACCGGTTTCCGATCCGGTTCGAGGATCGCAGCCAGCTCCAGCGGTCCACCGACCTCAAAGCAGGAGAATCCGCCGCCCTGTGCGGCGAAGTGGTCAGCGCCGGACTCCGCCGCACGCGGCGGCGTGGCTTCACCATTTTCGAGATACTCGTACGCGATGACGCCGGTCTCTTCCGCGTCGTCTGGATGAACCAGCCATTTCTGCAGGATGTACTGAAACCCGGGCAACGCGTGTCGCTGTACGGCAAGGTCGAGTACCGGACCCCCGGCGGGCTGCGTCTGTCGAACCCGCAGTACGAGGTGGTCGCGTCCGACACGCAGTCCGATGATGACGATGAGGACCACAATCACACCGGCCGCATAGTGCCGGTCTACGAGCGCATCGGGTCGCTGGCGACCGGACATCTGCGGCGGCTCGTGCTCGACACGTTGAAACGGCTGCCGCCACAGCTCGACGACCCGTTGCCGGACGCCGTTCGGGCGCGCCATAGCCTGCCAGGGCGGCGGGAGGCGCTGTGGGGCGCCCATTTCCCGGCGCCGGAGACACAGCTCGACACGCTCAATCGGTTCCGGACGCCGGCTCAGCTCCGTCTGATTTTCGAGGAGCTCTTTCTGTTTCAACTCGGGCTGGCGCTGCGTCGGCGTGAACGGCAGGCGGAGCGCAAGCCGCGCGTCCTGCGGGTCGATGACCGGGTCCGACGGTCAGCGCTCTCCGTGTTGCCGTTTCGGCTGACCCCCGGGCAAAAAGAGGCGCTTCGGACCATCGTCGAGGACCTGTGCCGTCCTCAACCGATGAATCGGTTGCTACAGGGAGATGTTGGCTGCGGCAAGACCATCGTCGCCTTGCTCGCCGCCCTCGTCGCGATGGAGAACGGTCTGCAAGTTGCGCTGATGGCGCCAACCGAGCTGCTAGCGGAACAGCACTACCTGTCAATTGCACCGCTGTTGTCGACGTCCAGGTTCCGCGTCATACTGCTCACCGGCGGCTCAGGCGCGAAAGCGCGGCGAGAGGCCGGGCTAGCATTGGAGCGCGGGGACGCCAACCTGGTGATCGGCACTCATGCGCTGGTCCAACAGAACTTGCGGTTCCGTGAGTTGGGCCTGGTCATCATCGACGAACAACACCGCTTCGGCGTGCTGCAGCGGGCGACCCTGCGAGACAAGGGTGCGTTACCTGACGTGTTGGTGATGACGGCCACCCCGATTCCCCGCACGCTCGCGCTGACCAGCTACGGCGATCTCGACGTGTCGGTCATTCGTGATCTCCCACCAGGTCGGCAACCGATCAAGACCACCGTCGTGCCGGAAGCCCGTCGTCAGGGCGTGTACGACTTCCTCGGGCGTCAATTGAAAAAGGGACGACAAGCGTACGTCGTCTATCCGCTCATCGAAGACTCGGAAAAGATGGACTTGAAAGCCGCCACCGCCATGTCGGAGACCTTGGCCACCGTGTTCTCGGACTATGTGGTCAGCCTGCTCCATGGGCGCATGAAGTCGGACGAGCGCGAAGGGGTCATGCGCCGGTTCGCGGCCGGCGCGATCGATCTGCTGGTGGCGACCACCGTGATCGAGGTGGGCGTCGACGTGCCGAACGCCACCGTGATGGTGGTCGAACACGCCGAGCGATTCGGGCTGGCCCAGCTACACCAGCTACGGGGTCGCGTCGGGCGTGGGGCGGACCAGTCGTATTGCCGACTGCTCTACCAGGGCAAGCTGACCGAGACCGCCCGGGCGCGCTTGCGGGCGCTGGCGCGGACCACCGACGGGTTTGAAATCGCGGAGGAAGACCTGCAGCTGCGCGGGCCAGGTGAGATGCTCGGCACGCGCCAGTCCGGGTTGCCGACCTTGCGCGTCGCCCACCTGATTCGGGACCATGACGTGATGGAGACGGCCCGCGCGGAAGCCGAGGCCGCGCTCGGGTCCGACGGTATCCCCGAGCCGGTCTTGGCGAAACTCGATGACGCCTGGACCCGTCGTTTCGGGCTGGCTGGCGTCGGCTGATGACAGCAGCATGCGCGTGATTGCCGGAAACTGCAAAGGCCGTCGGCTGTTTTCGCCGCACTGGCCGGGCCTCCGACCAACGTCGGACCGGCTCCGCGGCACGCTATTCGATGTGTTGGGCGACCGCATCGAGGGCGTCCGGCTGCTCGACGGCTGCGCGGGCACCGGCGCCGTGGGTATCGAAGCCCTGAGCCGAGGCGCCGCCCATGTCGTGTTCGTCGAGCGGGATGCTCGAGCGGTGGCTTTGATTCGACGCAACGTCAGCCACTGCGAGCTGGAAGACCGCAGCACGATCCGCCGCGGTGAGCTGCCGCGGGCACTTCATCGCGACACCGCACCCTACGACTTGATCCTGCTCGATCCCCCCTATGGCGCGCCGGACATCGATGCGATACTGTCCGCAGCCGCGACACGCGTGGCCCCAGGTGGGCTCCTGGTCCTCGAGCGTGCACGACGCGCGGACCTGACGCCGGTCTCTGGCTTGGCATCATTGCGGCAGGTCCGCGCGGGGCACAGCGTGCTTGAGTTCTTCGGACCCGTCGACGATTCCACTGCACTCACGGAGTGAAAACATATGGCAACCAGCGCCGGTCGGGTGGCCGTCTACCCCGGGACCTTCGATCCGCTCACGAACGGCCACGTGGACATCATTCAACGCGGTGCCGCCATCTTCGACCGCATCGTCGTGGCCATCCTCGTCAATCCCGCCAAGTCTCCCTTCTTTACGGTCGAGGAACGACTAGAGATGACCCGCGAGGTCTTCAAGGATCAGCCTGGCGTCGAAGTCGACTCGTTTCAGGGCCTGTTGGTCGAATACGCCAAACGTCGACAGGCCGACGTCATCGTCCGGGGACTGCGCGCCATTTCTGACTTCGAGGCCGAAATGCAAATGGCCCTCATGAACCGTCGTTTGAGTGCGTCGCTCGAGACGGTGCTCATGATGCCGGCCGAGTCCTACACGTACGTCAGTTCGCATCTGGTGAAGGAAATCTTCGCCCTCGGCGGCTCCGTGACCGGCCTGGTTCCGGACCTGGTGGAAACGCGACTCGCCGACAAGACCGAGCAGGCGGGACATCGTGCCTGAGAGCCTCGCGCTCGCCCGTCGGCTCGACCGCGTCTCGGCCTCCCAGACGCAGCGGGTGCTGCTCGCGGTGGAGGCGCTGCGTCGACAGGGGGTGGACGTCATTGATCTTGGCGCCGGCGAGCCCGATTTTCCGACGCCGGCGCACGTCAGCGCGGCCGCGGTGGACGCGATCGCCGCGGGGCAGACGAAATACACGGCCGGCCCCGGTATCGCGCCGCTCCGCGACGCCATCGCCGCCCACTACCGCGGTCGCTACGGGGTCGAGTTCACCCCGGCCGAGATCGTGGTCACGTCCGGTGGCAAGCAGGGCCTCTCCAACGTCGCAATGGCGCTGTTCGGTGAGGGCGACGAGGTGATTACGCATGTGCCGGGATGGCCCTCCATCGTCGAGCAGATTCATCTCGCCGGAGCCAACGCGGTCCGCGTGCGCACGTCGACCGAAGACGGTTTCGAGCTGCGAGCCGAGACGCTGCTCGAGGCGATCACGCCCCGCACGCGGGGCATCGTGCTCAACAGTCCCGGCAACCCGACCGGCGCCATCATGCGTGAGTCGGAGCTCGGCCGGCTGGCAGAGGGCGTCGTCGGCCAGCCGATCTGGATCATTCTGGACCTGTGCTACGAGCAACTGATTTACGACGACACGCCGCACAACCTGCCGCGCGTGCTCGCGGACCACGTCCCCGAGCAGACCGTCCTCGTGGGATCGGCGTCCAAGAGCTACGCGATGACCGGATGGCGATGCGGCTGGGTGCTCGCGCCGTCCGCGGTGGCGGCGGCCTGCAATGCGGTGCAAAGCCACTCGACATCGCACGCCACATCAATCACGCAGCATGCGGTCATCGCCGCCCTCACCGGTCCCCAGACCTGTGTCGATGCCATGCGCGACGAATATCGAACGCGCCGCAATGCGCTGGTCGACTGGATCACGGCCGACGAACGGTTCCGCGTGACACGCCCGGCGGGCGCATTCTACGTCTTCCCGGATGTGTCCGACCTGTTGTCTCTCGATGGGCCACGCACGTCATCGGATCTGGCGCTGGCGCTGCTCAACGAGGCCCACGTGGCGGTGACGCCGGGAGAAGCATTTGACGCTCCCGGGTTTCTCCGACTGTCCTACGCCGCGTCGATGGACCAGCTCCGTGACGCCTGGGCGCGTATCCAACGCTTCCTGTCCTAAGCCTGACCCTTCGCGATCGTTCAGGCTCGGTGGCGCACGGCTTTAGCCGTGCGATCGCGGTATGAAGGGTCGCTCAGTCAGCTGCGGGCTAGGACTTCGGTCCCATCGCCCGGGAATGGCGACTCCGCAGGCCCGACACGCGCCGTCGGGCGTGAGCGCGTAGCGCACCACTCGGAAGCCGTCGCGCTCCACCACCCGAGCCCCGCATCGACACACCGTGTGCTCGAGGTCGCCGACCCGACCCGGCTGATTCCCCGTGTAGACGAACCGCAATCCCGATCGGCGTCCGATGTCGGCCGCCTGTCGCAGCATTTCCGGGGTCGTATCCCTCGGTCCGCGCATCTTGTAGTCTCGATGGAACGCCGTGACGTGCCAGGGAATCTCTGGAGACACGCCGGCGATGAACTGTGTCAGGTCGCGCAACTCCGCCTCATCGTCGTTGAACCCAGGAATCAGGAGCGTGACGATCTCCAGCCACATGCCGGAGGCATGGACCCGCTGAATCGTGTCGAGAATCGGATCCAGCCGCCCCCCCAGTTCCCGATAGTGCCGGTCGTTGAACCCCTTGAGATCCACCTTATAGAGGTCGACCCAGGGCCGCAGATACTCGACCACTTCGGGTGTCCCGTTGCCGTTGGACACGAACGCGGTGGCCAGCCCGGCCGCGCGCGACGCCCGAAAGACGGCCACCCCCCACTCGGCGGTAATCAGCGGTTCGTTGTAGGTACTCACCATCACGCGCGCCCCATGGCGGAGGGCGTCGGACACCAGATCTTGCGGGGTGCGCCGATCGGGCGCACTCACCGCGTCGGGGTCGCGGAGTGCCTGTGAGGTCACCCAGTTCTGGCAATAGGCGCAGTGCAGGTCGCAGCCGAGCATGCCAAAGCTATAGGCGAGCGCCCCCGGGTAGGCGTGAAAGAACGGCTTCTTCTCGATCGGATCGCACTGCACGCCCGCCACGTATCCCCAGGGCACCCGCAAGCGCCCCCCCTCGTTGTAGCGCACCTTGCACACGCCGCACGCACCGTCCGGAATCGGACAGCGATGGCCACACGCCACACAGCGAATCCGGGCGTCGTCGAGCGGTTCGGACAGTGCGCCGTCGATGGTGTGCCGGCCCAGGACGTCCGCGGGGGTGGTCATGGCGTGGCAGCCGGACGGCGTCCCGGAGACCGATTACTGACCAACACGATGGTCTCCAGGTGCACCCCTGGGTCGGGCCACAGGAGGGTGCTCAATCTCAGGTTGCCGGTATTGAGATATGAGACCCGACCCAGTTCGTACAGCACGACACCGCTCGCGCGTAGCTGCTCCATGTCGGCGGCGGTCACCACGCTCAAGACCGGGTCATTCGACCCCAGGAACGCGGCCACCTGTTCGACGGAACTGAGGTCGACATGCGGCCGTCGCGCATAGTAGACGAGGTTTCTCACGAACACCCTGTATCGACCATAGGCCTGCGACGACGGGCCGGCCGCGCGCACCAAGGCCGCCATGGCCTGAACCGGCTCCGGGCCAGGCCGAGACAGCACCACATATTGCACCGCCAGCGTCGAGACCACGGCCGCCGTCACCATCGCCCGCGGCAGCCAGTGCTGCCGTCGAGACACCGCCACGAACGCGACGCTACCGCCGGCCGCCAGCAGACCGGCCACGCCGGCGAGCACCGCGGTCGCCGAGACCCCGTCGAGCAGACTCTGCGCGCGGTACACGAGAAGGCCAAGGGCACACAGGATCACGCCGGAGCAGACACCGGCGGTGGCGACCAGTGGGTCCCGCCGAACCGGCGCCACGGGCGCGTCAAGACATAGCCGGCGCCCAAGAGCCCGCGCCAACAACATCGCCAGCGGTGGCAGCACCGCCAAGACATAGCGGGGCTGCTTGCCAAAGGAGATGGAGAAAAACACAAAGGGCACCGCCGCCCACAAGAGCAGCCACACCTCGACCGGCTGGGCCTGACGCGCACGCTGGAGGACCCGCCACACCGGCCGACACCAGAGCAGCATCAGGGGCGACCAGGGTAACAGCCCACCCACGACGATCGGCACGTAGTACCAGAACGGCCGCGCCACGTTGTACCGGTCGGTGGCGAAACGCTCCAGGTTCTCAGCCACAAAGAACCGGTCGAGGTAGGCCACGCCGTGCACCGACGTCATCGCCACAAACCAGGGCGCGGCGACCACCATGCACACCGTCGTCAGCAGGGCCACGTCGCCGGCGAGACGGGGCATTCGCGTGGCGCCAGCACCGGCCGACTCACCCGACCAAAGACGCCGGAGGGCGAGCGGCCCGACGATGGCGGCTGGCAGCGCGACCCCGACCGGCCCCTTCGTCAAGAACGCCGCCCCCAGCGCCACCCCCGATGCCGCCAGCCACCAGAGGCGGGCCCGGTCCCGCCCGCGGGGACGCGGCGCCACCAACGCCTCGAGGGCGGTCCAGGTGGCGAGGGTAATGAAGGCGGCCAGGACCAGGTCCGGCAGCGCCTGACGCGCCACCGCCACGTATCCGAAGCTGGTCGCCGTGATCGCCCCGGCCAGGAGCCCCGTCCGCTCGTCATACCAGCGGCGGGCGCATGCGAAGGTGGTGAGGACCAGCACCAGGCCTGCCAACGCCGACGGAAATCGGGCCGCCCCTTCGCCGACCCCCACCGTCAGGTAGCCGACCGCGGCCAGCCAGTAATACAAGACCGGCTTCTCGAACCGGTATTGGTCGTTGTAGTGCGGGGTGACCCAGTCACCGCGGTCGACCATCTCCCGCGCCGCCTCGGCGTAGAACGCCTCGTCCGAGTCCGTGATGGCGGGCCGCCCCAGCCCCACGAAGAAGGTGAGCCCACACAGCCCTATCAAGACGGCGACACGCGACCCGGTCACGGACCGATTGTATACAGTGGGCCGGTTTCCCGGCGATCCGTCCGCCTGGCGGCGTTGCTTCGTCGGTCACATGTCGCCTGCATGCTCTCTCCTCGCGCCTGGCCAGACGAACGGCTTGCCAGGGAACCGCTCTTGCTCTTGGGGCGGCTATACTCCACGCATGGCTCGGGTCGTGGCTGTCGTTGGCGCATCGCGCGATCGGCGCAAGTTCGGGAACAAGGCGGTGCGAGCGTTTCTCCACCAGGGATACGACGTCATCCCGATCAATCCCGAAGGGGAAGCGATCGAAGGTCTCGTCACGTATGCCTCCGTGCTGGACGTACCCCGACCGATCGCGATGGCGACGGTCTACGTGCAGCCGGCGGTGGGCGTCCGCCTCATGGCAGAGATCGCCGACAAGGGCATCGAGGAGGTCTGGTTGAATCCGGGCGCCGACGAGCCCGCGGTCGTCGCACGCGCCCGGGCACTCGGGCTCGACCCCACCCTCGACTGCAGCATCGTCGGCATTGGCGAGAGCCCAGCCTCCTATTCCTGACCTGTTCATGCCGCCAATTCGTGGGTTGACAGGTCGCCTGACGCGTGCCTATACTCATTTTCAATAGTTCATTCCTCTCTCACTTGGGCTGAGACTCGGCGCGCCAGCCGGGCACACACAGCCTCCCAAATCTCTTCAACCCCCAGCCGGACCACCTTTCATATGCCAACGAACCAAAAGCGCACGTCAACGCGCTCGTCCGCCTCCGATACCGTTGTCGACACCGCGGTGGCGCCGCCGCCCGACGCGGAGCCCGACGCGGAGCCCGACGCGGAGCCCGACGCGCCGCCAGCCACCGAGCCTGCCCCTAAGGCGGCGGCCGTGGCCAAGGCGCCGACCGAGGCGCCGGTGGACAAGAAGCCGCCCACCGAGAAGCCCAAGTCGAATCGACGTGGGTCCTCGGGCCTGAACATCGGCGAGCTCAAGGACATGAGCATCGGCAAGCTCACGCAGATCGCGAAGGATCTCAACGTGGCCGGGGCGACCGGCATGCGCAAGCAGGAGCTGATTTTCCAGATCCTCAAGGCGCAGACCGAGCAAAGCGGTTTCATTTTTTCAGAGGGCGTGCTGGAAGTGCTGCCCGACGGCTTCGGGTTTCTCCGAGCTCCCGATTACAACTACCTGCCGGGACCGGACGACATCTACGTCTCGCCCTCGCAGATTCGGAAGTTCGACCTGCAGACGGGCGACACCGTCTCGGGACAAATTCGACCACCCAAGGAAGGGGAGCGGTATTTCGCCCTCATCAAGGTCGAAGCGGTCAACTTCGAGTCACCCGAACAGGCGCGCGACAAGATCTTTTTTGAAAACCTGACCCCACTCTATCCGGAAGAGTGCGTGAGTCTGGAAACGACGCCGGCCAACCTGTCGGGCCGGGTCATGGATTTAATGACCCCGATCGGCAAAGGGCAGCGCGGGCTGATCGTCGCCGCGCCGCGCACCGGTAAGACGATGCTGCTGCAGTCGATCGCGCAATCCATCGCGACCAATCACTCCGATGTCTATCTCATCGTCCTGCTCATCGACGAGCGGCCGGAAGAAGTCACCGACATGCAGCGCTCGGTCGACGGCGAGGTCATCTCCTCGACCTTCGACGAGCCGGCGCAGCGCCACGTGCAGGTCGCCGAAATGGTGATCGAGAAGGCCAAGCGCCTGGTTGAGCACAAGAAGGACGTCTTTATCCTGCTCGACTCGGTCACCCGTTTGGCGCGTGCCTACAACACCGTCATCCCGCCGTCGGGCAAAGTCCTGTCGGGCGGTCTCGACTCGAACGCGCTCCAGAAACCGAAGCGGTTCTTTGGCGCCGCGCGGAACATCGAGGAGGGTGGTTCGCTGACCATCATGGCCACGGCGCTGGTCGACACCGGGTCGCGGATGGATGACGTGATCTTCGAGGAGTTCAAGGGCACCGGCAACATGGAGATCCACCTGGATCGTAAGCTGGTGGACAAGCGCGTCTTTCCGGCGATCGACATTCAGAAGAGCGGTACGCGGAAGGAAGAGCTGCTCATCGGACCTGAGGATCTCAATCGCGTCTGGGTGCTGCGCAAGGTGCTGAACCCGCTCTCGGCGGTCGAAGCGATGGAACTGCTGCTCGACAAAATGGGCAAGACCAAGTCGAACCAGGACTTCCTGGCGTCGATGCAAAAGATGGGGTAGCGGCGATGCCTGAAATCAAAGTACGACCGAACGGCCCCCTGCTCGTGTCCAGCGACACCGTCACGGTCGTGGACAAGGACGGCAAGTCCTACGCCACCACCGGCCCGACCATCGCGTTGTGCCGGTGTGGCGCCTCGGCGAACAAGCCGTTCTGTGACGGCGCCCACAACGCGGCCGGGTTCACCGACGACGCCACCGCGCCAGAGTAGGTTTTCCGACGAGGCGCCAGTAGAGGGCGGCGTCGCGGCATCGGCTCAGCGGGGTCACAGCCCACCTGGCTGCTCCCTCCTTGCGCCTGGCCAGACAGACGCCTCGTCAGAAAACCCCCTCGGACCTCTTTCGGCAGCCTACTATGCGGGTACCGGCTGTCGCAGGTCGAACGTCAACTCGTCGCCCGCCGTGTCCACCACCACCTGGCCTCCCTCAGCCAGTTGCCCATCCAGCATCCGTGTCGCCAGCGGGTCGAGCACCAGCCGCTGCAGCGTGCGCTTGAGCGGTCTCGCCCCGTAGGCCGGATCGAAACCGTGCTCGGCCAGCAGTGCCACCGCCGACTCGGACAACTCGATCGCAATATGACGATCCGCGAGACGCGCCGTCAGGAGCCGCATCTGAATCTGAATGATGCGCCGGATATGGCTGCGCCCCAGCGAGTGGAAGAAGATGATGTCGTCGATCCGGTTCAGGAACTCCGGTCTGAAGTGCGACCGCAACGCGTCCGTGACCTGACTGCGCACGCCGTCGTCGAGATCAGCACCAGCGCTGTCCGCGTGCTCGGCAATGAACTGGCTCCCCAGATTCGACGTCATGATGATGACCGTATGCTTGAAGTCGACGGTCCGACCCTTGCCGTCGGTCAGTTGCCCATCGTCGAGCAGTTGCAGCATGATGTTCAGCACGTCCGGATGCGCCTTCTCCACCTCGTCGAATAGCACGACGGAGTAGGGCCGACGTCTGACCACCTCGGTCAACTGCCCCGCCTCCTCGTATCCCACGTATCCGGGCGGGGCGCCGATCAGCCGAGACATCGAGTGTTTCTCCTGATACTCGGTCATGTCGATCCGCACCATCGCGCGGTCATCGTCGAACAAGAACGCCGCCAACGCCCGCGCCAGCTCTGTCTTCCCCACCCCGGTCGGTCCGAGGAAGATGAAGCTGCCCAGCGGACGGGCCGGGTCCTGCAGGCCGGCCCGGGCTCGCCGGATCGCGTTCGAGACCGACGCTATGGCCTCTTCTTGACCGACGACCCGCTCGTGCAAACGCTCCTCCATCTTGAGGAGCTTCTCGATCTCTCCCTCCACGAGCCGCGAGACCGGAATGCGGGTCCAGCGGCTCACCACCTCGGCGATGTCCTCTTCGTCCACCTGCTCCTTGAGCATCCGGCTCGTGTCCCCCGCAGTTGGCGCTGAGGAGACGGCCGCCGCTCGTCGCTCCAGTTCGGGAAGCCGGCCATACTGCAACTCCGAGGCGGTCGCGTAGTCGCCCTCGCGTTGCGCTCGCTCGATGGCGAGTCGCACCTGCTCGAGCTCTTCGACCGCATTCCGGGTCGCCTGGATGCCCGCCTTCTCTTCCTGCCACTGGGCCTGGAGCCGGCTGCGCGTTTCCTTCAGATCGGCCACGTCACGGTCGAGCCGCTCCAACCGTTCGGCGGACGCCGCGTCTTTCTCCTTACGCAGCGCCTCGCGCTCGATCTCCAGCCGCATGATCCGACGTTCGACCTCATCCAGTTCGACCGGCAGCGAGTCGATCTCGGTGCGCAGCTTCGCGGCCGCCTCGTCGATCAGGTCGATCGCCTTGTCGGGCAGGAACCGGTCGGCGATGTAGCGGTCAGACAGCACCGCCGCCGCGACCAGCGCCGCGTCCTTGAACTGGACGCCGTGATGAATCTCGTAGCGTTCTCGCAGCCCCCTGAGCACGCTGATGGTGTCCTCGACGGTTGGCTCCGACACCACGACCGGCTGGAAACGTCGCTCGAACGCGGCATCCTTCTCGATATGTTTCCGGTATTCGTCCAACGTCGTGGCCCCGATGGTGTGCAGGGCGCCGCGGGCCAGCATCGGTTTCAGCAGATTCGAGGCGTCCATGGCGCCCTCGGCCGCCCCCGCCCCGACCACCGTATGCAGCTCGTCGATGAAGAGGATGATCCGGCCGTCCGAATCCTCGATTTCCTGGAGCACCGCCTTGAGACGTTCTTCGAACTCGCCGCGGTACTTGGCGCCGGCAATCAGCGCCCCGAGATCGAGACTGAAGATCTGTTTCTCCTTCAACCCGTCCGGCACGTCGCCACGCGCGATACGCCCGGCCAGTCCCTCCACGATGGCTGTTTTGCCGACCCCCGGTTCGCCGATGAGCACCGGATTGTTCTTCGTGCGCCGAGACAACACCTGCACCACGCGACGGATCTCCTCGTCGCGGCCGATCACCGGGTCGAGCCCGTCCTGCGCGGCGATCGCGGTGAGGTCGCGCCCGTAGCGCGTGAGCGCCTCGTACTTGCCTTCAGGGTGCTGGTCAGTCACCCGCTGAGTGCCTCTGATGGCCGACAGCGCCTCGAAGACGCGGTCGGTGGTGGCACCAACCGCCGCGAGCAGGCGAGCGCTCGGGGCACTCTCGCCTTCGAGCGTCATCGCCAGCAACAGATGCTCCGTGCTGACGAACTCGTCTTTGAGCCGCTTCGCTTCGGCGTCAGCGACACTGTCCACCGCGCGCAACCGTGGTGAGGGACCCGGTTCGGAGCCCCCGCGCGCCTGCGGACGACGCCCCAGCTCGGCGTCCACATCCGCCAGGAGGCGGGCCGGCTCGGCGCCCAGATGTCGCAGGACGCTCGGCACCACGCCGTCCGCCTGGTCGACAAGCGCGCGCAGCAGATGCTCTGGCTCGATCTCTGGATGACCGGAACGGTCGGCCAGCTGCTGAGCCGCCAGCACCGCTTCCTGCGCCTTCTCGGTGTACCGTTTCAGATTCATCTGATCCCTCCTTCAGTGTCCGGCCAGCGCCGGACACTACTCTGCGGGCGTGTCCCCCTCGATCGCGGCCAACGCCTCGAAATGTTCGCGCTGCGGCGGTGTCAGCTCGCGCGGAATCTGCACGCTGACCGTCGCATAGAGATCGCCAATGGGACTCGAGTCGCCGGGGACCGGCAGCCCATGTCCTTTGAGGCGAAACACCTGCCCGCTCTGCGTGCCGGCCGGAATCTTCAACGTCAATGGCTTGCCACGGAGACGCGGCACCGACGCGCTGCCGCCGAGCACCGCAACCGTCACCCCCACCGCTACGCCGACGTGCAGGTCCGCCCCCCGGCGGGTGAATGTCTGGTGGGGCGATTGCCGCACCTTGAGAAACAGGTCGCCGGCCGGCGCCCCCCCCGTCCCCGATTCACCACGCCCCGCCACCCGGACCCGCGAGCCATCGGCCACGCCGGCCGGTATCTTGACGTCTACGTTCTGCGTGCCGCTCGCCCCCTCAAGACCCAATCGCCGGCTAGCCCCGTCCGCAATCTCCTCGAGGGTCAGCGTGATCGGATGTTCGATGTCGCGACCCGGGCGTGCCACCGGGCCACGCGTAGCGCCTGAGCCCGCCCCGCCGGTGAAGAACGTGTTGAAGAAATCAGAGAACGGGGAGCCGCCTCCGAAGATCTCCGCGGCCTCCTCCGGGGTCATCGTGCGTGTGCCGCCCCGTCCGCCACCTGAGAAGCCACCACCGAACGGCGACCCGCCACCGAACGGTGAGCCCCCGCCCGCACCGGCTTGCTCATACTGACGCCAGTTCGCGCCCAGTTCGTCGTACTTCCGTCGTTTCTCGGGGTCGCTCAGCACCTCGTGCGCCTCGTTCGCCTCCTTGAAGCGGCGCTCGGCCGTCAGGTCGCCCGGATTCACGTCAGGATGGTGCTTGCGCGCCAGCTTGCGGAACGCCCGCTTGATGTCGGATTGGCTCGCCCCCTTCTTGAGGCCGAGCGCTTCGTAGTAGTCCTTGAAATCCATGCGATCCCTATGTCCGGTCACATACCCAGCAAGCGCGTAATCCGATTCACCTCGCGTCCCAGCTGACGGCGGCGGTCCGGCCTATCCAGGGCCTGGTCGGACATCAGCGGACGAATCCGATCCACGACGTCGGCAATCGACAACAGCTGTTGCACCCCAGCCAAGTTGACCCCCAAGTCCTCCACTAGACGTTTGATGAGGCGGAGTCGCGCAATCTCGTCGGGCGAGTACACCCGCATACTCCCGACCGTTCGTGACGGTTGCACGAGTCCGAGACGCTCGTATTTCCGGAGCGTCTGCGGGTGCATGCCGAGTGTCCGCGCCGCCACGCTGATGAAAATGATTTCTTGTTCCACGCCGGGTAACTCCTTCCACAACTTGCGTCGATATGAGTATATACATTGATACGGTATGTATCAAGTTTGATTTTTGCCTGAAGTCGGGAAAGGGGCCAGTCGGCTGCACACCGCTAGCCTGTGCTACGCTGCAGTCTGAATCGGAATAGACAAGGAGTCCCTCGTGTATCCAGAGTTCATGATTGCCCCCATGCGGGAAGAGTTGACACGCTTCGGCGTGCGTGAGTTGAAGACGGCCGGTGAGGTGGACTCGGCGATCACCGAGACGCCCGGCACGACGATGGTGGTGGTGAATTCCGTGTGCGGCTGCGCCGCCGGCAAGGCACGCCCCGGCGTGGCCCAGGCATTACAACACGGCGTCAAGCCGGATCAGGTGGCCAGCGTATTCGCCGGCGCCGACACCGAGGCCACCCAGCGCGCACGCGGCTACTTCACCGGGTACCCGCCGTCGTCGCCGGCCATCGCGCTGCTGAAGGACGGCAAACTGGTGTACATGATGGAGCGCCATCAGATCGAGAACCAGGAAGCCGGTGCCATCGCGGCTCAGTTGACGGCCGCGTTCGACAAGCACTGCGCAACCGTCCCGGTCGCCGGCTAGCGACGACGTAGCACGGAGGAGGCGGGCGCGCGTCCCGCCTCCTCTTACCTCATTCGTAGCCGCGGGTCTTCAGACCGGCCCCCACCTACGGCGAACCCGGCTCGCTTTCCCCACAGATGGGCAACGGACGGCCCGCCCCGTACCGGTCCACCGTGCGTCGGACCATGTCCGCCATCAGATCGAGAAATTGCGGATCGTCATTCACGGCGGCCGCGCGACGCAGTTCGATTCCCACCTCGCGGCAGACTTCCGCGGCCTCGTGGTCCAGGTCGTAGAGCACTTCGACATGGTCGCAGACGAACCCGACGGGACAGATCACGACCGCCTCGAGCCCACGCTCCTGCTCGGCCCGCACGTAGTCGCAGATATCCGGCTCGAGCCACGGGTCCTGCGGCCGACCACTCCGGCTCTGATACACGAGCGCCCAGTCAGTGACCCCGACGTCGGCGGCGATGCGCCGGGCCGACTCGAGCAACTGCTCCTCGTAGCGGCTGCCGGCGGCCATGCTGATCGGCAAACTGTGTGCGGTGAAGACGAGGCGGGCCCGGCCCCGCATCGGCTCAGGCAGCGTCGCCCAAGCCTCCCGTACCCGTGACACGCACGCACCGACGAACCCGTTGTGGTTGTACCAATCGCCCACGTAGGTCACCTCGATATCACCGCCCCCGGCCTCCCGGAGCGCTCGTCTCGCGATGACGACATTACGCTTGTACTGCTCGCAACTGGAATAGGACCGGTGCGCGGCCAGGATGAACCCCACCGCACGGCGAACGCCCGCTTGCCGCATCTCCCGGAGGGTGTCGACGAGATACGGATCCCAGTTGCGCATGCCGACGTAGACTGGCAGCGATGGTCCGTCGTGCTCGAGGCGGGCGCGGAGGCCCTCCGCTTGCCGTCGCGTCAGTTCCGTGATCGGCGAGACCCCCCCGAAGATCTCGTAGTGATGCGCTACCTCCTCGACGCGAGCGGGAGACACGCGACGACCGCGGAGGACGTTGGCCAGGAAGGGGCGGATGTCGGCCGGGCCGTTCGGCCCCCCGAAGCTGATAAGCAGGACCGCGTCGAACGGGGTCGAATCTGACGGAGCGAGAGCCATCTTGGGTCCGATGATACCGTCCACCGCGTGCCCCCTCAACCGACACCCGACCGAGCGAGAGGCGGGTCGTATAATGGGCGGCGCGTTTGCAACGAGACGACAGGGTTAGGATGCCAAAGCTGGCCGGTAACTTCTCGATGATGTTCGGGGAAGTCGAGATGCTCAAACGATTCGACCTGGCCGCCCGGGTCGGGTTCCGTGGGGCCGAGATCCAGAACCCCTACGCACAGACCAGTGCTGAGATCGGCCAGGCGTTCCGGGACAGCGGTCTCGCATCCGTGCTCTTCAACGTGCCGACCGCCGTGGGCGCCCTTCCCGGTCAGGAAGCCGACTTCGAAGGCGGTTTTGCTCGTGCGCTCGAGTACACCGAGGCGACCGGTTGCGGTCAGGTTCACTGCCTCGCGGGCACGACCGACGACTCGCGGGCCGAAGCCACGTTCGTCGCGAACCTCCGCCGGGCGTCGGCGGCCGCTCGTCCCCAAGGCGTCAGACTGCTCCTGGAGCCGCTGAACACGCAGGACAACCCCGGCTATTTCCTCACCCGGTCCGCCCAGGCCCGGCGGATCATCGACCTGGTGGGGGAGGACAACGTCTTCCTGCAGTACGACATCTACCACATGCAAATCATGGAGGGATATCTCGCCGAAACCATCAAGGCGAACCTCGACATCATCAGTCACATCCAGATTGCCGGCGTGCCGGGACGCCACGAACCGGACGCGACGCAAGAGGTCAACTATCCGTATCTGTTCGACCTGCTCGACGACGTCGGGTACGACGGCTGGGTCGCATGCGAGTATCGTCCGCGAGGCACGACGCTCGCCGGTCTCGGGTGGGCCCGCCGCTACGGCATCGATGCCGGCCGCGAGTAGCCGTGCCACGCATACTCGTTACCAACGACGACGGGGTCGAGGCCGATGGTCTGTTGGCGCTGGCCGACGCCCTGACCGAGGTGGGGGAGGTCACCGTGGTGGCCCCGGCCGAGGAGAGCAGCGCCGTCAGCCACGCCCTGACGCTGCGCAGGCCCCTGTGCCTGACCCGCGTCTCCGAGTCGTGGTACTCGGTGGACGGGACCCCGACCGATTGCATCAACCTGGGCGTCACCGACGTGCTGGGCGGAGTGCCGGATCTGGTGGTCTCCGGCATCAACAACGGGCTCAACGTCGGCGAGGACGTCACCTACTCGGGCACGGTCGGCGGTGCGATGGAGGGCGTGCTGCTGGGGGCACCCGGCATCGCGGTGTCACTGCAACGCAGTGACGGTCCGATGGACTATGGCCCGGCGGCCGAGGTGGCGGCCCGGTTGGCGGCGACGGTCCTCAACGAGGGGCTCCCGCCCCACACGCTGCTGAACGTGAATGTCCCACGCGGTGACCACCGAGGCATCCGAGCCACCGTGCAGGGGCGTCGTACCCAGGCCATCGCGGCGATGCAGGCCGTGCGGGACGCCGTCAAGTCGATGATATGGATCGGCGCCGCCGATCTGCGCTGGGAGCGCGAGACCGCGTCGGACTACGCCGCCATCCAGGCCGGTTGGGTGTCGGTAACCCCGCTGCACACCAACTGGACCAATCACGCGGCCCTGGAAGCGACCCACGCGCTCGCTCTCGCCAGCCTGGCTGATATAGAATAGAAAATTGCGTCGGGGCGTGGCTCAGCCTGGTAGAGCACCCGGTTCGGGACCGGGGGGTCGGAGGTTCAAATCCTCTCGCCCCGACCACTTTCTTTCCTCCCAGCTTGCAACAGAGGTGCAACACGCGGACTCTCAGGGCGCCTTCGAGGCGCCCTTTTTTGCGCGAGCAGGGCACCTCGTCCAACCCTGGGGCCCACACACTTACCGCGATGCTTCCAGCTCTTGCATCCGCGCCCCGCGCAGCGTGTGCTCGATGGCGTAGTTCCCCTCGTGACACGCAAACTCGTAGATGACCCCGGTGCCGGGCGCCGGGCGCATGAAGACACGGGCGGTCCACGGGCGAGCCCAGGTTGACGGGTCGCTCATCGTGTACTCGTACTGCAGCGTGTCAGGGCCGACCCGGGTGAGCCGCTCGGTCAGTCGGAGGTCGGTCGATGAGCCGCTGGCACCCCGCGACAGGTTGGTGGTCTCGACCACCAGCGTGTCACCGTCCCAGTGACCGCGCGAGGTCCCCAGTGCGTTCCTCGGACCGGGCGAGACCGCGGGCCCGTCGCCGATCGGGATCAGACGCGTATCGTGCATCATCTCCATCTGGATGGCCACATACTCCGCGCTCTGGAAGATCTGGTAGTTACTGTTGTATCCGCGACCGGTCATCGGGACCCGCCCACCGCCGCAGCGCAGCCCGGAGCCCAAACGCGCGAGCTCCTGGGCGAGGGTCCGCGGCCCCTCCGTCGCCCGGGCCGCACGCGCCGCTTCTGAGCGCTGCTCCGCCTCGGCCGTGCGAGACGGCAGACGCCCGCTCGGGGGGTCGACGATCAGCGACGTCCGATTGTCGAACCAGCGGTCGATCAACCAGAACTGGTTGTAGTTGCCGGTGCCCTTGGGCGTGTCCTTCGTGACACCGTCACCGGATTGATACTCTTGCCGGTCAGCCAGCGCCGCCCGGAACACACTGTCCCCAAACGCAGCATCGGTCTCACCGTCAAACAACTCGGTCGCGCGTGCCCGCAGGGTCGCCACCTCCTCGTCGGACAGCGTCGCCTTGTCCGCCAACTCCTCTGGACGCTCCAACGGGGTTGCCGAATCGCTGGCCCAGATGCCCTGGAGATCGGGGTGCCCATCGGCCGTGCGCGGCGCGATCCACTCACCCGACGCCTGACCCGCGGTCGCCAGTGGCGCCATCGCCCCGAGCGCCCCGAGCGCCACCATCGCCGCGACATATCGCTTGCTCATCGAAGCCTCCCGAGACCCTCGAAAGATCCGTATCGTTTGCGTGATTCTCAAACGATAGGCCGGTCCGTCAAATTCCGCAAGCGCCGCGACGCGACCGCAACCCGCCCAGACCGAGCGTGCGTCAGTCGTGACGACGTCTCGAGTCGCGGTCACTCCGGTGGGCAGACTCATCACTTGAGCGCTATCGACCGATCTTGGCCGCCTCCGCCGACCGGATGGTCCGCGCCGCCGCGTACGGCAGGATGTAGCCGTCAGCCAGGTTCTTGCCGACGACCTCCCGCACCGCTTCGACGTAGCCGGCGTGGGTCGGATACAGCCGCTGCACGGTGGCGGCATCGAACGGCTGGTGGGACCCGTAGAGCCCGCAGAAGCGAGACCCCCCGTCGGCGGGGCTGTTCATGCCGGTATTGTTCGCCGTCGGCACGGCGTGCGCCGCCAATCGGATGCCGCCCAGCACGTTCCCGTGCTCGTCGCGAGCCAGCTCGAGTTGAGGCAGCAGCCGGGCCACCCGCAGCCGCGGCGCCGTCGGTGGTTCGGTGCCATCCTCCACCCAGCGGACCAGGTGCTCGTAGGCGGCGTTCAAGGCGTTGCGGAACGGCACTCGGCTGTGGGTCGGCAACGCACACCCGGGGTTGCGTGCCGCCGCCTGGTCCAACGGCTGACCGTCCGCCAGCAGCCGCATCCTGGAGTACTCGACCTCGAAGTCGTAGTCGGCGTGGGCAGTGCCGGCCACCTCCCACTGGCGGAAATAGCTGGTGTCGGGCTGTGGATCGGCCGCCCGCCGCCGCATGTCGGTTTCCGCCATCACCTTGAAGAGCCGCACATCCTGGTCGTCGCGCAGCCGCCCCCCGCCCCCGTGCACCATCCCGCCATCGAACACCGGGTCGAGCGGATGCACGTTGTTGAAATACGTGGCCAGACGGCCGGCGGACTGGGAGTGGCCCGTCGCGATGAGCGTCTCGGCTCGGAGCCCCCTGAGGATGTCGATCTGTCCAGACGCCGGGTGCTCACCCGCGCGGAGGACCGCGTTGGCGACGGCGGAGAACACGTCATAGGACAGCCCGTCCCGCTCCACCATGCCGTCGTGCGTGACGTCGAGCGTGCCGTACCGGCCGGGACTCCACTCCTTGAGCGTGTCGATGCCGACCTGCTGCGCGGACACGGCGATGAACGCATAGCCCTCCCGGACGAAGTGATGTCCAGAGAGCCACCAATCGATGTCCTTGTCCGGCCCACCGGTGACATTAAGCCACTCGACCATCACGACGCCATTGAAGTGCTCGGCGGGCGGGCGCCGCACGATGAACCGTGACCGGTAGGGGTGCCCGCCGTCGATGATGGCACCGGTCTCCAGGTCGGACGTGGCATAGCGATTGGCCATGCCTTCGATGAAGAACTCCTCTTCCACGTAGTCCGCCGGTTCCAAGGGAATCGCCGAGGCGTTGTAGATGGCGTTCCGCGAAGGATCTCCTGGCGGCATCGCGGCGACCGGACCCACGATGGTGGCGTCGGGCACCTGAGCCAGCAACGGCGATCCGCCGCACACTACAAAGAGTCCAACGACCTGCACAACGGCTGAAACTCGCATCCTGCATCCTCCTGCTCGCGCGGTGTCGTGATGACCCGGTCATCGTAGCACCCGGCGCGACGTTCCCGCGGGAACGTCGCGGAGCGTAGCCACCGGGTGGATCACCACGACGACCCTACTCGACGTCTCACATTCACGGTTGCGTTCGGACCTGCGAATGGGGCACTCTGTGCCTACGCGACTGAGGCCGCTCTGACCCCGGCGATCGCCGGGCGACTGGAGGATGCGAACGATGACCAGGAGACTTCGTGCATCGTGTCTGTTCGGGATGGCTCTGCTCGCGGCGATTGGTAGTGCCGCACTGCATCGGGCGGCGGAGGCGGCCGGAGACAGCCTCACCGGGGTAGTCGCGAGCACGACGGGCCCCGAAGCGGGCGTGTGGGTCATCGCCGAGACCGACGACTTCGAAACGTCATTTCGCAAGATCGTCGTGACCGACGATGCCGGGCGTTTCCTGGTGCCTGATCTGCCTGCCGCCGACTACCAGGTCTGGGTGCGCGGATACGGGTTGGCTGATTCAGCCAAGCACGCCGCCCGGCCAGGCGATCGCGTCGACGTGACGGCGACGGCGGCCGCGACACCGCACGATGCGGCGCAGATCTACCCGGCCAACTACTGGTATTCACTGCTCGAGGTGCCTCCGGCCAGCGACTTCCCCGGCACCGGCCCCCGAGGCAACGGCATCGGCACCGCGATGAAAACCCAGGCCGACTGGATCGATCGGATGAAAGACGGCTGTCAGTTGTGTCACCAGCTCGGCAACCAGGCCACGCGCGAGATGCCGATGTTGAATCTCGAGACGTTCGATTCCACGGCCGAGGCCTGGAACTATCGCATCCAGGCGGGTGGCGCCGGTCCCGCGATGGCGGCCGAGATCAACCGGATCGGCCGTCCGCGCGCGATCTCACTCTACGCCGACTGGACCGATCGCATCCGTGCCGGCGAGCTGCCGCCAGCCCCACCACGGCCCACCGGCGTCGAACGCAACGTCGTGCTCAGCATGTGGGGGTGGGGGCATCCCCAGGGGATGGTGCACGACAACGTCTCGACCGATAAGCGCGACCCAACGCTCTACGCCGGCGGGCCGATTTACGGGGTCGGCGGAGCCGGCCTCGTTGTCACCGACATCGTCACGCGCCAATCGGTCCGGATGGATCTGCCCACCCGCGTCGAACGGCCCCGGCGCGCGAATTCGTATCAAGGCTCTTCAACCGCGGTACCGTCGTTGTACTACGGCGACGAGTCGGCTGGGCTGATCAGCCGCGGGGCCCACAATCCGATGATGGACGACCAAGGCCGCGTGTGGATTACGCAGTCGGTGCGGCCGGCCGAGGTGCCGGGTTGGTGTCTCGAGGGGTCCGAACACCCATCCGCCAAGTACTACCCAATCCAGCACCAGGCCGAGTCACGTCAGATCTCGTACTACGATCCCGAAACTGAGAAGTTTGTGCTCATCGACACGTGCTACTTCACGCACCATCTGCAGTTCGCCGATGACGAAAATGACACCCTCTGGTTGAGCGGCTCAACCGAAGCAATCGGCTGGCTGAACACGCGTCTGTATGACGCGACCGGGGACGAGCGCGCGGCGCAAGGCTGGTGTCCGACGGTCATCGATACCAATGGCGACGGAGAGATCACCAAGCCCTGGAACGAACCGAACGCCGCCGGCGACGTCGAGATCGACCCGACGCAAGACACTCGCATCGGCAGCCTCGACAAGTTCCGGAGAGCGTACGGCGTCATCCCCCATCCCGACGGTTCGGTGTGGATCAGCCGGCGGTTCCCGGTGCCTGGCCAACTCATCCGTCTGGAACTCGGCGACAATCCGCCGGAGACCTGCAAGTCGGAAGTCTACGAGCCGCCCTACAACCCGACGGGCGACCCCAACGAGTGGGGCTACGGGCCAAGAGGCATCGACGTCGACACGAACGGCCTCGTCTGGACCGCCCTCGGCGGCAGCGGACACTTCGCCAGCTTCGACCGCACGCAGTGCGCCGTGCTGACTGGTCCGCAGGCCACCGGTCAGCACTGCGCCGCGGGATGGCGTCTCTACCAAACTCCGGGTCCGCGCATGAAGGGCGTCGAAGGGACGGCCAACGCCGACTACCACTACTACAGCTGGGTAGACCAGTTCGACGCGCTTGGGCTGGGCGCCAATGTCCCGATTGCGACTGGCACCTCGTCCGACGCCTTGCTCGCGTTGCTACCCGAGACGGGCGATTGGGTCACCATGCGAGTGCCGTATCCGCTGGGCTTCTATAGCCGCGGGCTCGATGGCCGAATCGACGACCCCGCCGCGGGGTGGAAGGGTCGGGGTGTGTGGGCCAGCTTCAACACCGGTTCGACCTTTCACCTCGAAGGCGGGAAAGGGACAACGAGCGAGATCGTGCAGTTCCAGATAAGACCGCATCCGTTGGCCGAGTGATCCCGCCCGGAATCTTCGTCACCAAGTGGAGGCGACTCACGCCCTTACTCCACCCGCAGGGCTCGAACGGGGTCGACCCGCACCGCGGTGAGCGCTGGCCCAAGCCCCGCGAGCGCCCCGGCCAGCAGGAGGATGGCCACGACGATGCCATGGACTCGCAGGTCGGTCTCGGCCACGTCGAACAGCAGGAGTCGCAACGAGCGACCGAGGAACGCGCTGAGGATCAGCCCCAGTCCGGCGAGCACCTGACCGGCGGCGAAGCGAGCGACGAGGCGCAGTATGCCGCCGATGCCCGCGCCCAGCACCATCCGCACCCCCATTTCTCGGGTGCGCTGTCGCACCCCGAAGGCCATGACGCTGAAAAGACCGACGGTGGCCATCAACACGGTCACCCCTCCAAAGACACTGAACACGGCTCCGAACAGCGAAAAGGCCCAGGTCGACTCTCGAATCGCCTCGTCCAGGGGCCCCGCCCGTTGGAGAGGCACGGTCGGCGCGAACTGGGCCAGCACGTCGCGGACAAACGGCAACTGCTGGATCGGGTCCTCTGAGACGGTGCGAACGATCAGGTCCGCGAACGGGTAGGGATTCACGCCCCAGGACAGATACAGATGTGGGACCTGCGCCGGGCCGAGCCCGAACCCACCCGACCGAGACCCGACGTCGGTGTCGTCCACCACACCGACGATGGGCCACCCGAACACGGGACCGGTGCCTGGCACGCCGGACCAGGGACGCCGACGAGATCCCCGGCAGGGCCTCGGTCCGCTCGACCAGCGACAACAACGTGCCGGCGGGATCAGGGTGACTCTGGGGCACGATCACCAAGCCGGTCAGCACCGGCGCCGCCTCGAAGCCTCGGTCGAGTCCCCGCAGGTTGAGCGCGCTGGTCGTGACCAGGCCGGCCGCCACGAGGAGCGCCACCAGCAGCAACGCCGAAAAACCGGGCGGCAGATACAGATCGCCGAACGGAAAAACCTGTGGCGCCAGCAGGCTCGCGTCGGCTCCGTCGTCGCGGGCCAGGGTCAGGATCACCCGCGCCTCCGCATCCGCTTCGACCAGGGTCACTCCGTCACGAAGTCGGCCCACCACCGCAAAACTGCGTCCACTTCCGGGATCCGCATCGGTGGGCATCTCGAAGTCCATCGGGAACCAGAGATCCTCATCGAACGGAAAGCGGAGGCGCTCAGGCATGAGCCCCACGACCTCCAGGGACCGCCCGTCGACACGGAGCGTCGACCCGACGATGTCGGGCGTCGCGTCGAACAGCGTACGCCACAGCCGCTCCCCGACGGCCACGTGACGGATGTTCGCGCGGCAGTCCTCTCCCGTCGCGAAGGCCCGCCCCATGAGTGGCGAGACCCCGAGCAGGTCGAGCGCGCCCGCCGTGACACAGGCCGCGCGTATGCTCTCGGGTGCCATCCCCGGTCTGACCAAGGTCACCCACCGCCGCGAGTACCCGGCCACCTGAGTGAACGAGCGCGCACGGTCACGAAGTCGCGCAGACCCAGTGCCTCGAGCTCGGGGTCGGACCCGATAGCAACGACCCGTTCGCCACGAGCGAAGGGGGTGGTCGCAAGACCGCCCCATAGACGACGGCGAACGTCAGCATCGCCAGGCCGGTCGCAAGCGCGATGGTGAGAATGGCCGAACCGGAGAAGACCGGGGTCTTGAGGAGTACCCTGGCCCCGACCTTCAGTTCATGGACATGACAGCGCGGCTCTCCTAGCCAGTCAAGGAAAGCGCCCGCCCCATCGTGT
>JAPYUM010000015.1:64557-69998 GCA_029940535.1 Vicinamibacterales bacterium
GACATGACAGCGCGGCTCTCCTAGCCAGTCAAGGAAAGCGCCCGCCCCATCGTGTCCCCGACACGGGCATAGAGCTCGGTCTGCTGGCTGGAGTGGTGGAGGAGGTCATCGGCGAGCGCAACCCGACCGGGTTCGAAAAGCGTGATGGTGGCTGAGCCACCAAACTGAAAGAACCCTTTCTCGTCTCCGGCGGCGACGCGCTCGTCCGGCGTGTAGGTCTGGACGACGCTGCCGACGTTGGTGGCTCCAACCTCCAGCATGAGGATCTGTCCGGCCGTCTCGGATCGCAGCACGGTCAGGAAGCGTTTGTTCTGCGTCAGCAACTGGAGATTTCGCCGTAAGGCGATCGGACTGACCGACCAGAGGTGTCCGGGGATGCGCGCGGGCGACGACGGCCCGCCGGCGGCGGGGAAGTGGAAGCGGTGATAGTCGACCGGACACAGGCGCGAGATCACCATGGCGCCCTCGCGATAGCGATCGGCCAGACGGCCATCGCCGAGCAGGGCCCGCAGGTCGAAGACCTGGCCCTTGACATAGAAGCCCTTTGCTTCGGATAGGTTGGCGATACCCAGGTGACGGCCGTCGGCTGGGAAGACGACGTGCGCAGGGTCGCTGTCGATCGGTCGGGCTCCGGCCCGGAGCCGTCGGCTGAAGAAGTCGTTGAACGAGACAAACTCCGCCGGCGCCTTCTCGAACTCAGACACATCGAGTCCGTACTGCGCAATGAACGGCGCGATCTTCTCGCGGCTCGACGCGCGATCCATGACCCATCCATAGACGCGCGAAAACAGCGCTCGCTTGACCACGGCGGCGGTGGTCAGCCGACCGAGCGGACGTTCATAGGCCCACCGCAGCCAGGCCTCTCCGTAGATGTGCTCGGTCCGTCTGTCGCCAGTAGCGCGGTCGGCGTACTGCACGGGCGCGCGCGGATGTGGGCTCATCTCTGACGCTGCGCGTGTCTCGTCGGATGGCGGAAGGCCCGCGACTACATCGGGAGGTGGACGAAGTGCTTGCGCTTGATCTTGAAGTCTTTGCTGTAGCCGGTACCCTCGACGCGGACAAAGAACTCGCGATCGGGTCCGCCCCGTAGCGCATCCAGATCTTCGAGCGCGAAGGTCGCTTCCATCCCGTTGAGCGCACGGGTGCCTCCCAACAGGTCGCGATGGCGAGCGGCGAATGACTGGAAGGCCTCAGGCGTGAGCTGGCCACGGCGGCTCTCGTCGAGCAGAAGCACGCGCAGCACGGCCGACGACTGGTCGCGGGACGCCCCGACCGTCGGCGCGCTCGGTGCGGCGACCACCCGCAGGAGCGATGCCCGATCCGCCGGCGCCACGTCCGCAACCGAGAGCAACGCCCCGGCTTGCCTCGCCAGCCGGGCGACCCAGGTTTGCGGCGTGTACACCGTAATCCGATATCCGGCCCCGGCCCCGGAGAAGAGCCCACCGCGATCGCGGAGCTCGAGCGGCGACAGCCCGGCCGGGGATTCGCGGATGGCACGCGCGACGGCCGCATCGTCCAGCGCTGCGGTCGCCGACTGGGCCCACGCCGCCAGACCCGCCGGGGCCATCGCCGCGGGCCAGCCGGCGGCACCACCCGCGAGCACACACAGGACGATCAGTTGAGGACCGGTCGGTCGTGTCATCGTGGTCTCTCCTGCCTCACTGACCGGTGAGGGTGTCGCCAGGGTTTTCGGGCGGCTCAACTCGTCGTGGGATGCACACGAGCACGCCGTACCGCGGTGAAGCCATATGGTCTTCGGTGTACCACACGTCCACGGGGACCCGCCCCGCGAGACGCAGCGCGTACGCCACCGCCGCCTTGTAGGACGGCAGCAGCAGATGCGCCGGTCCCGGCACCGTACTGACCGAACACGGCCCATTGGCACTGGTCTCGCGCAAGACGAGCAGATCGCCATCGAGCGGCGTGACGGACAGGTGCGCGACGGGGTCGTGGACCGCCTGCGCGACCAGGAAGTCGAGCGACGACCAACTGCTGGGTTCCGTCCCACGTCGATCGGCTCGACGACGGTCCGCACCAGCCGCGTGCGCGCGGACCCGGCGCTCCTGCTCGCGCCGATCCGGGCGCCGATCGGCTCGACCCCGAACGTCACCTGCAGCGAGCGATACCGATCGTCGCATCCGCGCCGCACGACGATGACCTGCTTGATTGTCATGGTCGAGCCCGCAGGTGGGGCAGTGGGTACCATCAACTATTCTATCATTCGCCGTCCCACAGCCACGCCGCGCCACGCACGCCGCTCGAGGCTCCATGCGTCGGCGGCAGAATCGGCGTGGTGACGTGATCCGCGAAGACGTAGGGCGTCCACAATGCGGGAATGGTCTGATACAGATGGCCCATCGCCGAGAGCCCGCCACCCAGCACGATAACATCCGGATCGAGCACGTTGACCAGCCCCGCCAGCGACCGGGCCAGCCGGGCGTCGTACCGCTGCAGTGTCGACGCAGCCGCCTCGTCGCCCGTGGTGGCCGCGGCCGCGATCACACCCGGCTCCCAACCCAGTCCGGTGGCGCGCTCGTGGTCCGCACGCAACCCGGGGCCCGAGAGAAACGTCTCGATGCACCCGGCCCGACCGCAATAGCAGTCAGGCCCTGGGCGCTCGGCGTCCCCGGGCCAGGGCAGCGGGTTGTGGCCCCACTCTCCCCCCACGGCGTTACGTCCCGTCCAGGTCCGTCCGTCGACGATCAGGCCACCGCCGACGCCAGTGCCCAGAATGACACCGAAGACGACGCGGTGGCCCTGGCCGGCGCCGTCGCGGGCCTCGGAGAGGGCGAAGCAGTTTGCGTCATTCTGGAAGCGAAGCGGTCGGTTTAATCGGCGCTGGAGGTCGACGCCCAGCGGGCGTCCGTTGAGCCAGACGGAGTTCGCGTTCATGACCAGCCCGGTGCTCGGCGACAGGGTGCCCGGCATCCCCACGCCCACACTCATGGTGCGGCCGGCCCGTCCTTCGAGATCAGCGACAAGTCGGCCAATCGTCTCCAGGGTCGCCGCATAGTCAGCCCGCGGGGTTGGGAGGCGACGTCGATCAACGATCGTCCCCTCGACATCGACCACCGCCGCTTCGACCTTCGTGCCGCCCAGGTCGACCCCGATACGACATGGGCCGGCTGTTCCTGATGCCATCATGCGCTTGCACCGTATTGTAGACGTGGCTGGCCACGCGGAGTGGCGACCGGCGACTCGGATATAATCTGGCGCTGCCGACACGCGCCACCACGCAGCGCCAGGACACAGCCTCTTGTAACCGTGATTCGAGCTCGACAGTTTCTGATCGGAGGCCGCGTGCAGGGCGTGGGGTTCCGCTTCTTTGCCCGTGAGGCGGCCGCGCGCGAGGGACTCCGCGGCTTTGTCCGCAACCTCGACGACGGGCGGGTCGAGGTCGAGGCCGAGGGCGACCAGGCGGCGCTCGAACGGTTCGAGCGCGCGCTCCACCAGGGCCCACCCGGGGTGGAGGTCGTCGACGTCACCGTGTCGGAGTTACCACCGGTCGGCCAGACACCGCTGTTCCAGATTCGAGTGTAGAAAGGCACGCCAGCATGGAGCACCTGAAAGAAAAAATTCGACACGTCCCCGATTTTCCGAAGCCGGGCATCCTGTTCTACGACATCACGACGCTGCTCCGCGACTCGGTCGGCCTCGGTGAGGCGCTCGATGGTCTCGCCAAGCCGTTTCGAGACGAACACATCGATCTGGTCGTCGGCATCGAGAGTCGGGGCTTCATTTTTGGCACCGCCGTGGCCGACCGGCTGAAAACGGGGTTCGTCCCGGTCCGCAAGCCCGGCAAACTCCCTGCTCGCACCATTCAGCAGTCCTACGATCTGGAATATGGCTCCGACACGCTCGAGATGCACTACGACGCGATCGAGCCCGGACAGCGCATTCTGATCGTGGACGATCTCCTCGCCACCGGCGGCACCGCGCGGGCCTGCGTGGACCTGGTGACTGGAGCCGGCGGGAATGTGGTCAGCCTGGCCTTTCTGGTCGAGCTGCAGTTCTTGAACGGGCGCGCACGATTGGACGACGTCCCGATGTTCGTCGCGCTGCAATACTCGACTTGAACGGTCTGGGCATGCTCATCATCGCGGTCGCCGCGGGGTTTGTCACCCTCGCCCTGGTCTGCGCGATCAGCGGGCGGATCATCGCCCAGGGACTGCGCGAGCGGCGCCGGGATGCGCAGGTGCTCGAGCTCCTCGCGACCTTTGGGCCGGTCGTCGAACGGGCGCGCACGGCCCCTCAGACGCTTCTGACCTGGTTTCCGATCGCCGTGACCGCACGGCGCGCGTTTCCTGACGCGTTCGACACGCTGGACGGTGACGCGGCGCACCGCTTCCCGTTCAGCTCGGCTCAGCTTGAATCGGCCCATGCGACCTGGACCACCGAGTGGCTGGCCTGGGAAGGGGCGCACGACGCCGACTATCGGCGGCGCAGCGAGGTGATGGAGGCGACCGCCGCCACCGGAGCGGACGGTGACGCGACCAGGTCGGGTCTCGAATTATTGGAACGGGAGAGGCTGGAGACCTATCAACGTCGATACGAAACGTATGTGAAGGTGTCAAAGGCCCTAGCCGCGCTAACCGACCCGCCTGCTGGCGGCTAGTGTTTACCAGGACGGCCAGCCCGCCGTCTCCGCCCCCGCGCCCGCGGCCTCACGTGGACCTCGCACCTGAAACGTCTCGGTTGTGGCTCGGCCAAACCATCCGCGCGTGAGGTGCACGGTGATGTCGAGATCCCGCGCACTGATGCCCGCGCCGCCGTTCACCCACTGGGCGGTGACCCGCAGGTCGTACTGTTTCGAGTCTCGTCCCAGCACGCGCTTCGTTCGAGGCTGGTCGGCAAGCGCACGCAGAGCCTCATAGGGCAGACTGCGCAATTCCTCGATCGCGTCGTCAAGCACGTCCTGACGCAGGTGCACCTGCCACACAAACTGTCCGGTCATCGGCCCACGCCAGTCTCCCACACCGTCCATCCTCAGTGATAGGATCCACCCGTTTGTCTCTGTTCGGGGTCGCACGCGTCGCGGCACGGCAGCAATCACGGAACGACGCATCGCAATATCTCCAAAGGAGAATGACCGTGGCGATCTATAGCTGTCCCAAGTGCGGCATGAGCGTTGGCACGATGACGTGTGGCACGTGTAACAAAGAGTTGGTCCACGACACGTTGCAACTCGACGGCGGCAAATCGGTCGACATCGCCAAGTGTCCTGATGGTCACGGCAAGATCAAATCGCCCCAATGCTGTGGTGAAGACATGAGCTGCAGCGTGTAGGTTTCCTGCCGCCAGCCGAAGACCAGCCCAGATCTCGCCGGCTTTATCCAAGGACTCATCCGCCGCAATCCTGGAGAATCTGAGTTTCACCAGGCGGTGGAGGAAGTCGTCACCTCTCTCATCCCGTTCCTGGACGCCCATCCGCGCTACGCAGA
>JAPYUM010000218.1 GCA_029940535.1 Vicinamibacterales bacterium
GTAGGCCCACCCGCTTTGCATCCCGATTGCATCTCGCAGAACGGTTATGGAACGCGGCCACCACACCGCCTCGCGCACGATCGATGCGGTGGCGCACCATAGGGCTGCGTTTTGGCGCATGATGACGTCCCTCATGCGCTCAAGATGCGGCGCAGGTCAGTGGAGCGCGAGCAGATTCGCTACAGGATAGAGCCGACGATCACCACGCCTTCCACGAAGACGCGAAGCCTGCTGGAGTTGGAGCATCAGTCAGAACGTCAGCAGTCGGTTCACTTTGATCACGAGTCCTCGGTTCTGTAGGACCCCCCAACGGTCGAGGGTCTCCGTGAAGCGCTCCTCGGTGTAGGCGAGGAAGAGCTCGCTGCCGGGCGCCCACTCCCAGCGAAGCCGGAAGTTGCCGCTGAGCGCGTCGCTCCGCGAGTTGTACTGCACGAGTCCGCTCAGAAAGGTGCGCGGAGTCAGGCTGTAGGTCATCCGAGTCCGGGCGACATGTTGGTTGAACTCGCCTCGGTACGTCTGCTGATCGGGCAAGTCGAGCCAGTTGAGCTGGATGCTGGGCTCTACCGACAGCTGCGGAAGCACTTCGATGCGGGCCCGGAGGAGGCTCACCGAAGTACGCTTTCCTGTGTAGAACGTCCCCCGACGCACCGAGATTCCCCCGGAGATCCGTCGTTGCGAGCCGAAGGTGTAGCCTACCTGAACGTCGCGGAACGAGTGTCGGCCTTCGGGAATCGTCGCGCCGGAGATCCCGGTAGCCACCGTGAGGTTCTCATACCTGTCGGTGACGAACACGTTGAACCGGTCACTGTTCTCAAGCTCGACTTTTAAGCTGGCGCCGCGGTCGCGACTCTCCACGAACCCGGCCCGATCGTTCTCGAAGTAGTTGATGCTTCCCCCGAATGTGACCTGCCGGATCCAACCGATGAAGCCAGGGCGCGGGCTCCAGTAGCCTGAGGCCGATGACTGCCGGAACCCGCTACGTCCCACGAATCCGATCTCCGGGTTGAAGTCGTCGCCGACCAGCAGATGATTGAGCTGTGTGCCCCAAGCGTCGCCGGAATAATTCAGTCGCGCCCGGTAGCTCCGGTCATTCCCGGTGAGCCCTTCGGTTACGGTCCCGGCGTAGTACCCCGAAAGGCCTGCGTCCCGAAGGAACGAGAACGACACGTCCGCACCGTAGGTTTGATTCGCGCCGCTGGAGACGAGTGAGGTGGACCGGTTACCGAAGAGAACTCCGATGCTGCTGCGGGCGAAGACATCGCGGCGAAGCCTAACCACGCTGAAGTTCGTGGACTCGGCGCCCACGTTCGGCTCGTCGTCGGTCTGTAAGCCGATCAGCCCTATGTCGAACGCGCCGACCTTCCCGGTCACACGCCCGCCGGCGATGATCGGGACGAGCCGGCCGCTTTGCAGCCCGATCCGACGGCTGTAAAACAATGTCGGAGCACCGCCTCCCTCGAAGCCTCCACCGAAGCCGCCCCTCCCGAACTCGAAAAGCCCTCGGCCCTCGAGGAAGAACTCCCTCTTCTCGGGAAAGAATAGGCTGAAGCGCGTCAGGTTGACCTGCTGCTCGTCCACCTCGACCTGTGCGAAGTCGGTGTTGTACGTGAGGTCGACGGTCAAGTTCTCCGTGATCCCATATTTCACGTCCAGGCCCGCCTCCGCGTGGGTCTCATTGTCCACGGCGGGAACGGCCGTCAGATCGGTGCGGAGCCCTGAGATCCCGTACGGTTTCACCTCGATATTCATGCTGGCTGGTGGCGCCTCGATCCCGACGAGCGTGCCATACATCGACATCCGTAAGATCCCGGATGGGCCGGTTCTGACGACGGACAGGGGAAGTGTCGTGAGGTGACTCCACTCGTTCGTACGCACGACGAAACGCCGCAGTTGGATTCCCCACATCTGCTCCGTTCCCGCCCGATAGCGAAGCGACCTGAAGGGGATCGCGATCTCTACCGTCCAGCCTCCATCGAAGCGACCCGTACGGATGTCCCAAACGGCGTTCCAGTCGAAGTTGGGACTCCCCTCGTTCGTCATCTGAAGGTCCGAGAAACCGCCTAGGGGCGTCAGGTAGAGCCCGATGGAGTTCCGACGGTCGTAGTAGGTATCGAAGAACACGCCGAAGTTGTCGTTCGATCGGACCGTGCTCGCGTCGCGCCGCATTTCGTTCGCGGTCCACTCGCTCTCTGGTGCGGAATCCCAGAGTCGCGCGGTCACATAGACGTTGTCGTCGTCGAAAGCGATCCACGTCTCGGTGCGCTCGCTCGGCACGGCCCCCGGAATCGGCAAACTCTGCTTGAGGTTCGGTATCGACGCGGTCGACCGGTAGAACTGCTCGTCGAGAACCCCGTCGATCGACATCGGCTCCGATACGCGCGTTGCCCGGACTGTGGCTCTGCCCTGTTCGTCCCAGCTGACGACTTCTCGGCCCGTGGGCGGCGGCGGGCCGTGGATCCTGATTGACTGAGCACTCGCTACAGCCGGAGAAAGGAGGACTGCAGCAGTCCAACCGGCGAGATGGCCGCGACCCCTCATGCACCCTCTCCCAGACATGTGCGGCGACCCGCTAATCGCACGTGGGGATGATGGAGTCGAACATGGGCTCAAGATGCGGTGCAGGTCAGCAGAGCGCGAGATCCTACAGCAACACCAACGCTACGACCTCGGCATAGACACGTCCGGTGGCCGACAGTCAGAAGTAACTCGCTCTGAATAGAGTGGGTGGGTATGGGTGGATATACGGTGCTAGTGGGGTGTCTAGCTATGTGCTAGGTGTGATGTGACACCCTGAAACGAGGCCAGCGCGAATGTTAGGATCTTGCGCTGGTCGCAGATTCAGGGAGGAGGTCAGAAATGAGCAGGAGACGACACACGCCGGAGCAGATCATCACGGCGCTTCGGGAGGCCGAGGTAGGTCTGGCGAGGGGCAAGACGGTGAGGATGGTGATCCGGGAGCTCGGGATCAGCGAGCAGACG
>JAPYUM010000091.1 GCA_029940535.1 Vicinamibacterales bacterium
ACCGGAGTCCCAAAGTGAACAGCCACCGCCTTTAGAGCGGTGGCTGCATGGGGAACAAATTGGAGCGCCTGAACAGGCTCGCCTTCCTGTTTGGCGACATTCTATTCGATCATTTCGGTCGGGGCTGTTCTTGAACCCCGGAAGACGGGCCGACTACCACATCACATTTGCTTTTGAATTGATTCTGGACACGAATTCCTTTCCGAAACTCGAACTCTCGGCCACTCTGGATGCGAATCCGCTCAGGTCGAACGACTTAAAACCCCCGCCGGCGACTCCCTCTAGTGCGTCGTCACTGAGCTCTCCGGACTCCGTATGCTTGGCCAGGAACGTTGTCAGGAACGCTTTCGGAGACTTCTGGAATGCCGCGCGGGATTCTTCGTTGCCCTGCAATTCTTCGGCAAGGATGCCCAACATTTTCTGCTCATCCATTTCGATACTCTCCTTCAGAGATAGTGTGATTTCAAACCAAACCTAGCGTACCTACTTTTCTAAGTCTACAAAACAATGGGATCATTGGGAGTGGATTCATGGATCATAGCGAATGGGTGCAATTGACATGAAGCAGCAAGAAATTCTCACCTCCTTCGGTGCCACTCCCTCCGAGGTCGAGGAACTACTGGCCTGACGATAGGACGGATTAGACCACCCCCGTTAACAGAAGACCCGTTATCGGATCCCCGCGAGCAGCCACGGCACAGAACACGACGTCGCCCCACACCGTCACCACGACGAAGTTCACCATCGATGACGTCGGCATCAGCAAGACGTTCTACGAGGACCTGGTGGGCATGCCGGAGCTTCGTCGGTTATTGGGCACGTGTCGCCGAACAGGTGCCGCCTTCTCCCTGGGGGGCAAGACTATACGTGCACATCGTCCACTGGTTGTCGTCGACGGAAGGGCCACGCCTCGCCAGGCGCAGAGCCTGTGCCACGTCGCGTGCCCTTGGAACAAGGGACTGTCTAGACGATGAGTCCACGGCCGCGCAGTTCCTGCTACTGCGACAGGCCCAAGGGTGGCAGTATCCGCTCCGGAACGATGCAGGTTGGGACGAGGAACTCGTCCAGGGGTAGGCTCTGGTCCTTCATCAGCAGGAACCGACCGTCCGCTGCCATGTCGTAGATCCGGAGTAGCAGCCCGGTGCGCTCTATCGTGACGATGCCTGGCGACCGTGCAGCCCGCGGAGCCGGGCGCGGTCGCCGTCGGTCAGCGGCAGGAAGCCGGTGGCGTCCGGGACCGCGGTCAGTGGCTGGCAGGGGCCGCACATGAGCGTGTGTGGCTCGGCGTTGTGGTCGAGACCGAGCGCGTGACCCAATTCGTGGGCGACCACATGCCGGGACACCATCGCGTCGTTGCGGTAGGGACCGCGCACGGCTCGGACGACGACGAAATACCGTGGCGGTGAGACCCGCGGCATCGGCCAGGTGAACGACATGATGTCCTGACGCGACAGCAGCACGATGATGTCGCCGTCAAGGTCGGTCAGAGCCGCGGGCGGCGCCGGCTCGAACGCTCCACCGGGAAGCCCCACCGCTCTCGTGGCAACCTGACGAGCATAGTTCTCCAGCTCGCGGGCCACCGGCGAATCGACCACCACCACTGGCTCGGTCAGCTCGGCGTCAACCCCTAACTCGTCCAGCCGATCGTTCCAGAACGCGACCGCCTGACGCGACGGCTCGAGCCGATCGTCGGTCGCCGTCGGAGCCAGCACGACGATGGAGGTATCCGCCGCCCAGACCGGGAGCGCGGCCCAGAGGATCAGTACCGCGGTGAGAACGATTGCCCGGGGCGAACCGAGTCTCATGTCCTAAAACATCGCGATCGGGTTCGCGGGGCTGCCGGTTCCGCCGGCGACGTTGAGGGGTAACGCCATAAACATGAACTCGTGACGACCCTCTTCCGCGCACGCATCGGCCAACGGCTCGAGCAACGCGTTGTCGAGCAGGGCCACGCCGTAGTTGAAGAGCACACCGTGCATCGGGAACGCCAGTCCATACGGATCCGGTCGTGCGTCCATCATGTCCCAGCCGAGCAGCGAGACGTCGTGGTCGCGGATGAACTTGGCGCAGGTCACATTCAGCCCGGGGCGGTCGCCGCCGCCGTAGTCGCCCCCCGCGCGCACGAACGCATCCTTCCCACTGTAGACAAGCAGGGCGTCGCCCGGCTCCACCGCCACCCCCTGAGCGCTGGCGATCTCTTCGATCTCCCATCCGTGCACGGGACGGTCAGGCGTCACGTATGCTTCGCCGCGGTGGCGCGGCACGTCGATAAGCACGCCGCGGGTCACGATGCCCTCCGACCAGGCGTCAATCGTGCCGAAACTCGCCCCCTGCGTCGTGATTTCGACGTCGGGGTCACGTCCCTGCCACATCCCGTCGCGGTCCCACATGTGACACAGCGCATCGATGTGGGTGATCGTCTGTCCGTGGTAGATAAAGCCGTAGTAATCCACCACCGCCCCGGCACCACCCGGACGTGGACTCTTGCGCATGAAGTGCTGCTCCGGTTCAAAAACCCGGCTCGCGGAGACCTTGCGGCCGCTGCGCACCAAGGCCGCGGCGGCGGCACTCTTCTCGGGCGTGATCAGGTTGATGGCGCCCTTCTCGTCGTCGGCACCCCAGCGGCCCCAGTTGCGCCGATCGGTATACCAGGACTGGACCTCGGCCGCCGTGGGCATCCGAGGATCGGTCTGCACGCCGGCTGTGGTGCCGGCCGCGAGTGGCTCAACGGCGTGCCGGTCCAGCAACGTCGCCGGCGAGAAGCTCTCCGGTGTGGCGGACCCAGATATCACCGAGCCGGTCGAGGCGCTGGTCCGCGACCCGATCACGGCGGCGCCCCCGACCGCGGCGGAGGTCAGCGTGGTGAGGAATCGTCGTCGTGATGAAGCCATGACGCAGTCCTTTCTATGGTCGTCTGCCGCCTCGGGGTCCGCTGGCCGCGGCACCTCAGACGCGCGTGAGAGTTGCGCTGATCATAGCGCGAGGGGTCGCGACCACCTCAGATTGCCGCGAGCACGACATGGCACGGCACGCTCCCCCGGGTCACGTCGCAACTGGTTGCAGGGACCGGTCGTTCCAGGACACTACACGCCTCCGTACCAGTGAAACCCGAAGTCGGAGCTCAGCCCCCCGGTGCCGCGACCAAAGCCGACCAGCGAGTCGACCACGTCGATCGACTTCAGGAACTTGATGTTCTTGTAGCCACACTGCCGCTCGACTCGAAGCCGCAGCGGCGCACCGTTGCCAACGGGGAGTTCGTCCCCGTTGAGCCCATAGGCCAGAATCGTCTGCGGGTGCACCACGTCGAACATGTCGATGCTCTCGTACCAGCGGTCCATCGCGTTGAACACGACATACCTGGCCTCAGGCGAGACCCCGCCCGCCGCCTCCAACACCTGCGTCAGCGGGGCGCCGATCCACTCGCCTATCGCCGACCACCCCTGTTCGCACACGTGGGCGGTGATCTGGGTTCGCGATGGCAGTTGCCTGAGTTCGTCGAGCGAAAACGCCCGCGGACGCCCGACCAGCCCGTTCACCGGCAGGCTCCAGTTCACGAACCCTTCGCTCAGGTGTCGCTGGTAGTCTTCATTGTCCGGATTGGTCTGCCCCCAGGTGGGAAAATCAGGGGCGATATCGCTCCGCTCGTACTCACGCGCCAATGGTTGATCGGCCATCAGCCACCGCGTGGTGCTCATCGTGAGCACGTCGGCCGCGCCAATCAGCCCTCCCCTGACGGTCGGTGGCACCAGCGCGTCGGCGCAGCCGGTGGCCAGCAGACCGCCCAGGGCCGGGACGCTGGTGAGCAGACGACGCCGCGACATAAGTCGAGGCCGCGACATGGATCGAGGCACGACGATCCGCGACGAACCAGGCTCAGGCTTGCTCACATTCCCTCCTCCGGAAGGCGAAACTTCCCCGTGATCATCGAGCGGACCCGATTGACGGCGCCCGCCAGCAACACTTCCACTACGTGTACGAGCACAAACACCACGAACAGGACGGTGCCAGCCGCATGGAGCGTGCGGGCCGACTGTCGACCACCGAAGATATCGAGCAGCCAGGGCCAGGCGGCCGCGAACGCCGGGGCCTGCGCCAGCCCGGTCAGCAGCATCACCGGTACGAAGACAAAAATCAGCAGCGAGTACGACAGCTTTTGCAGCGGACCATACGTGGTCGCGGCGGCCCGCTTTGGCGCCGGTCCGCGCAGCTGCTCGACCAGGTCGGCCTTCAGACTCGCGGGAGCCAGCTCGCTCCGGCCGGGCAGCAGACGCCCCCGGACATGTCCCCTGGCGAAGCTCCAGGCCACATACACCAGTCCATTGATCAAGAACACCCAGGCGAACGTAAAGTGATAGTTCCGCCCCCACATCCGATTGCCCAGTGCCCCGGCCTCGTCCCACGAGAGACCCCAGTCGGACAGCTTGAACAGGGCAGGATAGCCCTGGTATCCGGTGTGGCCCCAGTAGAGCTCCGGGAAATCGAGAAAGATGTGGATGCCACTGAGCAGTAGATAGCCGCCCGCGATGACATTGATCCAGTGACAGATACGGACGTTGTACGAGTGCAGGACCAAGGAGGAGCCCACTGCACCCGGCGACCGCTCAAACGTCATGCCCATGCTAGGTTGTCGTGCCGCCCCGTCCTGCGCGCGGTTGGTAGGCTATTCCGACGAGCCGGTGTCGTGCTCACGCACGAACTCGACCAGCGCCTCAGTGTAGCGCGGGTTGAAATGAGCCGAGCCGTGGGTCTCGCCCGGCAGCACCACCAACTGAAAATCCGCAAGCTCGCGGGCCATCCGATGGGTGCGCGCATTCGGTTGGTCATACCCACCCACGATTGCCAACACCGGGATGTCGACGGCGGTCAGATCGATGGCCCGATCATCCGGCGCCCAGGGATAGGCTCTGACGGCGTCGAGCGCAGCTCGGTCAAAGCCGGGATACCCAGACCAGTTCTCGCTCCGAGGCGCGCGCGGTAAGTCGTCGGGCGCCTCGGCGTCGTCTGGCACCCGCGCCTGCCAGGCGGGGTCGACCTCGCGTGGCCCGGAGCCCCCATAGATGGCGGTCATCACGCGCTCGGGATGACGGGCCAACACCTGCGTCAGTATGCTGCCCCCCATGGAGTAGCCATGCACATGTGCCCGTTGGATCCCCAGGTGGTCCATCAGCTCGACCACATCGTCGGCCATCTGCGGCCCGTACTTCATCGAGTCATGCGGTTTCTCGCTCTGGCCGTGCCCCCGCGCATCGATCGCGATGACGCGGTGCCGTTCGGCCAGCGCCTGAGCGATGCCCGGCTTGAACCACTTGCCCTCGGCATTCGCGGTGTAGCCGTGAATGAGGATGACCGGAGTGCCGCTCCCGAGCTCGGCGTAGTGGATTTGGACGCCGTCGGAGGCGGTCATGACGGCGTGGGTCGGCTCCTGTGCCATGGCCACTGTAGCCATCGCGGCGGTGATGGCCAGGGCCACGACGAGCCGACCGAAGATGGTGGCGGCACGCATGGGACACTCCTTTGTGGATGCCATTCGACACTAGTCTAGGCCAGAAGCTTATGGAACGCCGCCAGACGAACACCTCGCCAGGAAACCCTAGAAAATCGCCAGGGCGTTAACTGGTGACCCCGTGCCGGTTTCCACCGCCAGCGGCGCGGCGACCAGCATGAACTCCCACCGGTTCTGCGCGGCGGCGGTCTCGGCCAGCGCTTCCAGGTCCTGATTGTCGAACAGGTCCACGCCCATGGCCACGATCGTCAACTGGTGCACCGGTAACGGCACCCCGTCGATCTGCGACGGCACAACGTCGAGGGCCACGTCGCTGCCCAGAAACGAGACGTCTCGCGCCTTCATCCAGGGCATCGTCGAGGTGTGCAGCCCAGCCGCTTCCCGGGAGACGTTCCAGGGACCCAGCTCGGCACGACGGGCCCAGCGCCCGGTGCGGATGAAGACCGCGTCGCCGGGCCGGACCGTGACGCCGGCCATCTCTTCCCAGGCCTCGAGGTCCTCCTGGTAGATGGGGGTGCCCGGTTCGAGGTAGTCCAGACCCTTCAGGCGAGGGATGTCGAACAACACGCCGCGGGTGACGATCCCGCCTTGCAGATTGATGATCGACGCGTTCGGACACCCCGCCTCGGTGACTGTGTCCTGCGACACCCCGTTGTACATCTGCCCCTTGTAGAAAATGTGGCAGAGCGAGTCGATGTGGCTATGCGAGTAGCCGTGGTAGCTGATCGTGTAGTTGTCGCTGACGCTCCCGTAGAAGGCCGGCTCGGTCGTCGGCCCCGGCACTCCGAGCATGCGGCGCTGGAAGGGCGATGGCACATCCGGCGCCTCTTCGGTCAGCAACGGGTGCTCAAGCGAGACCGTGATGCCCTCGGTGGCCAGTGCAATCGCTTCGAGCCGCTTGGCCGGCGTGATGAGATTTGCCGCGCCGAGTTGGTCATCGGCTCCCCAACGTCCCCAGTTCGACAGCTCGTCCATCAGCCGCTCGACGTCGGCCAGGGTCAAATCGTGCGACTCCGGCGGAACCACCGGTGGGGTGTAGCTCTGAGCCGCCGCCGCGGGGGCCGCGTCCATCGGTGCGGGAGTCTCCTCCACCGCCGCACCGCAACTCACGAGAGCCACCGCCAGCACGATCAGGGTCCCGCCGCGCAATCGCCGCAATCTCATCGAACACCTCCTCAAGACTCCAGCCCCCGACGCTCGCGGTACACCGATGTGCACGACCGGGCCTGGACCGGGCGAATTCTCAATCAGTGCGGTACGATAACAGGTTCTCAGGAACCCGAACCACCCTCGTTGCAATGAAAGACTGACATGTCATCTGCCAAGATCACCTGGACCAAGATCGACGAAGCGCCCGCGCTGGCCACCTATTCGCTCCTGCCGATCGTGCAGGCGTTCGCCAGAGGCACCGGCGTCGACATCGAGACCCGCGACATCTCGCTGACCGGTCGGCTCATCGCCAACTTTCCCGAGCGCCTCACCGAGGCCCAACGCATTCCTGACGAGCTGACCGCGCTGGGCGACCTGGCGAAGACACCGGCGGCCAATATCGTAAAATTGCCCAATATCAGCGCCTCCATTCCCCAGCTCCAAGCCGCCATCACGGAGCTCCAAGGGCATGGGTACGACATTCCGGACTACCCGGAAGACCCAACCGATGACACCGACCGGGCGCTGCAGGCGCGCTTCGCCAAGGTCTTGGGGTCCGCGGTCAACCCGGTGCTCCGGGAGGGCAATTCGGACCGGCGCGCGGCGGCATCAGTCAAACGGTTCGCACAGAAGCATCCGCATCGCATGATGCAGGACTGGCCGACCACCGGGTCACGGACGCGCGTGGCGCACATGCCAGACAAGGACTTCTTCGGCAGCGAGCGGTCCACGACGCTCGACGCGCCCACCGACGTGCGGATCGAATTCGTCGGCGCCGACGGAGCGGCCACCGGACTGAAGGCGCAGGTGCCTCTGCTAACGGACGAGATCATCGATACGGCCGTCATGAACGTGGCCGCACTCCGGGCGTTCTACGCCCGGACCATTGACGAAGCGCGGGATGAAGGCGCGCTGTTGTCCCTGCACCTCAAGGCCACCATGATGAAGGTGTCCGACCCGGTCATGTTCGGTCACTGCGTGGCGGTGTACTTCGCGGCCGCACTCGACAAACACGCCGAGACGCTGAGCACCGTGGGCGCGAACGTCAACAACGGACTGGCCGGCGTACTCGGCAAGCTGGAGACGTTGCCCGCGGAGACGCAGGCCGAGATCAAGGCGGACATCGCCGCCGTCTACACCACACGCCCGCCGCTCGCCATGGTCGATTCGCGCAAGGGCATCACGAACCTCCACGTGCCCAACGACGTCATCATCGACGCGTCCATGCCGAACGTGGTGCGGGACGGCGGGCGCATGTGGAACAACGACGATGCGTTGCAGGACGTCATCGCGATGATTCCCGACCGCTGCTACGCCACCATGTATCAGGCGATCATCGAGGACTGCCAGCAGCACGGTCAGTTTGATCCGTCAACGATGGGCAGCGTGTCGAACGTGGGCCTGATGGCGCGCAAAGCCGAAGAGTACGGCTCACACGACAAGACATTCATGGCCCCCGGCGCCGGAACGATCCGGGTGGTCGATTCGACCGGCGCGACCCTGCTCGAGCAAGCCGTGGAACCTGGCGACATCTTCCGGATGTGCCAGACCAAAGACGAACCGATTCGCGATTGGGTGAAGCTGGCCGTGACTCGCGCGAGGGCGTCGGGCTCTCCGACGCTGTTCTGGCTAGATGCCCATCGGGCCCACGACGCCGCGCTCATCATGAAGGTGCGCGCGTATCTCCCCGACCACGACACAGATGGCCTCGATATCCGCATCATGGCGCCGGTCGACGCCATGCGCATCTCGCTGGAGCGGATCCGGCGTGGCGAGGACACTATCGCGGTCACCGGCAACGTCTTGCGGGACTACCTCACCGACCTCTTCCCGATTCTGGAGCTCGGCACCAGCGCCCGCATGTTGTCGATCGTACCCCTGCTCAATGGCGGCGGACTCTTCGAGACCGGGGCCGGCGGGTCGGCACCGAAGCATGTGCAGCAGATGTTGCAGGAGGGCCATCTGCGGTGGGATTCACTCGGCGAATACTGCGCACTCGTCCCCTCGCTCGAGCTGATCGCCACCCAGACGGAGAACCCCAAGGCCAAGCTGCTAGCGGAGACACTGGACCAGGCGATCGGGAGCTACCTGGAGCACGCTCGGTATCCGTCCCGCAAAGTGAACGAGATCGACAATCGGGGCAGCACCTTCTATCTCGCGCTCTACTGGGCGCAAGCCTTGGCGGCCCAGGAGACGGACCAGGCCCTGAAGACCCGATTCACGGGGGTGGCCGACGCGCTGGCGACCAGCGAAACACAAATCACCACGGAACTGCTGGCGGCGCAGGGCCAGCCAGTAGACCTTGGTGGCTATTACCGTCCTGATCCCGAACTGGCCGAGACAGCGATGCGGCCCAGCGCCACGCTCAACGCCATCATCGAAAGTCTTTAGAGGTTTCCAGGCGAGGCGTGGCACGGGGGTGTGAGGCCCTGTGGCGCAGGCCTTCAGGCCTGCGATCGCACGGCTGAAGCCGTGCGCCACAATGAGATCTGGAGCTCTCGGGGTCCCCACGGAGCGGGTCGCGTGGGGTTCGAGGCGCAGCCCCGTCGGAAGAGGTCGCGCCTCGTCGGAAAACCTAGAGATCGCTCAGATGCGCGATTCGGCCGGTGCTGTCACCCACCTGATCCCGCTGCACGCCGAGCTTGTCCAGCATCGTCAGGAACAGGTTCGTCATGGGCGTGCCGTCGGGGTAGCGCAGGTGGCGTCCGCCGCGAAACGCGCCATTGCCGCCGCCCACAACGAGGGTCGGGAGGTTGTCGTGCGTGTGGGCATTGGAGTCGCTCAGGCTGCTGCCGTAGACCACCATCGACTGGTCGAGCAAGGACCCGCGCTCATCCTGGGCGTCCCGCAGTTTCTCCACGAAGTTGGCCAGCATCGCGACATGATGCTGGTCAATCAGCTGCAACCGGGCCATGCGGGCCGGATCGTTCTGATGATGCGACAGCCCGTGATGCGCGTCTGGCACGCCGATGGCGCGATACGTGCGGTTGCCGCCCTCTCGGCTATACATCAGGGTGACGACCCGGGTCAGGTCTGCCTGGAACGCGATGGCGACCAGATCGGACATCAGCTCCACGTGCTCTTCGAAGGTGGGCGGAACCCCGTCCGGTCGGTCCAAGGTTGGCAGTTCCGCGCCGTCTCGCTGCTCCGTGTTCTGGATACGGCGTTCCACCTCGCGCACCGAGTCGAGATAGTCGCTGAGCTTGCGTCGATCACCGGCGCCAAGGCTGGCGTCCAGTCGTTGCGCGTCACCGAGCACGAAATCCAGCAAACTCCGATCCTGCCTGGCCCGCGTCGCGCGCACCGCCGGGTCGGTCGTATCACCGTCACCAAACAATCGCTCGAACACCCGGCGGGGATTCGTCTCGTAGGGCAGCGGCGTGGTGGGCGAATTCCAGGCAATGGTGTTGCTGTAGGCGCAGCTATACCCGGAATCGCAACCACCCACCATCCGAACGTCCTGCAACCCCAGTTCGAGCGACGGCAGCGGCGTGCTCCGACCGATGCCCTCGGCCAGCATCTGGTCGACCGACATGCCGTTCCGGATGTCGGCCCCCCGTGTCTTCTTCGGATGCACGCCGGTCAGCCAGCTCGCCCCGGCGCGGGCATGGTCGCCAGGACCATCGCCAAGCGCCTCGCCATTACGATGGGCCAGACCACTCAGCACCAAGAGTTGGTCGCGAAATGGTTCGAGAGGCTGCAGCGTTTTCGTGAAGGCGAACCGCGCGCCCTCGTGTCGAGGCGTCCAATCGGACATGATCACGCCGTTGGCGGTGTACACGAAGGCCACCCGCGTGATCGGCGTGGCCGGGGCCGCAAACGCCGGGGTCATGGCGTCGAGAAACGGGAGGGCCACCGCGGTCCCCATGCCCCGTAGGAAGGTTCGACGTGGCAACGCGTGTCCTGTGATCATGACGACGGAATCCTCCTCAGCCGGAATGGTACGCTATCGACGATAGCTTCGACCAGCGCCGAAAATCGACCGCCGCCAGATTCCACCTGCCGTCGAATGTCCCGCACGGCGGGTCGGTCGTACGACTCCAGGCCTCGACCCAATGCGTAGGTCAGCAGTCGATCGGCGAGCGCCTCGACGAACTCGTCACGTCGCGCCAACAGGACGTCGCGCAGGCCCTGGGGCCCATCGACCAGGGTGCCATCGGGCAACGCTCCAGAGGTTTCAACCGGCACGCCGTCGTCCTCGGTGCGAAACGTCCCGACAGCGTCGAAGTTCTCCAGCGCGAACCCGATCGGATCGAGCCTCGCATGACACACGGCGCAGGCCGGGTTCGCCCGATGCTGCTCCAGCGCTTCCCGCAAGCTGCCGGCGGATGCCTCCGCACTGTCGGCCAACGCGGGCACGTCGGCTGGCGGCGGTGGGGGCGGCGCCCCCAAGAGGTTCTCGAGTACCCATTTGCCGCGCAGCACCGGGGACGTGCGGGTGGGGTACGACGTCACCATGAGCACGCTGCCCTGGGTCAGGATGCCGGCACGCGCGCTGCCGGCGAGTGAGACGCGGCGAAAGTAGCCCCCCTCCACCCCGTCAATGCCGTAGAAACCGGCGAGCCGCTCGTTGAGGAAGGTGTAGTCGGCGTCGATGAGGTCGAGCACGCGGCCATCGTCGCGAATGAGGTGCTCCAGAAACAGCTCCGTTTCCCGCTGAAACGCATAACGGAGTGAGTCGTCGAACTCGTCGAAACGCTCTGGATCCGGCATCCAGTCCGCCACGTTTCGCAGATGCAGCCATTGCCCCCCGAAGTTCTCGACCAGCGAGACGGCCTTGGGGTCGGCCAGCATGCGGGCGACTTGCTCGGCCCGCACGCCTGGGTCGCTGAGTTGTCCTGTCTCCGCCAGATGCAGGAGCTCTTCATCGGGAATGCTGCTCCACAGGAAGAACGAGAGCCGCGAGGCCAAGTCGATATCTGAGAGGCGATACACCGTCCCGGGCTGGCCACCGTCGGGTGTATCGGGCGCCCGAAAGAGGAAGTTCGGCGAGACGAGCACGCCGCTGAGCGCCATCTCGATACCCGCCTCGAACGCGGCGCCGTCAGATCGACCGATGGCAAACAGACCCATCAGGGGGTCGATGTCCGCCGTCGTCACCGGCCGGCGATAGGCACGTCTGGCCAGACTCGACATGATCCGCCGCGCGCACGGGGCTTCGTCCTGGACGGTAGCGGGACGACAGATAAAGATGCGACGGCGGCTCGCGGTGTCTCCTGCCCCAGTCGGGTCATACGGACCCTCGACCAGGACGTAGTCGACGGAGAAGTCATTGGTGTCGGCCGCGCCGCCCGTCTCGCTGTGGGCGAGCTCGGTAAGGAAACCGGCCGCAATCTCGTGGTCACCCGCCGACACCGGAAGTCGCACCTCAAAGTTGCGGGTCCCCTGCTCGGCTTCCTGCCCGTCAAAATCGGCGTCGAACAGCCGGGCCCGCCGACCGTCGACCCTGACGTCGAGCTTGGGTGCGGGCATGCCAGGCGCGCGACGGCCCCGAACGCGGACCCGAACCACATACTCGGCGTCGAAGGCGAAGTAGTGGTGGAACAACGTGCCGCCACGCTCGTGCGGGGGTAACCGACCGATCGCCTCGTCGACTGTGCCGCGGGGCGTCGAGTATCGCTCCACGACCGGACGGGGCGCGAGCGTCCCGACTGCCTGGCGACTCACGCGGCGGGCCGCCGCGATGTATTTTTCGATGTGCAGCGGAGAGACCGTCAGCACGTCGCCGATGTTGTCGAAGCCGTACCCCGAGTCGTCGGCCGGGAGATCGCGCGCGTGGTCGAGGTCGAGCCCCAACAGGTCACGCACGGCATTGCCATATTCCGCGCGGTTCAGCCGGTGGATGGCGGGTGCGCCTGGATTGGGCCGGTCGGCCGCCACGCCGTCGAGCGCCGTTTCCAGCCACGCGACGAGGTTGGCCGTCGTGCCAGCGTCCGGTCCCAGGCGACCGGCCGGTGGCATCTCCCCGGCGCGCAACTTGTGCAGCACCTTTTCCAGGACCGGCGCCTGAGCGGCCACATCCGTGGAATCCACGTTTCCCAGTGTCAACCCGGCGGTTCTGGTGCGATCGTTGTGACAACTCACACAATATCGGTTGACGGTGGTCTCCAGTAGGTGGTCCGACGACGACTCGCCAGACGATGGAGCCTGACCGGCGCTGGCGGAGATGGCTATCAAAGACAACAGCGCCGCGACCGGGGCCACGGGGCTGACGCACGAACGAGCCCATCTGGCCATCCTGTCTCCGGAGCCACGCGATGACGCGGAACATCCCATCTGCGAATTATGTCTCGAACGGCGGTGGCAGGACGCCCGGGCCGGGTTTACCATTGCGTGGTGCACATCATCGCCCAGTTCGCCTGGGGGCTGGCCCTCGCCACGCTGGCCGCGCCGGTGTTCGCCCAGGCCCGCCCGCAGGACACGGTGGAACTCGAATTGATCGAGGCGATCCAGCGGCGCGACGTGGACGCCGTGCGGACACTGATCGCCGACGGCGTCGACGTGCGCCACACCCGCGACGATGGGTCGACGCCGCTCGCCTGGGCCGCCCTCCGTGGCGACACCGCCATCACCGCCGCGCTGCTTCTCGCCGGCGCCGACGTGAACGTCGCTGACGAGAACGGTGAAACACCGCTCCTGCTGGCGAGCGCCGGGGGACACCTGGGCCCGGTGCGGCTACTACTCGACCGCGGCGCCGAGGTGGACGCGACACGCTGGAGTGGCGACACCGCGCTCCTGGCCGCCGTCCACGCCGGGAACGAAGCGGTGGTTCGACTGCTGCTGGAGCGCGGCGCCGATCCTGACGTCGTGGAATCACGCATGGGCCAGACCCCGTTGATGTGGGCACTGGCCGGCCAACATGCCTCGATCGCCAGTCTCCTGATCGAGCGCGGCGCGAACATCAGCGCGGTCTCGCACGGCGGATTCAACGCACTGCTGTTCGCGGCCCGGCAGGGGGACGCGGAGAACATGCGGGCGTTGGTCGGCGAGGGCGCCGACCCGCACGCGGCGACGGACGATGGGACGACGCCGTTCCTGCTGGCACTCTCGCAGGGTCACGACGCGGTCATACGGCTACTGTTGGACCTTGGCGCGGACGTCAATGCTCGTGACCGCGAGGGCAGCACGCCGTTGCATGAAGCGGTCGGGCACGGCAACACGGAGCTGGTCAGAGACATGGTTGCCCGGGGAGCCAACCTGCATGCTCGGACCGAGCCCGCCGAGCCGAGCGGAGTACCCGCCCCGGGGCGCATCACCGGCCTGACCCCATTTCTGACGGCGGCGCGAGCCGGTGACCTGGAGATGATGCAGGCGTTGATCGATCTGGGGGCGGAGCCGACCGCACGGTCCAACGAAGGCGCCGGGGCCGTACTGCTCGCCATCCGGAGCCGTGACCTGGCCGCGATACGGCGGCTGGTGGGACTCGGACTGGACCTGAACGTCGCGCCGCCCGGGCGCCCCACCGCGTTGCACACCGCCATCCGATTGGGCGAGGACGAGATCGTCGAGTATCTGGTCGCCCACGGCGCCGATCTCGAGGCGCTGGACCACCACGAGCGTACTCCGCTCGAAGAAGCGGAATTCGAAGCGCCGACCCCCACCATCGAGCTGATGCGCCGACTCACGGCCGAACGAGCCGGGACCAGTTCGCGGTAGCCACCACCTACTCGACGAATCGCACCTCGAACATCTTCGGCCACAATTTTCCGGTGAGGTAGAACGTCTCGGCGTTCGGGTCGTAGGCGATTCCGTTGAACAGATCGATGCCGACTCGGTCGTCGTCCGACAGCAGGCCGGACGCGTCAATGTAGTCGGTCACGCGACCGGTCGCGGGGTCGATCCGCACCAGAAATTCCTGCCCGTGGACATTGGCGTAGACCGCGCCGTCCACACACTCGAGTTCGTTCAAATTGCGCAAGGGTTGGCCGCGGAGCCGCACCGCTTGCTCGCCGATCGATTCGAACGTGGTCGGGTCACGAAACGTCAACCGGTCGCTCCCGTTGCTCATGACCAGGCGGACCCCGTCGTAGCACAGCCCCCACCCCTCTCCGTCATAGTCGAACGTCTCACTCGGCGTGAACGAGTCGCGATCATAAGTAAACGCCCGCTCCCGGGTGTAGGTGATCTGGAACAGGCGATCGTCGACCAGGGCCAACCCCTCGGCCCAGTATTCAGGGGCCACCTCAATGCGCTGTTGCATCTGCCCAGTGCGCGGGTCCAGCCGACGCAGGGTCGACGCCTGCCTCAGCCCGGCACTCTCGAACAGATGGTCATTCCACCAGACCAGCCCTTGCGTATAGGCATCTCGCTCGTGGGGAAGCTCCCGCAGGACGTCGACCCGCAACGACCGCACGAACGGCTGCGTCTCGGACACTGCCTGCGCCGCCTGCGGGGGCGGCGCGACACGCCAGATCAAGACGGCGCTGAGGGCGACCGCCACCAGAACCGCCGGAACCGCCCACGGGCGAAGAGAAAAACGCGGCGCGCGGGCGCTTCGCTACGCGTCTGGCCCGTCGCCTGCGCGTCATGATTCGCGTGGTGTGTGTTCGAAAGACGCCGAACGACCGTTTAGAGGGCCGTAATGAGCTGACGCAGATACGCCACGCCTTCACTGGCCGGGCCGATCACCGGGGCTGAATGCGCGTCCGCGCTGGCGGGGAGAATCCGCTCCATCGAGAATTGCGCGAAGACAATGGCGGTGTCGGCGTCGATGTCCCGGATCGCTTCCAGCACCAGCGTGTCGTGGCGTTCGCCGTCGCCACCGGTCAGCGCGTCCAACGCGCCGGCCACCGGGTGGCTGGACAGCACCACGGGCACGCCACGCCGCGTCGCCTCGACCTCAATCGCCTCAGATAGCAACGTCGCCGAGTCCGGTGCCGTGGAGAGGACGTGCAGTGGCTGGTCGCTCGCCAGGAGGAGCGCGCGCTCGATGATGCCGTCGAACGAGGTCGCCACCGGCATCGTCACGTTGTCGCGAGCCTGAATCGCGGCCTCCCCAAAAAACGACCCGGTCACGATGAGGGCGTCAGCTCCGGTGGTGGCGCTGTACTGGATCAGGCGGTCGATCCTCGAAGCCAGCTCGGCGTCGTCCGCCGTCCCCGCGTTCCGATCGAGATACAGCGAGCCATCCAGCAGATGGGCAACGTCAGCGTCCGGCCAGACGCGGTCGAACGCGTCCTGGGTGGTCGGAATCGCGTTCGCCAGCGCGTGAAGCGCGCCAATCCGATAACGCCGCTGCACCGTCATGAGCGCCTACTCGCCGGACTTCTCGATGGCCCGGGCGCCGGTCAGCGTCCCGTCCATCCCGTAGTTCCCTTCGTGGCAGGCGTACTCGAATATCGGGAGGTCGCTGCGACGCATCGGCAACTCGACCGTCCACGGCGCCGTCCAGGTGGTGGGATCGGTGACGGTGAAGGTGTAGACGAGCGTGTCCTCGTCCTGACGCTGAATCCGTTCAATCAGGTGGAGGTTGTCGCTCGAGCTGCGAAAGCTGGTCTCGCGCAGGAAGTTCTTGGTCTCCACCACCAGGGTGTCACCCTCCCAGTGTCCACGTGACACACCGGTCCACATCGGCACCGTGCCGTGGTCACTGCCGTCGAGCGGGATGATCCGCGCGTTGTGCACCATCTCGTTCAGTAGCACGACATGGTCGGCCGTCTGGAAGATCTGCACGTTCATGTTGTAGGCGGCCGGCAGCAT
>JAPYUM010000219.1 GCA_029940535.1 Vicinamibacterales bacterium
GTCTCGCGGCCGACTTGACGGCTCCGCGAATGACGGCGTTCAGTCCGGGGCAATCACACGGTGAGCGTCAACGTCCGGATCAGTGCCGCTGAAGGTAACTCGACGCGTCCTCGATCCCGGTAGTAGGATGGCGTCATGTGGATTTCCTCGCTCGGCCTAGCCGTCCTGCTCCTGACGACCGCGACCGCCGGGGCGGCGGCGCAGTCGCGCGACTCCGTCACCCGAAGCGACGATGCGCGGACTGTGACGATTCGTGGCTGCGTCGAGGGAATCGTGCTAACCGCGACAGACATCTCGGCGCCGCAGGCTCACGGCCTGATCCCAACCGTGGGAACCCAATTTCGTGTGGTGGCTGATCGCGAGTTGCTGGATGAGTTGCGTGCGTTCGGCGGCCATGAGGTCGACCTGATCGGTGTGTTGCGCGACGACGGGGAGGCGCCACGAGTCGGCGGCCCGGGCGGCTCGGTCACCACGCGGACCCGGGTCTGGGCGAGCACCGGCCGTTCGGCGTCCCGGCCCCGGCCGTTTCCCGCGTCCGGCGAGGCGGGTAAATTGCCGGAGCTCGAAATGCTGGCCGTCATTCCGGTGAAGGCCACGTGTCCCATCTAGCGTCCTGGCTCCCGTAAATGCGGTCGTCTTCGCCGCGGTCGCGGGTTCTACTGTCCAGCCACTTCTTCCATGCGCGCCCCGGCCAACATATTGAGTAGGCCATAGTTCCCTTCGTGGCACGCATACTCGAACATCAGGTCCCCGCGCTTCATCGGCAGCGCCGCGGTGAACGGCCGCGTGAACGTCTCGGTGTCGTTGACCGTGTATTCGTAGAGCAGGGTGTCGTCGGCCAAGCGGGTGAACCGCTCACTCAAATGCAGGGTGGCGCCGGTCCCGGCCGCTGTCATGACCGACGGGTTGAAGCTGGCGGTCTTGTCGGTGAAGTTCCGCGACTCGACGACCAGGGTGTCGCCCTCCCAGTGCCCACGCGAATCACCCATCCACTGGCGCATATCGTCGGGAAGCGGGGCTCGGCCGTCAAGCGGGACGATTCTGGCGTCGTGCACCATCTCGTGGAGAATGACGACATGGTCAGACGTCTGGAAAATCTGGATGTTCTGGTTGTAACCGGCGGGAACGATGGGCGGACCGGAGTTGAACCCCAACAGACACCGTTCGGCCAACCCACGATCGTACCAGCTGTCGGCGCCAATGCCGGCCGCCCGCACGCGCACGGGGCGTGTGCCCGGCAAGTCCTCACCGAGCGATAGGACCTCCAGCTCGATACCGGGTTGCAAGTCCGGCAGCCGTCCGGTCGGCGGATCCACGATGAGGGATGTCCGCTGGTCCTCGACGACCGAGGCGCCCTGGTCGACCCAGTAGCTGTTGTAGGCACCCACATCGCCGCCGACCGGTAACGGCTCGTCGCGCACCTCGCTCTGCGCAAACGCCGCGGCCTCGCGCGCGGCTGACTGCGAATCGAGCTCGGCGACCTCCTCGGCTGTCAGCACCGCCTGATCGACGCGACTCTCAGGCCGCTGCAACGGCGTCAGCGTGCGGAAGTCCCACACCCCTTGCAAGTCCGGCTTGCCGTCAGCCAGACGCGGTGGTTCGAAGGTCTGGGCGACAGCCACGGTCGCGCCGAACACCAGCAACACCGGCACCGCGACGACGTTTCGAATTCTCATCAGCTCCTCCTAGGCGAGCAACCTGCTCGAGTACGCCGGCCAGTCGCACGCAGCGCACGAAGTACGGCGACGGCCGGGCTGGGATGCCAGACGTCGCCCTTCGGCTCAAGCTTTGCGAGACGGGTCCGATTATACGATTACCGACATGCCGCTCGCCTTTTCCGCCGCCATCTCGCCACCGGGGGCGCTCCCGCCCGCCAACCGGTTGGAGGCCACGCCAGACCCCGAACATGGCCACGTAAATCAAGCCCGTCCCGCCGATCGACGTCCGGCGGTTGACGACGACCTGACGCCAGAGGCACGGGCCGAGGTCACCGAGCTCAAGAAAATCGACCAGGAGGTGCGAGCGCATGAGCAGGCCCACCTCCGAGCGGCGGGACCCTACGCGTCCGGCGGCGCGTCGTTCACCTACGCAACAGGTCCGGATGGCAAACAGTACGCCGTCGGCGGCGAGGTCAAGATCGATATCTCTCCGGAATCGGATCCGGAGGCCACGCTCCGCAAGGCCGAAGCGATTCAGGCGGCGGCCGCGGCTCCCGCCGAACCGTCGAGCCAAGATCGCGGCATCGGCGCCAAAGCCAGTCAGATGGCGCACGAGGCGCAACGTGAACTCGCCGAGTCGCCGGCCGACGAGACGGCACCGCGCCTGGGCGCCTACGATCCGCCGTCACCGGACGACGCGGGACGCCTTCTGTCCTTGTTAGCCTGACTCACTGAACCGGGGCCACGACGAATTTTTGGACGCGGCCGGCGAGCTGAGCCACAAAGACGTCGCCGTTTGACACGGTCATGCCGTGACCGCCGTTGCCACCGGACAGGGTCGCCACCGCCGCGCCATCGAGATCCCGCAGCGTACCGCCCGTCCAGAGGTGTTGGTCGTCCGTCGCGGTGATGAACAGCGCGGAGTTGCCGCCGATGTCTGCCCACTCTTGCAGAAATGCACCATCGGCGTCGAACACCTGCACGCGTGCGTTGTCGCGATCGGCCACATACACGCGCCCCTCGGTGTCAACCGCCAGATTGTGCGGCAGGCCGAACTCGCCCGGGCCGGTGCCGCGCGAACCCCACTCCAGCAGATACTGACCGTCGGCGGTGTACTTGACGACCCGGGCGTTCCCGTAACCGTCGCTGACGTAGACCTCACCACCGGAACCAAACGCGACGTCGGTCGGCAGGTTGAAGGTGCTCCGGCTCACGCCCGAGACGCCCTTTGAGCCCAGCTCCATCAACACCCGCCCCGTCGGGTCCATCTTGTAGATGACGTGGCCGGGGGCATCGACGACCCAGATATTGCCGTC
>JAPYUM010000092.1:0-2404 GCA_029940535.1 Vicinamibacterales bacterium
CACCAAACAGACCGTGGTCTTCGACAACACCGTGACGACGGTGGGAGCGGTGCGCCGGGGCCGCTGGGAGCTGCCGGTCGACGAGTCCTGGCACGCGCGCGCGTTCTTCTAATGTCGCGTTGCACCGAAACCCTGAACTGGCAATGCCGGGCCGCCAGTATCAAGGCGAGAAGAGGGAGAATACCTCCCCTGACAGCGCGTGACGGCGTCATGGCGCACACAGAGGCCGCGTGGGATCCAGCGCGTGGCCCCGCCTGAGTATGAACACCGTGCACGGTTTCGTATCTGAGTTGGTCGCGTATCGACCCCACCTATTTCGCAACGGGCTGCTGGTGGTTGCGGTGGTGCTGCTCATCACGGCGAGCGTGGACGCGACCCCTCCATCGCAGCCGTCGGCGCACCGCCTGATTGCCCGCGTGACCGCCGTCTCGCGCCCACCCGACCCGGCGACCGCTCCTTATCGAGACGCGCTCGCCGTCACGAAATTCACGGTCGAAGAGGTGCTCGACGGTCAGGGTCAGGTACCGGGCGACCGGTTGCTTGCGGCGCTCACGGTCATGCGCGACCTCGAACTGGTTCCGGCGCCAGGTATGTCATCGGGGACCGTGTACAACTCTCACTGTTGCCGTTCGCCCAGGCTGACCCAGTAGTGCGTCAGACTCGTCAGCTCGACGATATCGAGGACTACGCGCTCGATCTGTATTTCGCGACCAGCGATGCGCTGGTGTCGACACGATGACTGCATCATGGCGACTGACCGCCGCCATGGCGGTGGCTGTCGGGATCTCGATGTCCTGCATGGGGGAGCCATCGATGGTGCCGCAAGCTGCAGCGCCGACCGCGTTGTCGCAAGCCGAGACGGCCCGGCGCGACCGAATCCGTGCCGATTTGCGGCGACTCGAAGCCGAACTGCAACAACACGGCGGAAGCTGGAACGTGTGGGCGGCTCGTCCTGAGCTGGTGGCGTTCAGATCAGACTTGCAGCGCTGGATCGACGCGGAGAAACCGGTGTTTCTAACTCTCTTCGAAGCGGACGATCGGTTCGTCTACTCGGAGACGGCGATGCGCCTCGTAACCGCCTGCGACTTCATGGCCGACACGCGGTATCCGAGCGCGCTCGAAACCATCGTGGCCCTGTCATCAGACCTCAGCGAACGCGGCATCGATTTCATCTACATGCCGGTGCCGACGAGCGTCGAGGTGTACCCCGAGCACGCCTCAGACGCCGTCGAGCCCGGTGAGATACTCGCGCCGTATCAGCGCCGGTTTCTCCACGCGCTGGTCGAACGCGATGTCGAAATCCTCGATCTGTTACCCCGTTTTCTGGCAATCCGGCGCGAGTCGCCGGAGGAATTGCTCTATCAGCCACGGGATCTCCACTGGTCGAATGTTGCCGTTCGCCATGCGGTGACCGCCTTGGCGGAGCGGCTGGGCCGGTATGAATTCTCTCCCTGGGGCGGGGCAGTGAAGTTCGAAACCCGAGATCTCGCGATGCGGACGGAGGGTGAATACGTCTCGCGTCTGTCCCCCGAGGTCCAGGCGTCCTATCCGCTTGTGAATTTCACGGTGCACCAGGTGTTTCAGCCGGACGGGTCGCCGTATGTCGATGCCTCTGAGTCTCCGGTGCTGGTGACGGGAGACAGCTTCAGCTACTACTACTCAGGTACCGTCGCCGACCATGCCGGAATGACCGCGCAACTCTCGTATGCGCTCGGGTTCCCCGTATCGCTCGTCGGGCGAGGTGGGTTGTTGCCGAGCGGCCTCCGGCGAGACCTGGACCAGCTCACCCAGCCTGAACGCCGTGTGGTCGTTTTTGTGCAAGACGCGCGACAGCTGTTTCCCGCGGACGGGTGAGGAAGCTTGTCGTTCGGTCCGTCAGGGTGACGGCGAAAGGTGGTCGGGGCGCCCGGGTTCGAACCGGGGGCCTCCTGCTCCCAAAGCAGGCGCGCTACCAGGCTGCGCCACGCCCCGACGTAAGATGCCAAGGGGAACCGAGGCACCGGCAGCACATCGCCGATGCCAATGGCCCGCGCTTCCGTCACGGTTCCCCGAACAGTCGATTATCCCACAGACGGCATAATCCCGCCGTCAATCGGGGGAAGCCGCGTGCGACAGGCCGCCAGCATGGGCACTGATCACGACCAGGTCGGTTCAGACTTGCAGACGATGGCTCGACGTGCGCGCGTCGACGTTCGAGCTGGCCGGGAAGCCCGGGGTTGGACATCACCGAACGCAAACTCCTGGAGCAGGAACTGCGTGCGGGCGAGGCGCACCTGCGCACGCTCATGGAGCACCTCACGGACGGGATCGGCCTCATGGTCGACGAGCGGTGGGTCTATGTGAACCCCGGGTTGGCCCGGTTGGTCGGGTGTGCGACCGAGGATCTCGTTGGACGCAGTCCTCT
>JAPYUM010000092.1:2504-16317 GCA_029940535.1 Vicinamibacterales bacterium
GGTTGGCCCGGTTGGTCGGGTGTGCGACCGAGGATCTCGTTGGACGCAGTCCTCTCGAGACTCTCGTGCCAAGCGATCGGCCGCGGGCGCTGGCCCGTATCGGAACCGTGGCCACCGGAGACACGGGTCCGCCCGTGGAGTATGAGTTGCTTCGACGCGATGGCACTGTGGTCCCGGTCCTCGCCAGTAGCCAGCGCATCGAGCTGGACGGACGCCCGGCCATCCTGAGTGTGGTGCGTGACCTGACCGAGCAGCGTCAGCTCGAGGAGCAACTGCGTCAAGCCCAGCGTCTCGAGAGCGTCGGACAGTTGGCCGGCGGTGTCGCGCACAACTTCAACAACGCGCTGGTCGCCATCATCGGGTATTCGGAGCTCATTGTCAGGCAGCTCGACCCCACCGACCCGGTGCGGTCCGATGTGGAGAAAGTGCTGGCCGTGGCTGAGCAATCGGCGTCTCTGACCCGGCAACTGTTGACCTTCAGCCGCAAGGAGCGGATCTCGCCGACGGTGTTCAGTCTCAATGAAGCGATCGAGGCTTCGAATGCGCTCCTGGAGCCGCTGATGGGTGACCACGTGCAGTCCAAGATGCGGCTCGATCCGGCTTTGGGTCGCGTGCGCGCGGACCGGCCGCAAATGGAGCAGATCATCATGAATTTCGCGCTCAACGCACGGGACGCGATGCCCGACGGCGGGACGCTGACGCTGGAGACGCTGGGCGTCACCGTGGGCGAGGCGCGGGCCCGCCTGCATCCCGACGCTCGGCGCGGCTCGTATTCGAGGCTGTCGGTGACCGACACGGGGACAGGGATGGCGCGCGACGTCGTGGCGCGCGTTTTCGAGCCGTTCTTCACGACGAAGGAGCCGGGGCAGGGTGTGGGACTCGGGCTGTCGCAGGTGCACGGTGCCGTGAAGCAATCGGGGGGCTTCGTGACCGTGGAAAGCGCGCCCGGGCACGGGACTACCGTCGGTCTCTATCTGCCGGTACACGAAGGGCCGACAGACACATCCGAAGTAGACGCCCCCTGGGCCTGAGCGCTGGGGGGGGTAGGTGATTCGCGCGGCGATTAGCCGCTGAGCCGCTGGGTGACGGTGGCCAATTGGACGCAGACCGTGAAGACGCGCATCGCCTGATCGAGATCGCCCAGATCAGGGAACGTCGGCGCCAGCCTGATGTTGCTGTCGTCCGGGTCACGCCCATACGGAAAGGTCGCCCCGGCGGGGGTCAGCTTCACGCCAGCGTCCTCGGCGAGGCTGATGATCCGGCCGGCCAGACCCGGGAGCGCGTCGAACGATACGAAATATCCACCCCGGGGCGCGCTCCAGCACCCCATGCCCTTCCCGTCGAGCGCCTCGGACAGGCGTCGTTGGACCAGGTCAAACTTGGGCCGCAGGATGGCGGCGTGTTTCCGCATGTGGGCGCGCACACCGTCCAGATCCCGCAGGAATCGCACGTGGCGTAACTGGGTGACTTTGTCCGGGCCGATCGTCAGCGTTTGGAGCCGTGACCGAAATGTGCCGAGGTTGACGGGTGACCCCGCCACGAACGAGATGCCGGCGCCGGCACGCGTGACCTTGGACGTCGACGCAAACAGCACGAGACTGTCGTCGGTGCCGTGCGCGCGACAGGCGTCCATGATGTTGTCGAGTTGCGGCGGTGCGTCGTCGAGGTCGTGCACGGCGTACGCGTTGTCGCACATGATCCGAAAGTGCGGACCGGCGATGGTACCCAGCTGGCCGAGCCGTTCGACGGTGGAGTCTGAGTAGGTCTGTCCGCCGGGGTTCGAGTACTTCGGCACGCACCACAACCCCTTCACGGTCGGGTCGTCGCGAACCAGCGACTCGACCTGATCCATGTCGGGCCCGTCCGCGGTCATCTGCACGTTCACCATCTCAATCCCGAGGTCTTCGAGGATGGCGAAATGGCGGTCGTATCCCGGGACGGGACACAGGAACCGTGTGGTCTGGCCGTTGCGCCACGCTGAGCCGGGTCCGGCGGGGCCATAGAGCCAGGCATTCAGCAGGTAGAGATACATCAACGTCAGGCTGCTGTTGCCCCCCGCGATGACTTCGTCCGGGCGCACGCCGAGCAGCTCGGCGCCGAGGGCCCGCGCCTCCGCCAGACCGTCCAGACCGCCGTAGTTGCGGGTGTCGGTGCCATCGGCCGCGATGAAGCCATCGGCCGCGGCGTCGCCGGTGTCGAGCCGATCCGCGAGCGCCAGCTGGCTGGGGCTCGGCTTGCCTCGCGTGAGGTCGAGCGCCAGACCGGCCTCGCGAAACTGGCCGTAGGTGTCATTCAGCTCACGCCCCAGCGTGGTCAACTCATCTTGGGTGAGACGTTCCAATGTCGCGGTCACGTGGTCCTCCGATCTGTCAATGGTACCGCACGGATCGGCGACCGCGTTGGCTCGCCGCGCGCCGCGTTAATTCGGTCTTTTCGGTTTCTGCTAAGCTGACGCCGACAAGAAGTGGGTTTTCCGCATGACGAGGTCGAGTCGGAGGGTGAGATCGTGTCGATACTGATGACGGGCCGCGTGGCCGCCGTCCTCGTTGCGTGTGTGCTGGTGGCGACGGCGGCCGTCAGCGGGCAGGCGCCGCCCGAGCAACGCGTCGATATCGACGCGTTGAAAGTGGCCGTCGATAGCGGGGCGACGATGCTGTTGATCGACGTGCGCGAGGACTACGAGGTCGAATCTGGCTCGATGCCAGGCTCGATTCACATTCCGCTCGGTCAGCTGGAAGAGCGGATGGCCGACATCCCGAAGGACATCCGGCTGGTGTTTTTTTGAAACGGCGGTGGCCGAGCCTCCCGTGCTGCGGAGCTCTTCAACGAGAACGGGTATGAGACCGCCGAATTCTGCGGACTCAACGACTGGAAAGCGAAAGGGTACGCGTTGGGCGAGACCGAGAAGCCGGCGCCGGGCGAGATCACCCCGCCGGTCCGGGACTGATCGTGTGACTTATGACCTTGCTTGACGACGTGTCTCTGGACAAACTCACGCCGGTGCGCCTCTGGTCGGAGCTGGACGGTCCAACGCGAGTACAAGCGGCCGAGGCGTTGTTTGAAGGCGACCCGTCGCTCCGCGGACAGGCCCATCAGGCGATTGCCGCCGCGCTGCGATTTCGCGTCGCCGGGGTCCGCAAACTGTCGGTCGGTAAGCGGATCGACTATCTGGCGCGCGTCGTGCGGCCCGAACACGAACTGGCGTCCTCGCTCCTGATGGCCTTGCACCTCGGTCGTCGCCAGGCCTTGCTGAGCAGTTTTCTTGATCTCCTGGAGATTCCCAATGAGGACGGACTGATCGACGCCGACTATGAGCTTGGTCCGGTCGACGCGGAGAGGCTTGCGCCGGCAATAGCGGGGCTCCGTGAACAGTTCGACGGCGCTGAGGTGGAGCTCTATCTGGCCAGCTTGCTCGCACTCGATCCAGACGTGTGGGGAGCCCTGGTGCCTCTGCTCCACGCGGACTCAGATTAGCTGATGGCTTGGGAACCCGGCGATAGGCTGACTCATCGATTCAACCCCGACCTCGGGGCCGGTCTGGTGGAGACCGTTGAGCACCGGAAAGTCGTGGTCCGCTTTCCCGACACCGACACGGTGCTCACCCTGGCTGCGGACTCCGATGCGATCCGCCCGCTCCGGTTTCAGCCTGGTTCACGCGCCGTCTTGCTCGCGGATCTGGAGCATGTCGTCGTCGACGACGAGGCTGAATCGGGACGGATCCGGTTGGTTGACGGTCGGGAGGTCGACGTGGTCGACCTGTGGCCGGTCAAGATCGGTGATTCACTGGCCGAGCGGTTGGCGTTGGGCGATGTCGACCCGGTCGAGGCGTTCGTCATGCGGCTGGATGCCCTGCATCTGGCCGCCATCCGCGAGCCGGACGGCCTCGGTTCTTTCCTCGGTGGTCGCATCCGGCTGTTCCCCCATCAGCTCCATGCCGCCGAGTCGGCGACCAAGGCCGACCCCACCCGGTGGCTCCTGGCCGACGAAGTGGGACTGGGAAAAACCGTCGAGGCCTGCCTCGTACTCAATCACCTGGTGCAGACAGGACGCGCGGATCGCACTCTGGTTGTCGCTCCCGACACGCTGACGGTGCAGTGGCTGGGCGAGCTGTGGCGCAAGTATCACCAGGTCTTCGTGCTGCTCGACGAGAAGCGTCTGCTCGACGTGGACAGGGAATTCGGCAAGGGATTCAACCCGTTTCAAGCGCACCGGCGGGTGGTCGTCGGCATGGAGTTCCTGAAGCAGCGCCCCAAACTGACCAAGCAGGCCGTCGAGGCCGGGATCGACCTGCTGATTGTCGACGAAGCTCACCATTTGCGGCGGCCGGCCGGGCACCCGGGTGATCGCGCATATCGAGCGGTGGCACCGATCGCCGCTCTGGGCCGACACGTGTTGCTGCTCAGCGCCACCCCATTGGAGGAGGACGCGTTCGGTTTCTTCAGATTGCTCGAGCTGCTCCGGCCGGAGGAGTTCGCGTCGGAGCCGATTGAAGAGCGCGTGACTCAGGGTCGACCGTTGCCGCCGTGTACGAGCGCGGCCCGCCGCCAGGATATCGGCGGTCTGCCCCCGCGGCGACCCTCGCCGGTCGACTTGACCGCGGACGAGGGGTGGGACGCCCGCGGGCAATTGGAGACGGAACTTCGTCGGGTGCCGGCTAGCAACGCCGTCGCGCGACAGGCGAAGCTTCGGAAGGTCCGCCGCGCGCTCGCCTCCGGCGCGGCCCTCGATGGTCTGCTGGGGAAGGAGGACGGAGCTCTGCGCGAGCTGGCGGCTGAATCGGACCGCACGGACCCGCGGTTGGCCTGGCTCGCGCGGATGGGGCCGGGGTGGAAGCGCGCCGGTCAGAAGACCCTGGTCTTCGTGGCCGAGCGAGAGACGCTCGAGGTGGTCAAGAGCGCCATGGGCCGCCTGGCGCAGGTGCGGGTCGGTGTCTTCCACGAGGATCTGTCGGCCTCCCAGCGGGACATCGAGGTGGCCCAGTTTCGGACGTCGCCCGGACCGTCGATGCTGATCTCGACGGAGTGCGGGGGCGAGGGGCGCAACTTCGAGTTCTGTACACGACTCGTGCTGTTCGACCTGCCCTGGAATCCGATGGCCGTCGAGCAGCGCATTGGGCGTCTCGACCGGATCGAACGCCGTATCCCGGTGCACATCGTCTACTTTCGCACGCCGTCGCCGATCGGGGCCTCGGTCGTGGCGTTGTACGAGTCGCTCGGAATCTTTGAGGAGCCGTTGGGGGGGCTCGATCGGGAACTGACCGCGATCCGCGCCGCCATCGAGAAAGCGGTGCTGTCGGACACCGAAGAGCCCGATCCCGCGAAGTTTGGCGCGGTGCTGAAGAAAGCCCACCGGGCCAGAGACCGCGTGCGCGAGGCGGCGATGCACGAGCTGCATCGTCAGCCGTACCGACCGGAGATGGCCGCGGAGATTCTGGCCCGGGTGCCGGCCGAACTGGAGGAACTCACCGAGGATGTCGTCCTCGCCGCCGCCGAGCAACTCGGGTTGCGGATGGATGAGCATCGCGAGGGACAGCGTCACTCGTTCGAGCTGGGGACCCGGGCGCGGGTGGAGAGCCTGCCCGGAGTGCCCGCCGGGTCGAGCTTTCTCGGGACTTTTGATCGGGAAGAAGCGGTGCGCGATGAGAGTATCGACTTCTTCAGCTCAGGCCACGCCCTGGTCGAGGGTCTGCTCGCGCATCTCGAAGACTCCGGCGACGGCCGGGTGGCGTTGATCCACATCCGCGGAGATGACGACGGTTTCGGCTTGCTGGCGATCTACAAGCAGGGCCCCGGATTTTCGGCCGTGGCGATCGACATGGAAGGCCGGGAACGTCCGGACTGGGCGGAGCTCTTGACGCGTCGGCCACTCAAGAGTCGTCGGATCACGCCCGAGAAGTGGACCGGCCAGCCGGGCTGGCCCGCCACGATTCGCCGCCTGGCCGGGTATCTCGACACCAATCGACGGCCGGTCGCCCTCGCCGCCTTCCGCATCGGCGGCCCCGAAAACGCCGCCTAGTGGCCTGTCCCACGTAGATCGACAATTCGGGTCGACCGCGGGGGGCCTGGAGCAGCCGCTCCGCACGGATCACGCGGCGTCGGCCGACCGGTTCGTGGTGGCCAGCGTGGCGATGACCCCCGCGACCAGCGCGACGAGAAACGACGGGGCGAGCTCCTCGGCTCGTGCGACCATCACCCCCCAGCCGGGGACCAGTGGCACCAGGAACTTGAACACTGGAATCGCGATGAGCCCGGCCAGCATGGACGCCATGGCCCCGTGGGCGTTGTAGCGGCGCCAGCACAACGACAAGACGATCATCGGGCAGAAGGTGGCGGCAATCCCCGACCACCCAAAGATGACAAACCAGAAAATCGTCCGACCCGGGACCAGGGTCGCCACTGCCATCGCGATCGCCAGCGCCACCACCGCCAGCGTCAGCGTGACCCGCCTGGAGAGCCCGGTCAGTGTGTCGCCGGAGCGCTCCGGATGCAGCGTTTGCTGATAGACGTCTCTGGTGACCGCGCTCGACGCCACCACGAGCAGCGAGTCGATCGTCGACATGATGGCCGCCAACACCGCGGCGACAAAGATACCGACCACGATGGTTGGAAACAGATGCTCCACCAGCACCGGAAGCACCTGCTCGCCGGCCGGTCCGAGCGTGGCGGCAAAGTCGCCGTCCGCTCCGACCAGCAGCGCGCGTCCAAAGAGCCCGGAGAGGACCGCTCCCGTGTCCGTGGCCAGCGTGAATGCCACCGCAACCCACCGCCCAGACCGAATGTCGCGCTGGCCTTTGATCGCCATCAGTCGGACAAAGACCTGGGGCGACCCAAGGTAGCCCAGGCCGATCGCCGCGTAGCTCACGGTGGTCAGGACACTTGGGAGACTGAGGCCCCCGGGGCCCCACATGCTCAACAAGCTGGGGTCGAGTGACGCCGGCAGCGCACCGGGCGCCAGCGCCATGACCGCCGCCACCGGCAGCACGACCAGTCCGACCAGCATCAGCAGACCCTGGAACAAGTCTGACCAGGCCACCGCGAGAAAGCCTCCACTGAACGTGTAGGCGGCCACGATACCGAAGCCCACCAGCGCCCCTACGAAGTAGTTCCAGTCCAGGAAATTGACGAAGGCCTGCCCGGTGGCGTCGATTTGCGCACTGACGTAGATAGTGACGAACAGGGCGAGGGACCCGGCCGCCACCAGTCGGAGCCGACGCGTCATCTGTGGCGCGGCGTCGGACCCGAACCGGCTGACCAGGTAGTCGGGCACGGTGATGGCGTTGGCCCGGTCGGTCGCGGCCTTGAACGGGGCCGCCATGAAGAACCAGGCGATCGACACCCCCACCACCTCGCCCACGACCACCCAGAGGGCGCTCAACCCGACCGCCGCCCCCAGCCCGGTCAGCCCGAGATACAGCCAGGCTGACTCGCCGGTGGCACGGGCTGAGAAGGCCGCCACCCAGTAGCCAAGCTGCTTTCCGCCGAGGTAGTAGTCGCTCAGGGTGTGCACACGTCGTGACGCCACCACGCCCAGCCACAGCAGGACGGCGAAGTAGATCGCGACCGTGAAATACACCATATGCCGGGTCTCTATCAGCCTTGTTTGGACGGCGCGCCGTGCTCGTCCGATCCGTCGGCCTGCCCGCTCGCACGAGCCGGGAATCGGCCCGCCTGCTGGAGCGCTCGCCTCAGAATGTGGTCGATCTGGCCGTTGACACTGCGCAGCTCGTCCGCGGCCCAGCGATTCAACGCGGCGAGGACCTCGGGGTCGGTACGCAGCAGAAACGGCTTCCGTGCAGCCATGGCCGGTAGGGTCCGCCCGCCCGTCAGTGGTGAAGCGTGCCGGTGTTCAGCACTGGTTGGGTGCCCTTGTCGCCGCACAAGACCACCAGCAGGTTGCTCACCATCGCGGCTTTGCGTTCCTCGTCCAGCTCCACGATCTGCTGCGCGGAGAGCTTGTCGAGTGCCATCTCGACCATACCCACCGCGCCCTCTACGATGAGGGTCCGTGCCGCGATGATGGCCCCGGCCTGCTGTCGCTGTAGCATCGCCGACGCAATCTCCGGCGCGTAGGCCAGATGGGTGATGCGTGCTTCCAGCACCTTGACACCGGCTTTGTGGAGACGGCTCTGGATCTCGGTTTGCAACTTCTCCGCGATCTTGTCAGTGCTACCCCGGAGCGAGAGCTGGCCATCCTCGTGTGTGTCGTAGGGGTACTGGGTCGCCAGGTTTCGGACCGCCGATTCGCTCTGGACGTGGACGTAGTTCACATAGTCATCGACTTCAAAGCTGGCCTCGGCCGTGTCGACCACCTTCCACACCACGACCGACGCGATCTCGATCGGATTCCCGTCGGTGTCGTTCACCTTCGAGTGTCCGGTCTCGAAGTTCCGGACTCGCAGCGAGATTTTCCGCTTGGTCAGGAACGGGTTGGCCCATCGCAGGCCGGGCTGCTTGACGGTCCCGACATATCGGCCGAACAGAAGTACCACTCGGCCCTGATTCGGGTTCACGATGAACAGTCCGACGAGCGTCATTACCAGGGCCGGAATCGCGAGAAAGGACAGCACGCCCAACAGGATGCTCCCGCGGGCTATCCCCGCAATGAAGCCGACCGCGGCGAGTGGCAGCAAGGGCACTGCCGTCAGCAGGACGGGCCAGCCAGAGCTGGCCGTCATGTGTTTTTCCTTGATCATGGGTCCTCCTTGTATGATATCATTATGATATCATACTGACATCATATCTGACAGCTACAGGGAGGCTGGCCTGAGGAGCCAAGACGCGTCACTTGAGCACGGTGCGGATGGAGTCTCCGACAATCTCGACGGTGCGATCCAACTGGTCCTCGGTGATGACGGCGGGCGGCGCCAGCACGTAGGTGTCAGCCTTCACCCGGCTGAACAGCCCGCGGCGGGTGGTTTCTTGCAGGAGACGGGCGCCCACCCGGTCGGCGGCCGGGAAGCCGGCTTTGGTAGAGCGGTCGGCTACCAGCTCGACCGCGCACATCAGGCCCTTACCTCGGATGTCTCCGACGTGCGGGTGGTCGCCGAGCGTGGCGCGAAGCGCTGACAACAGGCGGTCGCCCTTGACCGCGCACTGTGTCGCCAGGTCCTCGTCCTGAATGATCTGTAGATTGCGCAGGGCCACCGCGCACCCGACCGGATGGGCCGAATAGGTGTAGGCGTGCATCCAGACCCGGTCGTCGGCCTCGAGCACGGCCGCGATGACATCGTTGACTCCGATGCCGCCGAACGGCACGTAGCCGGACGTGACCGCCTTCGCGAATTGCACGATATCCGGCTCGATTCCCCAGTGATCCAGTGCGAACATGGTCCCGGTTCGCCCGAATGCGGTGATCACTTCGTCGGCGACCAGCAGCACTTCATACTTGTCGCAGATTTCCCGAATACGCGGGAAATAGTCATCCTGCGGGACGATGACCCCGCCGGCGCCCTGCACCGGCTCGGCCAGAAACATGGCGACCGTGTCGGCCCCTTCCCGCAGGATCGCCTGTTCCAACTCGTTGGCGGCCGAGACACCCTGGCTCTGGCCGGCCGGGGCCTCATAGCGATAGGGATAGGGCGATGGGATATGGATGAAGCCGGGGACCCGTGGCTCGAACAGCGGCCAGTACGCACTCATGCCGGTCGCACTCATGGCCGCCATGGTGACGCCGTGGTAGCCCTCGATGCGTGAAATGACCTTGGTTTTCTCCCCTCGTCCCCGCAGCTTCCAGTACGCGCGCGACATCTTGATGCTGCTCTCCGTCGCTTCACCGCCGCCGCAGGTGAAGAAGAAGCGATTGATCGACGGGTAGGTCAGCGTGGCCAGACGCTCGGCCAATTCGATCGCCGGCAGGTTCGAACTACCGGTATACCCTGAGACATACGCCAGCGTTTCCGCCTGGGCCCGGGCGGCCTCGGCGAGTTCGCGCCGTCCGTGTCCGGCGAGCACGTTCCAGAGTCCGGCCAGGCCATCGATGAACTCCGTGCCGTCGGAGTCGGTCAGCGTCGCACCCTCGCCTTTCACCCAGATCCGGGCACTCTGGTGGGCCTGCGTGTTGTGCAGCGGGTGAATCAGGTGTGCCGTGTCGCGTGCAATCAGTTCCTGTGTCGTCATGGTGTGGCCAGGGGCGTCGGGTCGGAGACTAGTTCTGCCGGACGTAGGCCCCGTTGCCCAGCCGCTGGAATGGGCCGCCGTCGACGGAGAACTCGTCGGTGACAGCAAAGGAGGTGTCCGACGTCACCTGCATCAATCGTCGTAGGACAAACAGTCGGCCCTCGGCCTCCATCGGCATCGTCAGGAAGGTGATGCCGATGGGGCTCGTCCAGTTGCCCAGCGCGATCAGGCGTTGACCGGTCGACAACGCCTCGTGCCACACCAGAGACTGGGCGACCGCGTCGAACCCGATGGTCCAGGTTTCCGAATACGGCTCGCCGAACACCTCGCCGGCCACATCGCCCTGCACGAACGGGCCGTGTGCGATGTCGGTGAATGTCACCGTGCCGCTCCGTGTGCCGATGCTCAGCGGGGGGAATTCGCCCCCGGTGTATTCAAAGGTCCAGCTTCCAGTGAAATATCCGATGCGTTGCTCGACCTGCGGTTGCGGAACCTCGGCCCGTCGTCGTCGGGTGAGCTCGATCGTCACGTCGAAGCCATGATCGCCGAGTGTGATCCGCCCGGCCCCGGAGAGGGTGCGCTCGTCGCGGGTCAGGCTGTAGCTGAGCGCCAGGGGACCGAAGTCGGTGTCGGCGGAGCCCTCAAGCGTCAATTCTGTGTCCGTCGTCTCGATGTTCGAGAGACGAATCTCGCGGCCCGGGGTGAAGCCGGTGACGACACCGGTGTACGCACCCGGTTCGCCGGCCAACGTGAGGGTCACGCCGGTGTTTTCCGTCACAGGTGCGGCGGGCGTCTCGGCCGCGGTCGCGGCGACGTCGGCGGTGTCGGCGAGAGGGACGACGGGGTTCTGTGCCTGGGCCGTGCTGATCGTGCCTCGCCAGCTGCCGGCCCACGGGTTTGGCTGGGCCCAGACCGGTGAGGCGGACGCCAGCGCCGCGATCAGCACCGCGTAGATGATCTGCCGCATCTGCACCGTCCTGCTCCCCGGGAACATGGCCTTGGATGGAGTCATGACAACGACTATACGAGCGCATTCTCCAAAGATCAAAACGGCTGCCACTAAAAGCGGGTCCTGGGCGCTTTGATATGATGCAGCAGATTCATCCACACCGACCCGCCGCCAGCACGTCGGTGCTTCGAGAAGAAAGAGCAGGTGTTCGTGCCTACAGTTGCGACCTCGCCGTGCCGCCTTCAGCCGGCCATGTGCGTGCCGGCGGCGGTCTTTGTCTTGATGCTCGTTGGGTGCTCCTCGGCCGAAATGGCCGAAATGGCCGGTGAGGCCGGCGCGCCAGAGGTCTGGGTGGTCTCCGCTCGGGCCGACATGGTCACCGGTGGTGATGCGCTGGTGCGTATTGACCTGCCGGACGGCGAGTCGCCCGACCGCATCGCGGTACGGGTCGGCGGTCGTGATGTCACGGCCCAGTTTCGCGCCGTGTCCGATTCCGCGCTGGAAGGGCTCGTGATCGATCTGGCGGTCGGCCTGAACCGTGTGTCGGTGACCACGGGTCGCGACGCGTCTGTCGAGCTCGAGGTCCGGAACCACCCGGCGACAGGACCGGTGCTGTCGGGGCCACACCAGCAACCGTTTGTGTGCGAGACCTCACAGTTCGAGCTGGCGTCCGGCGACACCCTCGGTGAGGCGATCGACGACGACTGTTCCGTGGTGCGACGTGTTGACTACGCGTACCGGTCCGTGGATGGAGGTGCGCTCAAACCGCTTCCCGACCCCACCGCCCGCCCGGACGATCTCGCGCACACCACGACGCTGCTCGACGCCGAGGTTCCCTACATCGTGCGGATCGAGACCGGCACCGTCAATCGGGCGATCTACCAAATTGCCCTGCTCCACGACCCGGTGACCGACTCCGACCCGGACCCGTGGCAGATGCCGGCCGGGTGGAACCGGCGACTGATCTATACCTTCGGCGGCGGGTGCGTGAACGGGTGGTATCGGCAGGGCGCCCGAACCGGTGGCGTGACCGACGACGTCATGTTGCGCCAAGGCTACGCGGTGGCGTCGTCGACGCTCAACGTCTTTGCGAACAACTGTAACGACCTGCTTGCGGCGGAGTCGATGATGATGGTCAAGGAGCGTTTCATCGAGTCCTACGGCGCGCCGGAATTCACCATTGGGTGGGGGTGTTCCGGTGGTTCGTATCAGAACCACCAGATCGCCGACAACTATCCTGGCCTGCTCGACGGCATCATACCCGGGTGCAGCTTTCCCGACGTGATCTCCGGCACCATTCCCTACATCACCGACGCGCGGCTGCTGAATCACTATTTCGATCAAGACCAGACCCAGAGCGGCGGCGTGTCGTTCTCCGAGGAGGAGCAGCGAGCCGTGGCCGGGTTCCTGGTGCTGAACACGATGCCCAACGTGTCGCGCAACGCGGGCCGGATCGCCCCGACCGAGTTCTGTCCGGATGTGCTGGACGAGTCGCTCCGATACGACGCGGAGACGAATCCGGAGGGGGCGAGATGTGACGTGTACGACCACGCCCTCAACGTGTTCGGTCGGGATCCAGAGACCGGGTTTGCCCGGCGACCGCTCGACAACGTCGGCGTGCAGTACGGGCTGGCGGCGCTGAATGACGGCGCGATCACGCCGGCGCAGTTCCTCGACCTGAACGAGCGGGTAGGAGGCTACGACAACGACGGCCAGTTCCAGGCCGAGCGCACGGTCGGAGACCCGGCGGCGCTGCGGGCGGCCTATGAGACCGGCCGGGTGACCCACGGTGGGGGAGGGCTGGCCACGATTCCGATCATCGACTATCGGGGCTACTCCGACGATGTCGAGCGCGGCGACGTGCACGTGCGGTATCACTCGTTCTCGATGCGCGAGCGACTGCTGCGTGCCAATGGGCGCGCCGACAACCACGTCATGCTCGTCGAAGACAACCGGTATGGGTTGTATTCGACCGAGAGCCCGCGAGCCCAGGAGGCGCTGGCCCAGATGGACGCCTGGCTGACCGCGCTCGTTGCGGATGACTCCGCGGATCCGGTGATCGAGAAGGTGGTGCGCGCCAAGCCGGTCGACCTGGTGGACGCCTGCTGGAGTCGTGGCTACGACCCGACGAAAATCGCCGAGTCGCAGCAACAAGGCGCCGGCCGCTGCGCCGAGCTCTACCCGGCCCCGCCGGCGCCGCGCGAGGTGGCGGGTGGCCCGATCGCCAGTGACATTCTGAAGTGCCAGCTCAAGCCGATCGCGCTGGACGACTACGATGTTCCGTTGACCGCGGGCGACCAGGCGCGTCTGGCGCGGATCTTCGCGACCGGCGTCTGCGACTGGTCCCAGGCGGGCGTAGAGCAGACCGAACCCCTGAGCACCTGGCTGCGATTCGAACCTACTTAGGGGGCTCCAGTTGTAGCAAGGACCTTCAGGCCCGTTGATCGATCAACGCCCCTGAAGGGGCTTGCTACGACGGGCTTGCTGCGTTTCCTCGGGAGCCGAACACCTCGACAGGAAACCCCTTCGACCTTCACCACCCGGACGGCCCACTAATTGGCGTCGAGTTGGTCGATGATCCTGTCGGTCAGGTCGTAGGCGGGATCTGCCCAGGCGATCGGCGAGGTGACGCGACCGGGCGTGCTGGATGTCTCGCCACAGCATGACTTCAGAGACGGGTCGGGGTGGGTCCGGGTTCCCTCTGGGAGCCCGTCATGCGCGGGGCGTGGAGCCTCGGACAGAAAACGGC
>JAPYUM010000093.1:0-5572 GCA_029940535.1 Vicinamibacterales bacterium
GAATCGGCTACAGCGAGCGCGATTCCGAGACGGTGCCGAGGGGCAACATCTTCGGCAAACCGTTGCAGGCCGCGGTGCACGTGGCCAACTGGCACATCAGCGACCAGTTCATCGTCGTGAACCTCGACCGGCTGCGGGTGGTCGAGTCATTGCTGACGCACGGCGCCGACGTCAACGGGCAGAACACGCAGGAGGAGCCAAGATGGTCTGGCGCCCGGTATCGCCGACACATGACCGGCGCGACGGCGTTGATGCTCGCAGCCAAGGCCGCTGATGTCGAGGTGATGCAGGTGTTGCTCGAGCATGGAGCCGACCCGACGATCAATACCGTGGACAACACGACCACGTTGATGGCGGCGGCCGGTATTTCCTGGGCGTCCAACCAGGACCGGGCCAGCGAAGCCCAGGTGCTCGAGGCGGTCAGGCTGCTCGTGGAAGAGCACGGAGCTGAGGTCAACTTCGTGAGCGATGTCGGGGAGACCGCCATGCACGCGGCGGCCTATCGGGGCGCCAATAGCGTGGTGCAGTATCTGTTCGATCAGGGCGCGAGGCTCGACGTGGTCGCCAAAGACGGACGTACACCGTTGCGGGTTGCCGACGGGGTCGAGTACGGCAATTCGTTCGCCGCGCATCCGCGGACGGCGGTGTTGCTGCGGGCGCTGGGCGCCAAGGAAATCCCGTGCCCGGCCCCGTGCGCGGCCGCGATTCCTGAGGAGGTCCTGGCGAAATGACGGTCTGTCGACCGGTGCTGGTCATCGGCCTCGTCGCCGCCGTCTTCGCTGGCACGCAGGCGAGCGCGGCAGCTGCAGCCCCGACGCCCGCCCCCGGTCGCGCGGCCCAGGAGCCGGCGGCGGCCGGTCCGGCGGTTCGGGCCCTCCTACGGCAGTACTGCTTCGCGTGTCACAACGAACGGGCCCAGATCGGCGGGCTTGCGCTCGACACCCTGGACCTGGCCCAGGTGTCGGCGCGTGCGGACGTGTGGGAACAGGTCGTCCGCAAGCTGCGAACCGGGGCGATGCCCCCCGCCGGACGGCCGCAGCCGGACGCCGCCGCATCGAACAACGTGGCCACGTGGCTCGAGACCCAGCTCGACCGCGCCGCCCTGGAGCATCCCAACCCGGGCCGGCCCACGTTGCATCGACTGAACCGGGCCGAGTATCGCAACGCGGTGCGCGACCTGCTGGCGGTCGACGTTGATGCGTCTTTGCTGCCGGCGGACAACGCGGCTTATGGGTTCGACAACAATGCAGACGCGCTGACGTTGTCGTCGGCCTTGACCGAGCGGTATCTGGGCGCGGCCGCGAAGATCAGTCAGATGGCACTCGGACGGCTACGAGGGTCGCCGCCACCGGAGACGATCTTGGTGCCCACCGATCGGGATCAAGGTGTTCGTATCAGCGATGACCTGCCGTTCGGGTCGCGGGGCGGCACCGTGTTTCGCTACTACTTTCCGGTCGACGGTGACTACCGCTTCGACATGCGCCCGAAAGAGGGGGGCGTCGACGGCGGATTCGTGGGGGTTACCGCCGAGCCGCATCAGCTCGACGTAAGTCTCGACGGGGTCAGGGTCTGGACCGGCACGGTGGGTGGACCCTCGCTGGAGGGCTTGCGCGGAGATGATCGCATCGACGCGATCCTGGAGAGCCTGCGATTCCAAGTGCCCGTGAAGGCCGGCTCCTATCAGGTGCAGGTGTACTTCGCGGCCAAGACCTCGGCGTATGTCGAGGATCTGTTCGACCCGGACCTGCGTCGAGATCCCTACCGCGCCGGTAACGGCGAGCCAGCAATCTCCAGTGTGACGATTACCGGTCCTCCAGCCGGCGTCGCGTCCGTCGGAGACTCGCCCAGCCGTCGCCGGTTGCTCGTCTGTACGCCGGCGTCCGGCTCGGGAGGCGAGGCTTGCGCCAAGACCATCATTACCACGTTGGCTCGGCGGGCCTATCGGCGTCCGGTTACCGACGCGGATCTCGAGATTCCGCTGTCCTTGTATCGCGACGGTGCGCGCGCGGGCGGGTTCGAGTCGGGGATCGAGCTGGCGGTGCGCGGCATCCTGGTCAGCCCGAGTTTCCTCTTCCGGTTCGAGGAGCAGCCGGCGTCCGTCATGCCCGATACGCCCTATCGCATTTCGGGTCTCGAACTGGCTTCGCGTCTCGCGTTCTTCCTGTGGAGCAGCATCCCGGATGACGAACTGTTGGACGTGGCCGTGCAGCAGACGCTCCACGAGCCCCGGGTGCTGCAGCAGCAGGTGCGACGCATGCTGGCGGACCCGCGCTCGCAGGCGCTGGTCGACAACTTTGCCGGCCAGTGGCTGCATATTCGCAACGTAGCGCAGTTGCAGCCGAGCCCCGAGCTGCTGTTTCATTTCGATGACGGACTACGCGCGGCGTTCGAGCAGGAGACGAAGCTGTTCTTCGACAGCATCATCCGTGAAGATCGCAGCGTCCTCGACCTGCTGGATGCGGATTACACGTTCTTGAATGAGCGGCTGGCGACCCACTACGGGATTCCAGGGGTGCGGGGGGCGCGATTCAGACGCGTGTCGCTGCCGGCCGACAGCGTTCGCCGCGGGTTGCTCGGGCAGGGTTCTATTCTCACTGGCACCTCTCGCGCGAATCGCACCTCGCCGGTCATCCGTGGTAAATGGATTCTGGATAACATCCTCGGGGCGCCACCGCCACCGCCACCACCGAACGTGCCGGACCTCGAAGAGCCCAGGGACCCCCGGAAGGTGCTCCCGATGCGCGAACAGATGGCGGCGCATCGGGCCAATCCCGTCTGTGCGAGCTGCCATGCCCAGATGGACCAGCTCGGTTTCGCGCTCGAAAACTTCGATGCCATCGGCGAGTGGCGAGAGATCTACCCGTCCGGCCTGCCGATTGACCCGTCGGCCAAGTTTCCCGACGGCACGACCTTCGCCGGCCCGGCGGAGCTTCGCGCGGTGCTGTTGAGTCACTCGGATGACTTCTTGACCACGGTGACCGACCGACTGTTGACCTACGCGTTGGGGAGAGGGTTGGAGGCGACCGATGCGCCCGTGGTTCGGCAGATCAAGCGTGCCGCCGCGAGCGAGAACTACGCCTTCGCATCGTTGGTCCAAAGCATTGTCGCCAGCACCCCGTTTCAGATGCGAATGGCGCAGGAGCACGCGAACTGATTCTCTGGCAGAATCTCTGAGAGGTTGTTGTCCATGGTGATTACCAAGTTGGCGCTACCCAGGCGGACGTTCCTTCGCGGCATGGGCGCCACACTGGCCTTGCCGTTCCTCGATGCGATGGTGCCGGCCCTGTCGGCTCGGGCTCCGGGGACGCCGCGGTTCGCGGCGATCTACGTCGGGAATGGCGCCAACATGTTCGATTGGACCCCGCCCACCGAGGGGGTCGGGTTTCAGCTCTCGCCGACCCTGATCCCGCTGGAGCGCTACCGGGATCGCACGCTCGTCTTCACCGGCCTGGACAACTTCCCGGCGACGGACCAGGGCGACTCCGGCGGCCAGCACCCCCGCGCCGCTCCGGCGTTCATGAGCTCGGTGCATCCGAAGCAGACGGAGGGCGCGGATGTGCAGGCCGGCACGACGATCGATCAGCTGATCGCCGAGCGCATTTGCCGCGACACCAAGCTCTCATCATTGGAAGTGTCGGTGGATCGGAACGATGTCGTCGGCGCCTGCGACCACGGCTACGCCTGCGCCTATATGAACTCCATGGCGTGGAAGACCCCCACCATGCCGCTGCCGGCGGAAACGAACCCGCGCTTCGTGTTCGAGCGGTTGTTTGGCAGTGGGGACACGGCCGAAGAGCGCGCCGTGCGAGTGCAGGAAGACCGCAGCATTCTCGACGGCCTGTCGCAGGAGATCGCCAGGCTCTCGAACAAGCTGGGCGGGACGGACCGCGCCAAGCTCGGTGAGTATCTCGGTGCGATTCGCGACGTGGAACAGCGCATCGCTCGGGCGGAGTCGACGAATAGTGACTTCGATCTTCCGGAACGTCCGGTCGGGGTGCCGGACACGTTCAGGGAATACGCCGAGCTGATGTTCGACCTGCAGGTCCTGACGTTCCAGGCGGACGTCACCCGGGTCACGACCTTCATGATGGCGCGCGAAAACATCAATCGTGCCTACAACGAGATTGGCTTGCCGGAGGCGCACCACTCCATGTCGCACCACGGCAACAACCCCGAGAAGATGAAGGATTTCTCGAAACTGAACACCTATCACGTCGAGACCCTGGCGTACTACTTGAACAAACTGCAGTCTATTTCCGACGGTGACGGGTCGCTGCTGGACAGCACCGTCGTTCTCTACGGCAAGGGCATGAGCGACGGCAACACCCACAACAACTACAGCGTGCCGGTCGTCGTCATCGGCGGGCCAGAGAATGGGCTGGCGGGGAATCGCCACCTCGTCTACCCGAAGGGCACTCCGCTGGCGAATCTGTCGGTGAGTCTCTTGGACAAGTTCGGTGTCAACGTGGAGTCATTCGGCGACAGCACCGGCGAGTTGCCGTTGTTGTCCGGCGTGTAAAGGACTCCTTTTCTCGTTCCTCTACTCTGAAGGGAAGTGCCATGCGGCGTCTGCTTATCCTCTCTGTGCTCGCTCTCCTGGTGTCCGTCCCCGCGCTCGCGCAGGGGCCGTCGGCCAAGGTCACTGATCTCTCCTGGATGACCGGTCGCTACAGTAGCGATGGTCTCGAAGAGAATTGGGCCCCGCCCAGAGGTGGTTCCATCGCCTCGCTGGTGAGGGGGATGGATGGTGACGGGGCCATGAACATGATGGAGTTCATTGTCGTCGAGGAAGTGGGAAATTCCCTGGTGCTGCGTCTCAAACAGTGGAACCCGGGCATGGAGCCGCGGTACGACGGCTTTCAGGTGATGAATCTGACCGCGATCGGTGACAACTCCGTGAGCTTCAAGAACAACGGCGACGTCGCCGGGCTTGACGAGCTGAGCTACAGCCTGGTCGGCGATACATTCACCATCACCGTCAATGGCACGTTCGATATCCCGTTGACCCGACAGGGCCACTAGCGTTCGATTGCGGGCTGATGAGGGCCGGCCGTGAGGTCGGTCCTCTTGCCGATTCCTCGAGAAAAGAAATAACGATGTCCGACCCCGGACCGCCGCCCCTGCCAGGCTCTCCGACCCCTCCTCCCGCCGCCTCGGTTGCTGCGCCACCTGGCCCACCCGGTTCAGGACCGGCGAAGAAGGGCCTGCCCACCTGGGCCTGGGTCGCCATCGGGTGTGGCGGCATCATGCTCCTGGGGCTCATCGCCCTGGTCGTCTTGGGCGTGTTTATTTTTAGCTGGGGGCGGGGCGCCTTGGAGGACGCGACCGGCGAGCGGAGCTTGTCAGACATCGTCGAGAGCCTCGAGGACAATCCGGCCAGAACGATCGCCGAAACCGCGATCCGGATGAACTCGGAACTCGAGTTGATCAGCACCGACGACGACGCCGGCACGATCACGTTTCGGAGCAGCGAGACGGGGGAAGAGGCGACCCTGAATTTCCAGGACATCGCGGAGGGGCGGTTTGCCATGACCACGCCCGACGGTGACTTCTCGGTCGATGCCGCCGCCGC
>JAPYUM010000093.1:5672-13264 GCA_029940535.1 Vicinamibacterales bacterium
GCCGTCGACGCGGTCGGCGCTGTCGGTAACGCCGGCGGTGGCGTGACCTTCAGTGGACCAGATGGTCAAGTCCGTCTTGGCGCGAACATCAGCCTGGACGAGCTGCCCGACTGGGTCCCCGTGTACCCGGGCAGTAGCGATGCTCAGGTGCCCTACATGACCTCGACTGATGAGGGGGCGTCTGGGATGCTGAGCGGCACCACGGCCGATTCCGTGCAGCAGGTCGTGGATCACTACCGGGATGTCTTCGATGACAACGGTTTCACGATCGCGAACGAATCGACCACCCAGAGCGGGACGACCGAGCTCGCGTCGATCACCGCCACCAGCGACGACGGCACCGTCAACGCCGCGGCGACGAGACAGGCCGGCGAGGACACGCAGATTGTCGTGATGTTCGCCGCCACGGATGGGCGTTAGCCGCCGTCGTCACAGCGCCTCGAGGCCGGGCAAGAGGTGGCTGCTGCTACTCGACCGGCACCCGGCGCGGTGAGTTCCTGGGACCAGTTTTCGACCACGACGATCTCGGCGGCGGGAGCCGCGGCGTCGTCCGCCGGGTCGCCTGCCTTGACCATCAGGAACCGTTGGCCGTTGGGGTGCACATCGTAGGTGTGACTGATGAGATAGACAAAGTACTGGCGGTCGAAGAGCAGCTCCGGGACCACTGTACGTAGACATCGTCGGTGCCACTCTCGTTCGAAAAATAGGCGAACCAGTCTCCACCCGGCGCCGATGCGCGACCAGGACCCTAATCACACCACCTCTCCATTGAGCGCTTGACAGCTTTTCGGTGCGCTCCTGCGCAAGAACTAGGACCAACCCATGGTGTCTCCTCAGGGCGACGCCAGCGGTCTTATGCCGGCCGTTCTCGTCGGCTGAGACCGGTGAGCGAGTCGGCCGACGGCGTTCCCGCGGGAACGTCGTCGTGAGCCGCGCCGCCGCCACCGAACGTGACCAATCAGCCGCGCCAAGCTGAACGCCGCCTGATCGGCGTCTCGGAGTTTCGAAAGGCTATCTTGCGAATAGAGTCCTAGTCGGCCCGCTGCGCCGGTACGGGATCAGCGACTCCTGGCTACGGGCGTTGCTCGATCCCGGGGCTCACGCGTCGTAGGGCCTCGATAGCAGTCGACACAGCAGCTCGGCTACCGGGTCGCAGCTCTCGGGCGAGAACACCCGTGGTGTTCGCGACGGCGAAACTGATCCCCTTCAAGTTGCGCTCGGGCGACACACCGGGCATCGGTCTCGCGTAACCCGATGCGCCGCACACCGCCGCGGCGCCCTCCCCGGACACGGTTGCCCCCAGCCGCGGACACGCCCAGTCGAGTTCGACCCTGACCACGCCCGTGAGACTACCGGGCAGGTAGTCCACCCCGTCACTCGTGCCGGCCGCGACCAGCAATGCACCGGCGTCAGTGGCCCGCTCTACGGCGTCCCGCAACCCGGCGGCGTGGTCGGGGTTCGACGTGCCCAGGCTGAGGTTGATCAAATCCGCCCGCTGGCCCGCGGACCAGTCGATGGCGGCGACGAGCGCCTCGATCGTGGCGGTGAGGTCGCGGTGAAACACCTTCACGCAGAACAACTCAGCCCCGGGCGCGCGTTCCTTGATGGCGGCCGCCACCGCTGTCCCATGTCCAAGCCGGTCGAGATAGTCAGGGTGGGTCGAGCCGTCGGACGCGATGGCGACGCCTCCCGCCACGCCACCGATGTGCGGGTGGGTGGCGTTCACGCCGCTGTCAATCACGGCCACGCGAATCGGCCTGTCGGTCATCACCCGCTGTCCGTCTCGGACGATGGCGAGATCTTTGCCGCCGACGGACCGGTCGTCGGCGCCGCGGGGACCGCCTCGGCGGCCAGGTGATGGCCGGCTTCCGTCAGTGACCGAGGCGGATCGCCGGAGCCATCCTCATCTACGGCGAAGAGCTCGGCGAACCGGCCCGATCGTGTCAAGAGGTCGGCCGGCGTTCCCTCTTCGACAATCCGCGCGCCGTCCAGCACCACGACCCGGTCGGCCCGGCTGGCCACCGAGGCCCGGTGGGTGATGAGGATTGTTGTGCGCCCCCGCATGACGGTCTCGTAGCCGTCGATGACCTTCCGCTCTGACTGGGGGTCGAGCGCCGCGGTCGCTTCGTCGAGCACGAGCACGGTCGGGTCCGCGAGCAACGCTCTGGCCACCGCCACGCGTTGACGCTCTCCGGCCGAGAAGGCGGCGCCTCGCTCCCCCAGCGTGGTCTCGAAGCCGTCTGGCAACGTCGCGATGAACGCGTCGAGGCCGGCGGCGTGCGCGGCCGCCTCCAGCGCCGAGTCGCTGGCGTCGGGCCGTCCATAGCGAATGTTGTCAGCGACGGAGGCGTGGAATACCGACGGCTCCTGGTCGACCAGCGCGACGTGGGTCCGCAGTTCCGCCAGTCGCAAGGTCCGAAGGTCGTGTCCATCCAACCGGACGCACCCCGCATCGGGGTCGACCAGACGCAGCAACAGGTCCGCGACGGTACTCTTGCCGCCGCCGCTCGGTCCGACGATCGCGAGGCACTCGCCCGGCGCGACCCGCACGCTGACATGCTCCAGCACCGGCGCGCCGCGATCGAACGAAAAGGTGACATCGTCCAACTGGATCTCGCCACGCACGGCGGAGAGAGAGACGGGCGTAGGGCTTTCGACCACTTCCGGCGCGACATCCAGAATTTCATGGACCCGCCGCAGGGAGACCCGCACCGTCGCCAGGCTTGTATAGAGCCCCATCAGGGCTTGCACCGGCCCGAACAACCGCATCTGGTAGGCCATGACCGCCACGAGCGTCCCCAGCGTGAGGGTGCCGTCGATGACGCGGAGCCCTCCGTACAGAAACACGAGCGCAGAGCCGCCAGAGAGCACCGCTCCAGGCAACCCGCCGGACAGATAGCTGGTCCATTGCATCGCCATCAGTGCGTCGATGAAGCGGGCGTTCCGTTCCCGGAACCGCGCCACTTCACGCGGCTGGGCGTTGGACGTGACGACCAGTTTCACGCCCTGCAGGGTCTCGATGAGGAAGCTGCCGATGTCGGCGCTGCGGTCACGCAGGGTCGCGACCCGACCTTCGAGGCGACGACGGTAGTGCACCAACGCCCACAGGCTGAGGGGCAGCAGGGCGATGCCGACCAGGAAGAGCTGCGTGTCCAGGTAAGCGAGCATGCCGACGGCGCCCAGCAGAAACAGGACGTTGCCCACCCAGGCCAGCACCACTTCGGCCGCCACGCGCTGAATTTCGCCGATGTCGGTGTTCAGCCGCGACATGATGTCGCCGAACCGGGTCCGGGCGTAGAAGCGCGGCGACAGCGCTTGCAGGTGCCGGTAGAGCGCCAGCCGCATGTCGAAGAGGATGTTGGCCGAGACCCGCGTGTATCGCAGCCCGCTCCAGACGTTGAGCACAAACCCGAGCACGGTGGTGCCGACAAACGACAGCACGACGAGTCGCAGCGCGCCGGGGTCAGCCCCAAGGATCGCGTCATCGATGAGCCACTGCGAGAGCAGGGGGATCAGCAACGACGTCCCCGTCGAGACAAGGCTCAGCACCAGCACCAGGGTCAGTCGTCCCCAGTACGGCGTCAGGTAGGTCAAAGCGCGGCGGAAGTGCGGATCGATCACACGGCAGATCCGATCTCGTCAGGAGCGTGCCTGGAGGTCGGATGGGATTGTATGTGGAAAGCCGCATGGCTGGCTCCGCCGTCGCGACACGGGACACAATGCGCGGGTGGTCAGCGAACCGTTCGACGCGGTCATCATCGGGGGTGGACCGGCCGGGGCCGCCGCCGCCCGGTTGCTGGCCGCGTGGGGGCACTCCGTGCGGTTGTTGACACGAACTGTCGACCAGACGCGGTCGCTGGGCGAGTCGCTGCCACCAAGTTGCGCGAAGCTGTTCGACCTGCTCGGTGCCACTGACGCCATCAACAACGCCGGGTTCCTGACCAGCACCGGCAACACGGTGTGGTGGGGCGAGGGCACCACGCGGACGGCCGCGTTCGTCGACGGGGCCACCGGATGGCAGGTGGTGCGGCACGATTTCGACGCCCTGTTGCTGCGGCTCGCGGCCTCGGCCGGGGCCCAGGTGGTGACAGGCGCGCTCGTGCGCGACGTACGGCTGGCGTCAGAGAGCGGCCGCCCTGGTCCCGCGGTGTCCACCGTCGAGTACGGCACCGATGACCAGCCTCGCCAGGAGGTGCAGGCTTCGTTCGTGCTCGATTGTTCCGGCCGGGCCGGTGTGGTGGCTCGACGTGGCTTCCGGATCGCGGACCCCACCCAGACGACGCTCGCCTTGGCGGCGACCTGGACGCGGCCAGATGGCTGGGGCCTCGCCGACGCCAGTCACACCCTGGTCGAGACCTACGCGGATGGCTGGGCGTGGTCGGTTCCGGTCACGCCGCACCGACGATACGTGACCGTCATGGTGGACCCCCGCACAACCGATTTGGGGGCCGAACGGGGCGTGACTTCCCGATACGAACGGGAGATCGGCAAGACCGTGGCGTTGCGTGGTGTGCTCAACGGCGCCACCCGGGAGACAGTTCCCTGGGGCTGCGACGCATCCCTGTACCACGCGGATGTCTGCGGCGGTCCTGGCCTGCTCCTGGTGGGCGACGCGGCCTCGTTCATAGACCCCCTGTCGTCCTACGGCGTCAAGAAGGCGCTCGCGTCGGCGTGGTTGGCGGCGGTCGTCGTCCACACCTCGTTGACGAACGCCTCGCTCGCTGGTGTGGCTCTCGAGCTGTTTACGACGCGGGAGCGGGAGATCCACGACGCCTCCGTCCGGCAGTCGACGACTTTTTTCGCCGAGGCCGCCGAGCGGCACTTGCATCCGTTCTGGACAGGACGCGCGGGCGGCGGGGACCCTGCGGACGGGCCAGAGCCGGCGGCGGATGTTGACATCGCCCGGCTACGCGAGGACACCGCCGTGCTCGCCGCCTTCGAGGCGCTCCGTGGGGCACGCCAGATCAGATTGCGCCGCGGCGACAGACTCCAGATCGAAGCCAGACCCGCGCTCACCCTCCGGGAGGTGGTACTCGAAGAGCGGCTCGTCCTCCCAACCTGGCCAGCCAACGGTCATGGCATCCGGTTCTTGCGGGACATCGACCTGGTGAAGCTGGTGGAACTGGCCCCGGAGCACGAGCATGTGCCGGACCTCTTTGAGGCGTATATCCGGCGGTGCCCCCCGGTCAGCCTTCCAGATTTTCTGGGCGCCTTGTCCGTGCTGCTGGCCAAGGGGGCGCTGGTAGACGATTAGACGGGGCTTTGCCCCGCACCCACGCAGGCCCCGCGGTTCGTTCGAGCGGGCGGCGGGAGCGCGCACCTCGGTCCGCGAACCGTCGGAGCCGAGCCCGAGTGTCGATGCCGCCGTCGGTGGGGACCGTGCGCGGGCGCGGAGTTTTAGCGCCGGGCCCGGGGTCAGCGACACGCCCGCTTTTCCCTGGGTGCCGGAATCAGGTACACCGTTAGCCCGCGCCAAGCGCCCTTCGGGCCAAGGTGAATAGAGCCAAGCTCGTCGACCGGTTCGAGGACCGAGGTGCACGCTCCCGCCGTCCGAGGGCCCGAATTCAGCGCCCGTTGCCCGAGACGTGTGCTACAAAGGGCAGATTCTGGGACTGGAGCCGTTGCGTATGCGCTTATCACCCCTCGCCACCCGTCTGGATTGCCTGCTCATTGTAGGGCTGGCGCTCGTGGTCGCGACGCCGTCTACGGTTGCGGCCCAGGCGGCCGCGGCGGAGGCCGTCGACGCGGGCATCCCGATCGCGGACGCCACCGTCCGACAGGCCTGCGGGCGGTGCCATGCACCGGACGACGAGGGTCGGCTGTCTCGCATCTCGTTTCGGCGCACCACGCCCGAGGGTTGGCAGCAGACCATCCGCAGGATGGTGATGCTGAACGACCTGACGATCGCCCCGGAAACGGCGCGTGAGGTCGTCCGGTATCTGGCCAACAACCATGGCTTGGCTCCCGAAGAAGCCGGTCCAGCCGCGTTCGAGGCCGAGCGGCGGTCCGACGACCAGGCGTACGAGGACGCCGACGTCAAGCAGACCTGCACCACCTGCCACTCGATGGGGCGGATCGTGAGCCAGCGCCGGACGGCCGAGGAATGGCGGCTCGTGACCGCGATGCATCGGGGCTACTATCCATTTTCAGATTTTCAGGCGTTCCGACGGTCGGGAGAGAGCGATGAACCCGAGCCGGTGGACCATGCGGTGGAGCATCTCAGCCAGCGTTTCCCGCTCGAGTCGCCGGAGTGGTCGGCCTGGTCGGCCACGATGCGCGCACCGCGGATAGCCGGCACCTGGGCCCTGCGTGGACATGCCCCGGGTATCGGGGCCGTCTACGGTCAGGTCACCATCACTCCGACGCCAGGGACCGACGACGAGTTCACGACCGACACCAGCTACGTCTACGCGCGAGATGGACGTCGGGTCATCAGGACCGGCCAATCCATCGTGTACACCGGGTTCCAGTGGCGGGGACGCTCGTTCGAGGGAGCCAACGATACGGACGGTCTGCGCGAGGTGATGTTCGTGGACCGCGACTGGCAGTCGATGCGAGGCCGCTGGTTCACCGGCGGCTACGACGAGATCGGCCTCGACATCGCCCTCGAGCGCGTGGGGACCGCCCCGGTCGTGACCGGCGTGCACCCCGGCTCGATTCAAGTGGGGCAGACAGTGTCGCTCCAGCTCTATGGCGAAAACCTGGCCGCCGCGACCGCCGCGGCGCTGGACCTCGGTCCAGGACTTGAGGTGCTCCGCGTCGTCAACGCCGCACCGGATCTGGTGACGGCCGAGGTTCGGGTCGATGGCGACGCGCGGGTCGGGGGTCGAGACCTCTTTCTCGACCAGACCTCACTCGCCGACGCCCTCATGGTCTATGACACGGTCTCCCGGATCGCGGTGACGCCTGACGCCGGCATGGCCCGGGTCGGCGGGGTCCGTGTGCCGAAGCAGTTTCAACAATTCGAAGCGCGCGCGTATCACGATGGGCCGGACGGTGAAGCGAACACCGACGACGACCTCGATCTGGGATTGGTCGACGCGACCTGGGGCCTCGAAGAATACGCGGCGACGTTCGGCGACGATGATCTCCGATATGTTGGTGACATCGACGGGCAGGGACGGTTTACCCCGGCCCTCGATGGACCGAACGTGGAGCGTATCGGTAACCGCAACAACGTGGGCGACGTCTGGGTGGTGGCGACCTATCCAGCAGGGGAGCGGACGCTCCGGGCGCGGGCTCACCTGCTGGTGACCGTGCCGAACTACCTGCGCTGGGATCCGACGGCGGTGGAGCGCCCATGAACATGCTTCGCCTCGGAGAACACCACCCGTTCCAAGCCGCCGACCAGCGGTACTTGTATCTGGTCCCCAGCGCGGCTGTCTTTGCGCTGGATGCCCCGGCGGGTGCCTTGATCGACGCGCTGGGTGTCCAGCCGGTCGACCGCGCCCAACTGATTGGCCGCGTGTCGCCGCAGTTTCCGACCACAGACCTCGATGCCCTCTTGACCGAGCTCGAGCAGATTCACGCGGTCCGGCCCGCCGCCGAACCGGTGCCGGAGATGCCGGCCATCATTCCGCTGACCCCGGTCG
>JAPYUM010000093.1:13364-16283 GCA_029940535.1 Vicinamibacterales bacterium
GAATTCAACCTCACGACCAACGCGACGCTGCTCACCACCAAGATGATCGAATTCCTGGCCGAGGAGGACATCTCGGTCACCGTCTCCGTTGACGGACCGCGCGACATGCAAGACCGCTTTCGCGTGTTCCAGGACGGGAGCGGCAGCTACGACGTGATGCTGCCGCGGGTCCGCGAGCTGCTCCAACGGCACCGCAGCCGGCCCATTGGCGCCCGGGTGACGCTCACCTCGCAGGTCAACGACGTCCGCGGTATCTATCAGCATTTGACCGAAGAGATCGGGTTCCAGGAAGTGGGATTCGCACCGGTCACCACGTCACCCGGTCGCGACCACGCCCTCGACGGGTCGGGGTTCGACCAGATGGTCATGCAGTTCAAGGGGCTGGCCGACGAGTTTCTTCTGGCCGCGCTGGCCGGTCAGCACCACGGCTTTTCGAACGTCAGCGAAACCCTGGGGGAGATTCACAAGGGCGTGAGCAAGGCGTATCCGTGCGGCGCCGGACTCGGGCTCATCGGCGTGGCCACGGGGGGCGACGTCGCGCTGTGTCATCGTTTCGCCGGGTCAGACGAACATAATCTCGGCAGCGTGACCGAGGGGCTCGACCGGGAGGCGCAGCAGGCCTTTCTCGAGCGCAATCACATCGCGCACAAGACCGATTGCCACACCTGCTGGGCTCGGCCGCTGTGTTCAGGGGGGTGCTACCATGAGGCCCATACGCGCTACGGTACGACCACGCATCCGAATCTGCACTACTGTGACTGGATCCGCGAATGGACCGACATCTGTCTGCAGATCTACGGCGAGATCGCCGAACGGAGTCCACGTTTTCTGAACCGGTTCGACTCGTGAGGACGCCATGAAGCATCTGACCCCCATCAATCGGAAAGCGGCCCGGATCGCGGCCGCCGCCAATCCCGCGCCGACGGGCGACGTCGTCGCGCTGCAGGAACAGGGCTCCGGTCCACCTCAGCAGCCCGAGGGGCCCCACATCCCGCTCGGGTGCTCCCTGGCGTTCCAGCCGGGCTGGGAAGCGGACCGCAACGGCGGTACGGCTGGGTTGTGTCAGCCGGTCGAACGAGATTTGTTCGACTGCCACCTCGGATGCTACTGGCCGGCCCATGTGCCAGACCAGCTCAACCACGCGCCAGACTGGACGAGCAAGTGCGCCGCCGCCCAGAAGGACTGGCGGAAGATCGACCTCATCTTTCCCTAGCGTGGGCGACTACCCGATGCGATTCCTCCTGCTCGTGCTCGCCGGCAGTGTCACCCTGGCCGGAAGCGTGACCGCCCAGACCGCCCCGGACCTCACCGGCGGCACCGGCACCATCTACGTGGGCGGGTACCCGGGCCGGGTCTTTGTCGTCGATGAAGCCACCGAACAGGTGGTGGACGACATCACCATGACGCTCGATGGGCCGCCCAGCAGCATGTCGCTGTCCGAGGACCGAACCCGACTCTACATGCGGGACCGCACCTTCGAGCAGATCGAGGTAATGGACGTTGCGACCCGTCGCACCATTGATACGCTGACGTTGAGCGAGGGACAGACCAAGGTTCGCATTCGGAATTTCCGCGCCGCGCCGGATCACTCGTCCATCATTCTGTTGACCGATACCGCCACGAAGCAGATCGACCGGTTCGAGATTGCGCCGCGGGCCTTGGTGCAGGTCGACCTTGCTACCCACGAGGTGCTGCGCGAGATCCCGTGGCCGGACGGCGAGGAACGTACCGGTGTGAACATGCTGTTCTCGCCGACCGGCGATTTGCTCTACCTCTTCGGCAACGAGATCGTGGCCCTGGAGACCACCGGATTCGAAGAGGTCGAGCGGTGGGAGCTGTCGCAGCTCGACGAAGGGGGCGTCGGACCGTTCAACTTCGGGTTTCGCTACGATCCGAATGAGGAGCCCGGATTCTACTCCGGTATCTTCCGGGTGCGGGACCAGGTCCAGAATCGTCGACTGATGGGCATCGCGCGGATCAATCTGGCCGAGCGCGACGTCGATTTCTACACGCTCGGTCCATCCGAACCGGTGGGGTCATTCGCGCTGGCTCCGGGCGGCCGGAAGGCGCACGCGCTCCTCAGTGAGATCGGGCACTACGAGTTCTGGACTTTCGATCTGGAGGGGCGGCGGATCGAGCGTCGTCAGGCGGTCGAAGGACGCCCCCGCATGTCCGTTACGCCCAGCACCAACGGTCAGATTCTCTACATCCACCAGGCCGGTGACACGATCGACCTGTACGAGGCCTCCACCTACCGCTACCTGCGCACCATCACCCTTCCCGGCGATATGTCACAGATGTTCGTGGTCCCGTAGGTTTCCTGGCGATCCGTCCGGGTCGTGCTACGACTGCCAGATGCGGCACCCAGGGCGCACGCAAGAATTGCATCACCAGACACGCCGGCGCCTGAACAACCCCCGGTTTCTGGGCTCGCGCGACGTGGCACGAACTCTGCGTCTGGTGAGGCGTGGCCCTTCCGTCGACGACCTACGAGCCTCGGCAGCCGACGTCCGGGGTCCTTCACCAGGTCGTGCGCGACCACTTCGAGACGTTTCGGGCGCAGGCGGCTGATCTCCGCGACGGCGAGGGCCTGCCCGGCTTCGTGGAGCAGGAGTTTTGCAAGTTGTGATGGGTACGACCTCGCTGGACACATTGTGTGAAGGTACGTGTCCACAACCAGGAGGTCGGTCAGGAACAAGGCTCAGCAGGACATTCGGCGGAAGAAACGGGTATTGGAGCACGCCGCACGCATCGGCAATGTGCGGAAAACCTGCCGCTACTTCGGCGTCGCTCGGTCAGGATTCTACGTCTGGAAGAAGGCGTATGAGACCCACGGGGATCAAGGGCTGATCAATCAGCGACCCTTTCGCATTCATACCGTCCGTACGGATCGCGGCCATGAGTTCCAAGCCCAGTTTC
>JAPYUM010000220.1 GCA_029940535.1 Vicinamibacterales bacterium
GCCTCCGGTTCCAGCGTGATCGCGACGTGCCGTTCGGCGAGTTGCGCTTCGAGCTGGAGCACGAACTTCTCGACGATCGTTTCCACGACCTCCGGCGGCAAGCTGTCAAAGGTGACCGTGGCGTCGAGGCGGTTCCGAAACTCCGGGCTGAACACCCGTTCGATGGCGGCCTTTGTGCGGCCATGATCCGCGGTGGCCTGGTCATCGCCGAATCCGATCCGCGCGGCGTTCATCTCCCGGGAACCGGCGTTGGAGGTCATGATGATCACGACCTGCCGAAAATCCGCCTTGCGCCCGTTGTTGTCGGTGAGCGTGGCGTGGTCCATCACCTGGAGCAGGATGTTGTACACGTCCTGGTGTGCCTTCTCGATTTCGTCGAGGAGCAGCACGGCGTAGGGGTGGGATCGGACCGCGTCGACCAGGAGTCCCCCCTGCTCGAAACCCACATAGCCGGGTGGGGCACCGATCAATCGGGCTACGGCATGTTTTTCCATGTACTCGCTCATGTCGTAGCGGATGAACTCGTTGCCGAGGTGAATCGCCAGCTGTTTGGCCAGCTCGGTCTTACCGACGCCGGTGGGTCCGGTGAACAGGAAACAGCCAGCGGGGCGTTCTGGTTGACCGAGTCCCGCCCGGGCCCGCTTGATGGCGGTCACCACCTCGGCCACAGCGTCGTTCTGGCCGAAGACCACGCGGCGCAGGGCATCGTCCAGCGTGCGGAGCCGTTCCTTGTCACTCACCGAGGCCTGCTTGGCGGGAATGCGGGCCATCCGGGCGATGACTCGTTCAATGTCCGTCGCCGTCACCCGGGCGCGCGCGGGCGCCGTCGTCTCGGGTGTGTCATCGAACCCGAGGTCGGCGAGTCCGACCTGTGCCACCGCCTCCACGGTGGCCGGAGCCGACGTCGTCACCGGGGTCACGGTCGTCGAGCCTGCTGGCGTCGCCGCCGCAGCGATTTTTGCCCCGGCTTCGTCGAGCACGTCGATCGCGCTGTCGGGCAACCGGGTGTCGCGGAGATGCCGTCCGGCCAGTTTGGCCGCTGCCTTCACGGCGCCGTCGGTGTAGGTGACCTCGTGATGGTCTTCATATCGCGATCTGAGTCCCTTGAGAATCGCGACTGTCTCATCGACGCTGGGCTCTTCGATGACGACCCGCTGTAGTCGCCGGGCCAGCCCGCGGTCTCGCTCGATCTGCTTGAACTCGTCGAATGTCGTCGATCCGATGACGCGGAGCTCACCGGCGACCAGCACCGGCTTGATCAACGTGGCCAGGTCCATGGTGCCGCCAGTCGTGGCGCCGGCCCCCACCGTCGAGTGCACTTCGTCGATGAAGAGAATCGGGTTTGGACGCCCGCTCAATGCGCCGACGACCGCCTTGAAGCGCTCCTCGAAGTCCCCTCGGAATCTGGTGCCGGCGAGCAATGCGGCCGTGTCCAGCGAGAACACCTCAGCCCCACGGAGTCGTGGCGGCACGTCGTCCTCCAGCAACCGACTGGCCAGGCCCTCGGCCAGCGCGGTCTTGCCGACACCGGCGTCGCCGACGAAGACCGGGTTGTTCTTCCGGCGTCGGCAGAGAATTTCCAGGGTGCGCTGCACTTCGTCGAGGCGGCCGATCAGTGGGTCGAGCTGGCCGCGTCGTGCGCGGTCGGTGAGGCTGACCGCGAATGCCGTGAGCGGGTCGCGTGTGGTGGCGGCCTCGTCGCCGCCCGCTCCCGCCTCGGCCGGTTCGCTCGACTGGCTGTCGCCGCCGCCGGCCGGCACCTTGGCGATGCCATGCGAGATGTAATTCAGGACGTCCAGCCGGGTGACATCCTGCGATTGCAGCAATTCCGCCGCATACGAATTGGGTTGCTGCAGAATGGCGGCCAGAACGTCTCCGAACCGAACCTCGTCCTTCCCGGCGCTCTGGACGTGCAACACCGCGGTTTGAAGGACCCGCTGGAACGCCAGCGTCTGATCCGGTTCCCGGCCCCGCGCGGTCCGGGGAAACTGCTCGAGCGTGCCGAGAAACTCGTCCAGCGCATGGCGCAAGGCGGGTAGGTCGCCACCGCACGCGGCTAGAATCTTCTCGCCTTCGGGGTCGTGCGCGAGGGCATAGAGCAGGTGTTCGAGCGTCAGATGCGTATGACGCCGAGCCGCGGCTTCGCGGTAGGCGACGTTGAGAATCAATTCGAGCGCGGCACTGAACATGGGTTCCCGTTCACTCTTCTTCGAGTGTCGCCTGCAGCGGAAAGCCTTCCTGCTTCGCCAGCTCTTGCGTGGTGGCCACCTTGGTTTCGGCCACGTCGTAGCTGTAGGCCCCGCAGATCCCGCGCCCTTTGGTATGGACCTGCATCATGATTCGGTAGGCCTCGGCCGGCGTCTTGTGGAAGATGCCCTCCAAGATCTGCACCACGAACTCCATCGTCGTGTAGTCGTCGTTGAGCAGCAGGACCTTGTAGAGGGTCGGCTTCTTGGTTTTTTGGCGGGTGTCGTCGAGCACCCCATCGTGCGTAGTCCGGTCAGGCGACATCTCTCACGATCAAACTATGGAGCCCACGATGAGGTCAAGCTGGCGGTCGATCGCACATAGTAAGATTTCACGCCTATGCAGACGATTGCGCGCGACATCACCTATGCCGACCTGATGTTTCTCGGGAAGCCTCGCATTATCGCGACCGCGGCGATTCAGAGCCCAGGCGGGGTGGCCCTGGTGGACCCGGGCCCGTCCACCTGCCTCGACACGCTCCGCGCGTCGCTGAGCGACCAGGGCATCGGCATGGCCGACGTTCGCGCGATTCTTCTCACCCACATTCATCTCGACCACGCTGGCGCCACCGGGACACTCGTGCGCGAGAACCCCGACATCCAGGTCTACGTACACGAGCGCGGCGCTCGGCACATGGTGAACCCCGCCAAGCTGCTCACCAGCGCGACCCGGCTGTATGGTGACGACATGGACCGGCTGTGGGGCGAGTTTCT
>JAPYUM010000094.1 GCA_029940535.1 Vicinamibacterales bacterium
AAGTTTCATCGGGTCATCGCCAACTTCATGGTGCAGGGCGGCGACCCCACCGGGACCGGCATGGGGGGACCCGGGTACAACTTCGGAGACGAGTTCAGCCCCATCCGACGACACGACTCGGCTGGTGTGCTCTCGATGGCCAACGCCGGACCCGGAACCAACGGCAGCCAATTCTTCATCACCCACGGCCCGACTCCTCACCTGGACGGCAAGCACTCGGTGTTCGGGCAAGTGTCGTCGGGGCAGGATGTCGTGAATGCGATCGCGACGAACGATGTGATGACGACGGTCACGATCGAAGGCGACGCGTCCGCTCTGCTCGAGGCGCAGAAGGCACAGATCGACGGATGGAACGGCGTGCTGGACAGTAAGTAGTTGCCAAGAAACCTAGCGCTCGTCCGCGCGGGCGCCACCCAGGATCCCCGTCATCGAGTGGTTGCCCTCGTGGCAGGCATATTCGAACAGCGTGAGGTCGTTGAGACGCATCGGAATCTCGGCCGTCCAGGGCATGGCCCAGGTCGCGGGATCGTTCACGGTGAACGCATAGAGCAGCGTGTTATCGTCGGCGCGGGTAAACCGCTCGACCAATGTCATGTTCTCGCTGGTCCCGCGCCAGCCCCGCTGAGCGCTGAAATTGGTGGTCTCCACCACCAATGTGTCGCCGTCCCAGTGTCCGCGTGAATCGCCGGACCACTGCCGGATGTCGTCCGACAGCGCGGGACGCCCGTCCAGCGGGACCACCCGGGCGGTATGCACCATTTCGGTCACCAGCACGACGTGGTCCTGGGTTTGAAACAGCTGGAGGTTCTGGTTGTAGCCGCCCGAAGTGATTGGCGGGCCGGCGTTGAAGCCGAGGATGCACCGATCGTAGGCGGTCCGGTCGACCCAGGAATCGGCCGGGTGCGCTTCACGATAGGCTCGGCGCTCGTCGGCGACCCGCTGCCCCTCCGTCGTGAGATCCGGAATACGCCCGTCGGCTGGATCGACGACCAGTGACGTACGTCGAGTGCCGACGGTGCGGGTGCCCCGGTCGAGCCAAAAATTGTTATAGAACCCCGGGGCCCCTTCCTCGCCTCTGTCCACGCTTTCGGTGACCGCGGTCCGTTGAGCGGATCGGGCCGCGAGATCGTCATTGCGCGAAATCACTTCCCGCTCCAGGTTGGCCGCTTCCTCCGCGCTCAAGAACTCTTGGTCGGCCAAGCTTCGGGGGCGCTCCAGCGGGGTAATGGTGCGAAAATCCCAGATGCCCTGCAGATCTGGCTGTCCCCAAGACGTCCGCGGGATGGTTTGGGCTCCCACCGAACCGGCCGCAACGGACAACAGGGCAACGACGCTCACTGACCATGACGTGAGAATTCGATGATGCATAGGGATCTCCTGGGTAGCTACTTGATAATGAGAGCATCCTACCAGCCCCTGGTGAAAGAGGCCACGCCGGATATGATCGCGTCGGCCCGAGGTGTGTCGGGGACGTGGGGCACGAGGGGACAAGCCAGCCTTAGCAATCGGAGGAGACGACCATGGCGACAATTCGCATGTTCAGCACCATCCTGCTCGGTTCCAGCCTGTTGGTCGCCTGCGGGGCGTCGTCGTTCACGCAGCCGGAGACCCGGGAACCAACCTCAATCGCGCAGTTCGACCAATGGATGGACGAATTGTCGAACTGGGGACGCTGGGGTCCGGAAGACCAATTGGGCGCCGCCAACCTGATGACGGAGGCCAAGCGACGGGAGGCGGCCGCCCTGGTGCAAACCGGGACCACGGTGTCGTTGGCGCACGACATGATCACTGAAGCGGGCGCGGATGCGACAGAGCCGTATGTGCTCCAGATGACGGTCAACGCGGAGGGCCAGAATTCGGGCGACCGCGTCGAGGTCTACTTTCACGGCGTCACGTTCTCGCATCTGGACGGGCTGTGCCACGTGTTCTACAAGGACAAGATTTACAACGGGCATGACTTCCAGGACGTGGTGACCGAGGATGGCTGTAACCAACTCGACACAGTCGCCATGAAGGACGGACTGGTGACCCGCGGCGTTCTGGTCGACATGCCTCGCTTGAAGGGTGTGCCGTACCTGGAGCCGGGGACCAAGCTCTATCAAGAGGATATCGAAGCGTGGGAGGAGTATGCCGGGGTGACGCTGGGGGCCGGAGACGCGTTGCTCTTGCGTGTCGGGCGTTGGGCGCACCGTGCCGAGCATGGACCGACTCGCGAGATGGCGGGGTGGGACGCCTCGGTCATTCCGTGGCTGGCCGAACGTGACATCTCGCTCCTCGGGGCCGATTCGGTCCACGAGGCTCCGGGCAGTGTGCCGGGCCTGCGCGTGAATCCCATTCACCGGTTCGCCATCGTGTCGCGAGGAATGAATCTGCTCGACAATCTCGACCTCGAAGCCGCGGCCCAGACCGCCGCGAGTCTGAATCGTTGGGAGTTCATGCTGGTTGTCGCGCCGCTCCGCGTGCCAGGTGGCACGGGGTCACCGGTCAACCCGATCGCAATTTTTTGACTATGCGTCGACGACTGATCGGTGTGTCTTGGTGGTTTCTGGCCGCGGCCGTCCTGCTGGTGGCGACGCCGGCGCGCGGCCAGCCCGGTCGTCGGGCGCCCTACGTGCGTCTGTTCACCGGCCTGGGAATTACCGGCGCCAGCGATCTGCGCATACATCAGCCGTCGCTAGGCACCGGTCTCACGTTCGAGCAGGTCTCGTGGGAGCACAAGTCGCTGTCCACGGAGTGGACGCGCGACTCGATTCCGTATGTCGGCGCTCGTCTTGGGTTCTTCTTCCGTGAACCGCGCTGGCTTGGTGTGTCCGTCGAGGTGCTGCACTTCAAGATTTTCGCGGAGCAAGACCAACTCGTGCGAGTGCGAGGCGTGGACGAGGGGCACGCGGTTGACACGACCGCGCCGTTCAGCCAGTTCGTGCAGGGCTATCAGGTGAGCAACGGCGTCAACATGGTGCTGGGCAATCTGGAGGCGTACCGACAACTCGGCCGGAGCACCCGGTTTCCGGACGGACGGGTCGACGTGTACGGCGGGTTCGGCGCTGGAGTGACGATTCCGTACACGCGATCACTGATCGACGGGCAGTTTCTCCGGGGATACGAATGGGGCCGGATCGCCACGCAGTTGCTCGGCGGCCTGGCGTGGTCCCTGTCGCCTCGCTGGAGTACAAATTCACCGCGACCACGGTCAATGGGAGCGTCGCCGGAGGCGATAGCCGATCGTCGCTGCGCACCAACCATCTGGTCTTCGGGCTGGGCTTTCAACTCAAGCGCTAGGTTTTCCGACGAGGCGCGTCTGGCGGTGTTGCTTCGTCGGTCACAGCCCGCCTGGCTGCTCCCTGGCACGGTCTCCGAAGAATCCAGCTACGGGCAGGCGGCAAACGCCGACGTGTCGGTGATCGCGGCGGCCGGCATCCCTAGCGGATTGAAGTACGACTTGGTCTGACTTGTCTGGGTGTCGGTCACCGTCAGCGTGAACTCGACGTTGGTGGTTCCCCCGTAGAAGACCCAGAAGTGGTCGTTGACCGTGCACTTGTCGACAAGCTGCACCGTCAACTCTGGGTTGGCGGATCGAAGAAGTAGAAGATGCCGCTTTGGTCGGACGACTGCAGCACTTTCCCCGGTCCGGTGTTGTTCGAGAAGTCCTTCCAGTCGATCGTGGCGCGGAACCAGCCGTCCCAGGGTAGGCACAACGTGGTTGCGTCCGGCTCGCACTGACCGTTGCCGATGCGACGATCGGTCGGTTCCCCGGTGCTCCAAGCGCTGACATCGCCCGACTCGAACCGGTCGGCAAGAATCGGGTCCCCGGGATCGAACCCGCCCAGCCCGTCCGGGAACGGACCTGGCTGCGGGTTGTGTCCCTCCAGGAACAGCTCCGCGCGCGCCTTGGCCGTCGAGGCCTCGATCAACGCGTCGTTGGCTGCGGGCTTGTCGCCGTTGTCGATCGCCTGGAGCGCCTCCTGGTCGAGTTGCTTCGCCTTGTTCAGCTCCACGAGTGCGTCCGACGATCTGCTCCCGGCTTGGAAACCGCCCTGGCTGATCTGCTGCTGGGCCGCTGTGATCTTCTCGAGCGCACGCTCGATGAGTCCGCGGGCCGCCATCGGGTCCTGCGCGATCAAGACGAATGCTTCGATCTCCTCGTCGAACGACTCATCGATCAGGGTGGTGACCGGGGTCACCGCCGGGTCGCGGAGGTCGGTGGTGAAGACGTCGTCGATGAACATGGTGCCGCCCGGGCCGAGCAGGTCGGAGCCAAACGTGGTCTGGAATCCGTTCTCGTTCGGCAGGACCGCGTCTGAACCTTCGTCCGTGATCTGGAAATAGCGGTCGAAGAGAATGGCAAGATCGTCGTTCGACCCGGCGGGACGGTATCGCACGCCGGCCCCACCGTGCGGAATATTGTCAATGTCGTCGACTCCGCGATCGACGACGATGTTCACCGCAAACACCCCGGGCAGGAACTAGTGCCCAAAAGTACCGTCCTGGGTGGCGCCGACGACGGTCGTGCCGTCCGGGCTGGGGAACGCCGCTCCAATGACGAACTTGGGCGGATCGGTCTGCTTGTCGTTGATCTGGACCCCGGCGAACGATTCACCGGGCACGAGGCCATCGAGTCGAGGGGTGTTCCCGTCCATCGGAACGCCCACGGTGGCCTGCACCCGCACGTGGTCACCGAACCCGATGGTCTTGGGCTTCGCGATGCCGAAACTTCCGGACGACATCCCCTGGATTTCCAGGACATCGTTGTCTCCGATGCCAACGCTGGCGCCGTCGGTGTTGAACTCGAGGTTGTAGACCTCGAGATCTGACACCTCGAAACTGTAGAAGTCGCTCGCGGGGTCGTCGAAGGGGATGAAGATCCGGATCGGTGAGCTCAACGGCAGTCCATCCGGCGGCTCTCCCTGGAGTGGCGAGGCCGACACCGACGGCGGGACAAGACTGACGGCCGACGCGCCGTGGATGAGCAGGGCGGCTAGCAGGCCGGCCGCGAGCAAGCGACCGCCCGTGCTGACGTGGTGGGGTCGGGCGGGCATTCGCACGTGAGATACGGACAATCTGGGCATCGTCGTTCTCCTCCATCATTCGACGGCACCGTGGGGGACGTAGTGGCCACAGGCGAAATCCATGCTGCGGTGGCGTCGTGAAACTGTCAACAGGTGGCACCCGGGTCCGGCGTGCCCGCCATCGTGACGTGTAACGGCCCGCTGGGGTTTACCGCACGCCAGCGAACAGGTACCATTGACTGTCAGAACATCGAGAGTCCACTCGAGGCTGGTGTCGCCTCGAGCGAGGATGGACGCTCCTCGGGAGAGTCACGCCAATGACGGCCAGATGGATCGTGGCGGGGGTTGGCATAACCCTGGTCTTCGGCGGCTCGGGTCAGTTCAGCCACGCCCAGACGCCACCGCCGATCGGCGCGACCCAACGCGCCCTCCTCAACCAGTATTGTGTCGCCTGCCACAACGATCGCACGCGGCAGGCCGGGCTGAGTCTCCAGACCATCGACGCCGATCACGTTGGGCGAGTCGCGGACGAGGTCGAGACGTGGGAGAAGGTGGCGCGGAAGCTGCGGGCCCGCGCCATGCCGCCGCCCGGGCGGCCGCGGCCGAACGATGCCGCCTACGAGGCGATGGCCGCATCGCTTGAAACCGCGCTCGACGAGGCGGCGGCCGCGGCGCCGAATCCCGGTCAGCCCCCCATTCACCGGTTGAATCGGGTGGAGTATCGGAACGCGATTCGCGCTCTGCTGGCCCTGGAGGTTGACGAGCGCGAGCTGCTCCCCCCGGACGAGTCGGGCTACGGCTTCGACAACATCGCCGACATCCTCGCCGTGTCGCCGGTGCTGCTCGACCGCTACATGGTGGCGGCCGAGAAAATTGGTCAACTGGCGCTGGGTGACCCGTCGATCCGGCTGGCGGTCCAGAAGCACACCGTCCCCTACACGCTCTGGCAGGACGGTCGGATGAGCGAGCAGTTGCCGTTCGGGTCTCGGGGCGGTCTGGCCGTGCGACACCACTTCCCCCTGGACGGCGAGTATGTCGTCAAGCTCACGCTGCAACGAGCCTACGGGAACCACATTCGTGGGCTTGGCGAGGCGAATGACATCGAGCTCCGGCTGGACCGACAGCGCATCCAGCAGTTCACGGTGGGCGGGGACGGCGAGCGGGCTCCGTGGGACGACGTCTCGCGACCGACGTTCTACGAGCAGACGGCCGACGAGGGACTCGAAGTGCGGGTCGAGGTGAAGGCGGGCACGCGACTCGTCAGCGCGGCGTTTCTCGACAGAAACGCGGTGGTTGAAGGGGTGCTCGAACCCCGTCCGGCCGTCTCCAGTCTGGCGTATTCGCGAGACCGGAACGCCGCCATGGCGCTCGACAGCATTACCATCAGCGGTCCGTTCAACCCCCGCACACCGGACCAGACGCCGAGCCGAGACCGGGTCTTCGTGTGTTACCCCTCGGCCACCGCGTCCGAGACCGACGAAGCGGCGTGCGCCGCGCAGATTCTCTCCACCCTCGCTCGCCGCGCGTTTCGGCGCCCGGTCGCCCAAGCCGACGTCGAGCCGCTGCTGTCGCTGTATCGCGAAGGACGCGACGAGGGCGGGTTTGAAACCGGCATCCAGTTCGCGCTGCGCGGCGTGCTGATCGACCCCGAGTTCCTGTTCCGCGTGGAGCGCGACCCGGTCGGCGTGGCGCCGGGTGTCGCCTTCGCGCTCAGTGACGTCGAGTTGGCGTCGCGCCTCTCGTTCTTCCTGTGGAGCACCATCCCGGACGACGAACTACTCGAGGTCGCGGAACGTGGCCAGCTCAGAGACCAGTCGACGCTGGAGGCGCAAGTGTCGCGCATGTTGGCCGACCCACGGGCGAACGCGCTCATCGAGAACTTTTTCGGGCAGTGGCTCCTGTTGCGCAATATGGACGCCGCGTCGCCCGACCCGGATGCCTTCCTCGATTTTGACGAGAATTTGCGCGAGGCGATGACCCGGGAGACTGCGCTATTTGTCGAGAGCCAGATACGAGACGACCGTGGCGTGCTCGATTTGCTGCGCGCCGACTATACCTTCGTGAACGCGCGCCTCGCGCGGCACTACGGCATCCCGAACGTGTATGGGAATCACTTTCGGCGGGTGGTGGTGGACGGTGAACGGCGCGGGTTGCTGGGGCAGGGGAGCATTCTGACCGTCACGTCCTACCCGAACCGCACCTCGCCCACGAAACGCGGGCTGTGGTTGTTGGAGAACCTGCTGGGGGCTCCACCGCCGCCTCCGCCGCCGGACGTCCCCGGGTTGCCCGACGCCGACCATGGCGAGACGGGACGGTCGCTGTCGATGCGCGAACGGATGGAGGTGCACCGCACCAGCCCCGTGTGTGCGAGTTGTCACGCCCGCATGGATCCGCTCGGTTTCTCGCTCGAGAACTTCGACGGCATCGGCGCGTGGCGAACCGACGAGGACGGCGCGCCGATCAACGCGGCGAGCACGTTGCCGGACGGGACCCGGTTCGAAGGGCCGTCCGGGCTCCGGGATTTGTTGCTTGGCCAGGAGGAGCGCTTCGTCGAGACGGTCACCGAGAAGCTGTTGACGTATGCCCTCGGACGCGGCGTGGAGTACTACGATGGACCGGCCGTTCGCGCCATCACCGCCCGTGCGGCCGCGAATGACTACCGCTGGTCGTCGCTCATCGTTGGCATCGTCGACAGCACGCCGTTTCAGATGAGGAGATCGCGAGAGCCATGATTGTGACCAGAAAGCACCTCCCGCGTCGCACGTTTCTCCGCGGCCTCGGTGTCACGCTGGCCCTCCCGATGCTGGACAGCATGGTGCCGGCGTTTGGCGGCGCGCCCGTCCACGCGGCCGAAGGCGTGCGTCGTCTGGGCGTCGTCTACGTGCCGAACGGCATGTTCATGCCCAATTGGACCCCCGCGGTCGAGGGTGGCCCACTCGAGATCAGCCAGACGCTCCAGCCGCTGGCGCGGTTCAAGGATCGGATGCTCATGGTCAGCGGGCTTTGCAGCGAAGAGGGCATCGCGCGGCCCGGCGAGGGCGCCGGCGACCACGCCAGGGCGGCCGGCGCGTTTCTGACCGGCGTCCACCCGAAGAAAACCGAGGGTCACGACATCAGGGCCGGCGTCTCGATGGACCAGATCGCGGCCCGAGTGCTGGGGCAGGAAACGCAACTCGCCTCGCTCGAGCTCTCGCTCGAGTCGGCGGAACGGGCCGGGTCCTGTGACCCCGGCTATAGCTGCGCGTATGCCAACACGCTGTGCTGGAGCAGTGCCACCACCCCGTTGCCGATGGCGAGTAACCCGCGCGCGGTGTTCGAACGGCTCTTCGGCACCAGTGGCACCACCGACCCGGCCGCCTGGCTGCAGGCGAGACAGCACGATCGCAGTCTGCTCGATATGGTGACGGCGAAAGTGGCTCGGCTGAGCGGGGAGCTCGGTCCTCGGGATCGCGTCAAGCTGAACGAGTATCTGGAGGCGGTACGCGATGTCGAGCGGCGTATCCAGACGGCCGAGCAGCAGACCACCCGCGAGCTTCCGCCGATGGACCAGCCGGCCGGCGTACCCGACAACTTCGAGGCCCACGCCAAGCTGATGTTTGACCTGCAGGTATTGGCGTATCAAGCCGACCTGACTCGTGTCATCACGTTCATGATGGGGCACGAGACAAGCAACCGCGCCTACCCGGACATCGGGGTGCCGGACGCGCATCACGCGCTGTCGCACCACGGTGGCGACAAGATCCTGATCGAGCGGCTCAAGAAAGTAGACAGTCACCTGACCGCGATGTTCGCGCACTACGTCGACCGGTTGGCGTCGACGCCTGACGGCAACGGCACGTTGCTCGATTCCGTGATGATTCTCTATGGCAGCGGCATGAGCGATGGCAATCGGCACGACCACCACGATCTGCCGGCTCTGCTGGTCGGTGGCGGCGCCGGCCAGCTCGCCGGTGGACGCCACATGCGGGTGGCCAAAGACACACCCAACACGAACCTGTTCCTCACCATGCTCGACAAGCTCGGTGTCGCGATCGAGACCATGGGCGACAGCAATGGTCGGCTCGACACGCTGTCGGTCTGACCACACGATGGAACACCACATGAGCGCGTCTACCCCAGTCGAGACGACCTCCAGCGTCGGTCGACCGGCGGCTGTGGCCCGGACGACGTGCACCGGACCTGCTTGTGTCGCGGGGGCCTTCACGCCCGCCGGTATGACCGCCGCTGCCACCCTGCTCCTGACTCTGACCATCGGTGCGTCGTCGGTGCAGGCGGCGGCGGACCATCCGCTGGTTGACGCCGTGGCACGACAGGACGGTCGCGCGGTGCGTGCCCTGCTGTCGCAGGCGGTCGACGTGAACGCGCCGCAGCCAGACGGTGCCACGGCCCTGCACTGGGCCGCCCACTGGAATGATCTCGAGACGGCCAGGCTGCTGATCGAGGCGGGCGCCGATGCCAACGTTGAGAACGAACTGGGGACCACGCCGTTGTCGCTGGCAGCGCTCAACGCCAGTGCCGAGATGGGGGCCGCGCTGCTGCGGGCCGGGGCCGACGCGAACGCGTCGAAACCCAGTGGCGAGACCGTGCTGATGACGGCGGCTAGGACCGGAAGCGCCGATCTCGTCCGCGCATTGCTCGCGGCCGGCGCCGATCTCCAGCCCACAGGACACTTTCTGCGACAGACACCGTTGATGTGGTCAGCCTCGGAAGGGCATGCCCGCATTGCGCACCTGCTGTTGGAGGCCGGCGCCCCGGTCGACGTGCGGTCGCAACATGGTACGACCGCGTTGCTGCTAGCGGCGCGCAGCGGAGACGTCGAGACCGCCAGGGCGTTGCTGGACGCCGGCGCGGATGCGAATGCGGCCGAGCCGTTGCTGCCGTTCGATGCCCGAATCGACGTCGAAGAGGCGCAGACGTCCGGTCGCAGCCCGCTGCTGATCGCCGCGGCCAGTCAGGTGGCCACCAGTGGCTGGGAGTATGGGCTCGAGGTAAAACCGAGCACGCACGAGACGCTCGCGATGTTCCTGTTGGCGCGGGGCGCCGACCCGAACGTGCCGGACAGTATCGGGAGGACGGCGCTGCATGCGGCGGTCGAGACGGGCAAGGTTGCACTCGTCGAGGCGATGCTGGCGGCCGGTGCCGACCCCAACGCCAGGCTGATCGAGGCGCCGTTCGTGTTCAAGGGCGACTTTGTGTCGTACGAACGCTTTGTTGGCGCCACCCCACTGTGGCTGGCGGCGGCGGCCCGGGTCCCGCGGGTCGAGATTCTGCGGGCGCTGGTCGACGCCGGCGGGGACCCGGAGTTGACCGCCGACGATGGCACCACGCCCCTGATGGCGGCGGTGGGCATGGTGCAGAACGAAGCCCGTCAGGCCGACGAGAGCGAGGCTTTGGTGCTGGTGAGGTTGCTCGTCGAGCGAGACATCGACCTCGACGCCGTCGACCGACGCGGTCGCACCGCCGTGCACGGGGCGGCCCGGCTGGCCAGGAATGACTTGATTACATTGCTGGCCGAGAATGGGGCGCAAGTGGACATCGCCGACACCCGCGGGCAGACGCCCCTCGATGTTGGCACCGTCTCCCGACCCCTGCATCCAGACACGGCTGCGTTGCTGCGCCGTCTGGGTGTCACCAACGCTGGCGAGACCCCGGCTCGCCGCTAGGTTTTCCGACGAGGCGCCCGTCTCGAGAAAACCCCCTCGGACCTTTCCTTACTCAGGTAGCGCGAACACGAACAGGTTGTTGCCGGTGCTGGGCTTCAGCTCTGGCGTCATCCGTAAGTTGATGCCGGCCCCTGTGCCGGTGGCCACGGCGACATATTGGCGACCATTGACCGCGAAGGAGACGGGGTAGCCGGACACGGGCGACCCGAGGTTGATCTCCCACAGAATGTCACCGGTCTCCTGGTCGAACGCCCGGAACCGTCCATTGGCGTCACCACCGAACAGGAGACCCCCGCCGGTGGCCACCAGTGACAGGGTTGCCGCGCGCTGTTCGTAGAGCCAAGTCGTTGTGCCGGTTTCGACCGAGATGGCGTGCACGGTGCCCAGCGCTTCCGTGCCCGGCGCCAGCTGGTGTCGCGCGGCCAGGGCGTAGATCGCCAGCGGGCGTTGTCCACCCGCCGTCAGCGCCAGCTCCCGCTCGCCGCGGACGTTCTGGGTCGAGAGCATCCGGGCGCAGGTATTGCGAAGGGGAAAATACATCGTATTCGTGAGTGGGCTGTAGGCGCCGGCTTCCCAGTCCTTGCCGCCGGCCCAGGTCGGGCAGGCGAGCACTTCCTGACCCAGCCCGGTGAACACCACCTCCGCGTTTTCTGTCACCGCGCCCGTCGCGCCGTCGATGTTCGTGATGACGTTCTGTGGCACGGTCGGAGTGGCCCAGAGAAACTCGCCCGTCTCGCGGTCCAGGGTATAGACAATGCCAGTCTTGCCCGGAATCCCGGTCACGACCTTGCGGACTTCACCCGCGCGCAGGTTCGGGTTGATCCAACTCACAGCGCTGGCATCCGGGGCGACCGCGGTGTCGACAAGCATCCGCTCGAACGGGTGATCCAGGTCCCAGTGGTCGTTCAGGTGCTGGTAGTACCACTTGATGTCGCCGGTGTCGACATCCAGGGCCAGAGTCGAGTTGTGATACAGGTGCGTGTTCTCGATCCCGCCGAGCAAGAATTTGGGAGCTGGTGAGGTGACCGACGTGCCCTGATAGATCAGACGGAGCTCAGGGTCGTAGCTGGGTGGCATCCAGGTGCCGACGTGTATCCGTTGCTCGAACGGGACCCCGCCCCAGGTCTCGTCGCCCGGTTCTCCGGGGGCGGGCACGGTGCGTCGTCGCCACACTTCTTCGCCAGTGCGGGCGTCGTGAGCCACGATGACACACGACTCGGGTCCCCCCGCGGGCCGGCAGCTTCTGCCGGAGATCATCTTGCCATCGGCGATGATCGGGCCCGAGCTGTGGCCGGCGGGGGTGACCCTGTAGTCGAAAATCTGGGTCTCCCAGGCCACCTCGCCGGTAGTGGCGTCGAGCGCGAACGCATAGTTGTCGTCGCTGGTATTGACGATGAAACGGTCGTAGATGGCGATGTTCCGGTTGTTCCGGGCGTTACCTCCTACGTAGTCGTACACGTCGTCCGGCAGGTCACGGAGATACTCCCACTTCAGGTCGCCCGTCACCGCGTCGATCGCCTGGATGGCATCGCTCGAGTTCGGCATGTACAACACGCCGTTGTAGGCGAGCGGCGTACCCTCCATGCTGCCGGTGCGCAGCGCCCGCGTCCACGCCATGCGCAGTGTGCCCACATTCGCCCGCGTGATCTGGTCCAGCGGGCTATAGCCCCACCCATCCAGCGTCCTACGCCACATCAGCCAGTCGTTGGGCGACGGGTCCGCCAGCATGGCGTCCGTCACGGGCCTGAAATCGTCGGTCGATTGGGCGTGAGCCGTCAGCGGGTCGGCCTGGAGGACGGCGAGACACAGAGCCACGCTCGGCAGTGACGCAAGGCGGTATACACACATCTCAAAACCTCATGGGGGAGACCGGAGACCCGACCCCAGGCTGCCACGGTCAGCTGATCATCGGGGTCGCCTCGGCGTCCACTCGTTTGCGCGACGTTCGGCTTCCGCGATTTGCCGCGCGTTCAGCCGCTCGGCAACCCCTTCGCGATCGATCAGCAGGAACTCACGGTCCTCGCCGCCAGCGTATCGCGTGGCCAGGTCCAACCACATGTAGGCCGACACATCGTCCTCAGCCACCCCACGGCCGGCCGCATACATTCCCCCAACTTCGGTCATCGCGGCCACGTCACCAAGGTCAGCGGCCCGGCGAAACCATCGAAACGCCTGCTCGAGCGCTTTGGGGACACCGTCGCCGTCGCGGTATTTGACCGCGAGGCTGATGGCGGCCGGGAGGTTGCCCTGTTCGGCGGACCGCTCAAACCAGCGGATGGACTCGGCGTGATCGACCGGCACGTCACGGTCCGTTCGAAACGGCTCCGGCGCACCCTGGTAGATGTGTCCGAGATGGTTCTGTGCCAGGGCGTTTCCCTGCTCGGCCGCCATCCGAAACCACCGCTCAGCCTCGACTGGATCCTGCCGAACGCCTTCCCCGACAAGGTAGAAGACCCCGAGAGACAGTTGGGCCGTCTCATGCCCCTGTTCTGCGGCCAGACGCAGCCAGCGGGTCGCCTCAACCGTGTCTCGCGTGAGCGGACCGTCGACATCGGCATACATGCCGGCGAGTGCGAACTGCGCCGTCGCGTCTCCCTGCGCCGCCCGGGCTTCAAGCGTCGTTTGTGCTGCCACATCCCCCCGGTCGGCCTGGACGCGTAGCTGTTCGGCCGTCTGTTGCGCCGGAACCGCCGGCCCGGTCGACAGCACGCCGACGCTGACCAGGACGGCGGCCACGGCTCGGCGGGTGGCGTGTGCACTCATTTCACCCGATCATACCCGCGAGACCGGACCGTGACCCATGGCTTCGTCGCGAGTGGGTATACTGCTGACGCGGTCATCCGGACTACAGGAGGCACAGATGAAGCGCGTGGTTTGTCTTGGGACACTGACGCTCGCGGGCGTGTTCGCGATGGCGTCCGCCAATGAAGCGCGTCAGGCGCGGGCACCGCTCTTTCTGCAAGAAGTAGCGGACAACCTGTACATGCTGGGCAACGACCCGGCCGGAGAGGGGATGCGGGGTGGCGGCAACACCGCCATCTTCGTCGGATCGGCCGGAGTGACGCTGGTTGACACGAAGATTTTCGGCTACGGCCAGGACATCCTCGCTCAGATGGGTGAGCTCACCGACAAGCCGATTGTGCGGATCATCAACACCCATACCCACTACGACCACAGCGGTGGCAACGTGGAGTTCGCCGATACGGTCGACTTCGTGGTGCACGAGAACACGCTGGCTCAGATGTCTCGCGCGACCTGCGAACCGGTCACCAACTGCGACGCGTTCAAGGGCGAGAACGCACAATATCTCCCGAAAACGAGCTACGCCGACCGGACGTCGCTGGGAAGCGGCGCGGATCAAATTGACCTCTACTACTTCGGCCGGGGTCACACCGACGGTGACACGTTTGTCGTGTTTCGCGCCGCCCGCACGGTGCATACGGGCGACATGTTTGCTCGTAAGGGGCTGCCGTTTCTCGATGTCCCGAACGGCAACGGAAGCGCGCTCGAGTTCGGCGAGACGCTGAAGAAGGCGGTCGCCGGCATTCCGAATGTTGACACCGTCATCCCCGGCCACAACGACCTGCCACTCGTCTGGAACGACCTCGTCAACTACAGCGGGTTCTACAACGACATCGTGGGCAAGGCACAGGCGGGACAGGCCGCGGGTCGCTCCGTCGACCAGTTCGTGGGTTCGTATACGGTACCCAGCCAATACAGTGACTTTGCGGCTGAACCGGACCGGCTGCAGGCGACCGCGCAGTACATCTTCGACGGACACTAGCGGGTGACCGACGACGCGGCCGAGTCGCTCGCCAAAGAGCTGCAGAACTTCCAGGAGATCGCCAACCAGCTCCTCCCGGAGCCAGGTGACGTGCCGAAGCTACAGGGCGTCGACGTGTGGGGCGGTACGCGTCCACTCACTGGGGCCGTGGGCGGCGATCACATCATCTACGTCGACTTCAAACAGCGCTACGACCTGGACGCCCGGATCGTGCGAGCGGAAGCCAAGGGGCAGACGACGGTGGCGGATGGGTTGAGACGGTGTCAGCGCCGGGCCGGCATCGCCGTGCTCGATGTGTCGGGGCATCAGATGACCGACGCGTTGCTCGCGGCCATGATGCATCAGGCGTTCTTGCTCGGAGCGCTGTACGAACTGGACCGCTACGGACAGATCACCACGCGGTTGTTCGAGAACCTGAACACGCGACTGTATCGGTCATCCGGGGCGCACAAGTTCGTCGCGCTGCTCTACGGGGAAGTGTCGGAGGATGGGACGTTTCGATTCCTGGCCGCCGGTCAGCCGTTCCCACGGGTGTTCTCCTATCGCGAGAATCGGTTCATGACGGTCGAGGCCGACCGCCGACGGTCGGCGCCGCCGATCGGCATCCAGCCGTCACTGAACGTCATTGACCGCGCCACCAATGAAAGCCCGTTCGGGTTCAAGGAACAATACGAAGTGAACGAGTGGGCGCTGCTCGGTGCCGGTGACATCCTGCTGCTGTATACGGACGGTCTGTCCGAGCACGGTGACGACCGATACTTCCCGGGTCGTGTCGAAGCACTCGTCCGCGAGGTGAAAGACCGCACGGCCCGGGAGATCTACGACGCGATTCAGTCCGACCTACTCACCTTCAGTCCGCCCGCTGACGACATCACCCTCGTGGTGGTGAAGCGCCGCTGACGTGGACACGGTTGGAGCGAGTGCACGTGCCCGGCGTGGGTGGGGGCGGGACCGGGAAGATGCTATGTTGTTCGCTCTTGGTTCTTGTCTTTGAATCGTGATGAGCATGCTGATAAAAGCCGTTCGTTGTCATCGTTACTCGGGCCTCGATGCAGATGGAAAACCGGTTCCGACCCCGGGGCCGCTCCGCGAGGTGCTCGCGCTGGATGAGATTCCAGCGCCCGTGTGCTCGGACGGACAGGTGCTGGTCCGCACCCACTATGCCGGGGTGCAATACCCCGACGCGTTGCAGGCCCAGGGCCTCTACCAGCACAAGCCGAGCCTGCCCTACGTGCCCGGTATGGACGTGGCTGGCGTCGTCGAGCAGACCGGCGCCGGCGTCGACCACGTGGCCGTCGGCGACCGCGTCATCGCCCAGATGAACATCGGCGGCTTGGCCGAATCCGTTGCCGTGTCGGGGTCGTGCGTCTGGAAGGCGCCGGACGGTGTCGATCTCGCGAAGTGCGCGAACCTTGGGCGGAATTTTTTCCCGGCCTACCACTCGCTCAAAGTGCTCGGCGACGTACAGACCGGTGATCTGGTGCTCGTCGATGGGGCGTCCGGTGGGGTCGGTATGGCGGCGGTCGAGCTGGCCAAGGCCATGGGGGCCACGGTCATTGCGGGAGTCAGCGTTGCCGAGAAGCAAGAGTTTCCCCTGGCGGCCGGGGCCGACCGCGTGCTGTG
>JAPYUM010000095.1 GCA_029940535.1 Vicinamibacterales bacterium
GGCCGTCTGGTAGACGCGCGGTCGCGGAGTGGGGCACTCGGGGTCCCCGCGTAGCCGGCGCGGGGGTTCGGGGCGAAGCCCCGAGGCAAGTAAAGACACCACCATGCGGGACATCATTTTGCTGGCGTGCACCGACTGTAAGCGACGTAACTACAGCACCACCAAGAACAAGAGAAAGACGACTGGGCGGCTGGAGTTCAAGAAATACTGCCGTTTCTGTCGGTCGCACACGGTACACCGGGAGTCGAAGTAGAGACAGTGGCGGGGGCCGCGCTGATTGTGGTGTGGCGATGCTCGTGTAGGCCAGTAGCTCAATTGGCAGAGCACCGGTCTCCAAAACCGGGGGTTGGGGGTTCGATTCCCTCCTGGCCTGCCAACACGCCGCACCATGGGCGGTACGGCGGGGGGTGGGCACCGCCCCGAGTAGATAATGAATGAAAGGGGCCGGGCAGTCTGTGAAGACAGCACGACTTGAACATACACGAGACGCCTCGTCGCAGGTGACCGGGTGGATCAATCGATCCCGTGTCTTCCTCGCTCAGGTCAAGAACGAGATGGAGCGGGTGACGTGGCCCACCCGAAAAGAGGTCTACGCGACCACGCTGGTCGTCCTGTTGACGTCCGCGTTCTTCGGTCTCTATCTCTCCGCTATTGATGTGGTCTTGGTGCGGATAGCCAGGTTCCTGTTTGACATGTTTGGAGCGCAATGACCGACGTCATCACCAAACAGTGGTACATCGTCCACACCTATTCGGGATTCGAGAACAAGGTATCCGAGTCGCTTCAGCAGCGAGTCAACGCCTATGGGCTCGAGGCGGAGATCGGTGATGTGCTGATCCCGACCGAAGACGTGGTGGAGATGCGAGGCGGGAAGCGGGTCGTCAGCTCAAAACGATTTTTCCCAGGCTATATTCTCGTCGAAATGCAGATGTCGGACAACGCGTGGCACGTCGTCCGAAACACGCCCAAGGTGACCGGGTTCGTGGGCGCTGGGTCAAAGCCGACGCCCCTGACGCGGGAGGAGGTCGACCAGATCCTCCACCAGGTGACCGTGGCCGCGGAGAAGCCAAAGCCGAAGTACACCTTCGACAAGGGCGACCAGGTGCGAATCAACGAGGGACCGTTCACCAGCTTCAACGGCGTCGTCGACGATGTGAATCTCGACAAGAACACGGTGAAGGTGATGGTGACGATTTTCGGTCGAGCGACGCCGGTCGAACTCGATTTTCTGCAGGTCGAGAAGTTATAGAGGGCACGCCCTCCATGGCAGGAGCGGGGCTTCGGCCGCCGCGGTAGAGGTCGGACAACATGGCGAAGAAGGTCATCGGGATGGTCAAGCTGCAGATTGCGGCGGGGAAGGCGACGCCTGCCCCACCGGTCGGCACCGCGCTTGGCCCGCACGGCGTGAACATCATGGACTTCTGCAAGGCCTTCAATGCCAAGACTGCCAGTCAGGAAGGTCTCATCATTCCGGCCGTGGTCACCATCTACGCGGACCGGACTCTGAGCTTTATCACCAAGACGCCGCCTGCCGCCGTGCTGTTGAAACGCGCGGCGAATATCGCGAAGGGGTCTGGCGAGCCGAATCGCGAGAAGGTCGGTAAGGTCACGTCCTCGCAGGTCGAGGAGATCGCGAAGACAAAGATGCCCGACCTCAATTGCAACGATGTGGAAGGGGCGATGAAGGTTGTGGCCGGCACCGCCCGATCCATGGGGATCGAAATAGAGGGCTGACCACCAACCAGGAAGCGCAGCGGGCATCGGGCCCCCGAGAGCGACGAGCCGGGGTGTGGGCAGAGCGCCGCATGGCACTGAGGGATACATGGCCAAAAAGGGCAAAAAGTTCAAAGCGGCGGGAGAGCAGGTCGAGGATCGGGAGTATCGGCTCGACGAGGCGGTGCCCTTGATGCAGAAGGTGCGCTTTGCCGGCTTCGACGAGTCCGTGGAGATCGCGCTTCGCCTCGGGGTGAATCCCAAGCACGCCGACCAGATGGTACGAGGCACCGTCATTCTTCCGCATGGGCTCGGTCGCTCGAAACGCGTGTTGGTTGTCGCCGGAGGCGAGAAGCAGAAGGAAGCCGAAGCCGCTGGTGCCGACATCGTGGGTGGCGAAGAGGTTGTCGAGCGAATCCAGGGCGGGTGGCTGGAGTTCGACGCCGTCGTGGCAACGCCCGACATGATGCGTGTGGTCGGGAAACTGGGCAAGGTGCTCGGACCGCGCGGCTTGATGCCGAATCCCAAGACCGGCACCGTGACCTTCGACGTGGCCCAGGCCGTCAACGAAATCAAGGCGGGCAAGGTCACATACCGGGTGGACAAGGCCGGGGTCGTACACGCGCCGTTCGGCAAGTCCTCGTTCGATACCGACCGGCTGATAGAGAACGCTCAGGCGCTGATTGACAGCGTCTTGCGGGCCAAGCCGTCGGCCGCCAAGGGCAAGTACGTGCGTAGCGTCACGGTGGCGTCGACCATGGGGCCTGGTATCAGGGTCGACTCGTCGAGTCTGGAGACGCTGGAGACGGCCGCAACCTAGGGTCTCGCGACGCGCGCCTCAAAGTCATAAGAGAACCAGTTCAACCAGAGGGACAGACAGTCGAATGCCGGTCACCAGAAGCGTCAAGGAAGAAACGGTCAAGGAACTGAGCGCGGCTTTCGCCGGCGCCGACAGCGTGGTCTTGCTCGACTTCACTGGGCTCGACGTGCCGAAGGCCACCGAGTTGCGCCGTCAGGTGCGTGAGGCGCGAGCCAGCTACCGCGTGGTCAAGAATCGGTTGGCCAAGCGCGCGGTCACGGGGACGGTCTTCGAGCCGTTGCGGGACTCGTTCCAAGGCACGACAGCCATCGCGTATTGCGACGATGACCCGGTGAGTCTGGCCAAGGCTCTGGTCAAGTTCGCGAAGGACGCCCCGGAACTCAAGGTGAAGGCCGGCATGGTGTCGGGCCGCGAGGTGGCGCCGGGGGACGTGGCGCATCTCGCCACATTGCCCGGCAAGGAAGAGTTGCAGGCCACGTTGTTGATGCAGTTGCAAGCGCCGATGTCCCAGTTGGTTCGGGTGTTGAGCGCCGTGCCGCGTGATCTGCTCAGCGTGCTCGTTCAAGCGGAAGAGAAAAGATCGGAATGACCCATCGCGGGTCGCACACAGGTCGACCCGTAGGAAACCGTGCAGGAGTGACATGCCAATGGCTGACGTGACGCAGGAACAGGTCGTCGAGTACATCAAGGGAATCTCGGTGCTGCAGTTGTCCGAGCTGGTCAAGACGCTCGAAGAAGAGCTTGGTGTATCGGCAGCGATGCCGATGGCCGTTGCGGGTGCCGCCGCACCGGGCGCGGTCGCAGAAGAGGCTGAAGAGCAGACCGAGTTTACGGTGACGCTCACCGAGGTCGGCGCCAAGAAGATCAATGTGATCAAGACCGTCCGCCAGGTGACCAGCCTCGGGCTCAAGGAGGCCAAGGATCTGGTCGAGAGCGCGCCCGCAGCGATCAAGGAAGGTATCCCCAAGGACGAAGCGGACGCGATCGCGAAGAAGTTCGACGACGTGGGCGCCAAGGCCGAGGTGAAGTAGTCGTCGTTGTCGGCGGTCGCGGCGGGTGGTCGCCCGTCGTATGAGTGGTGGCGTGACCGACCTCGAACGGAGGAATCTCCGTTCCGTCGATCGCGGCTTCGTCAAGACCCGGCGTGCTGGTCCGAGGGTGTTGCAGAATGCAGAGTGAGCCCAAAAACGTCTACCGGGAACGCATCGATTTTTCGAAAATCCGGACGACGATCCCTATACCGAATCTCATCGAGATCCAGAAAAAATCATACGAACGATTCCTGCAAATGATGCGGTTGGCGTCCGAGCGGGACGACGCCGGGTTGCAGTCGGTGTTCAAATCGGTCTTTCCGATCAGCGATTTTCGCGAGAACTCGTCGCTCGAGTTCATCGAGTATTCGATCGGCAACTGGGAGTGCAAATGTGGGCGTCTGTCCGGTTTGCACCAGCTGCGCCAGCCTTGTTCGTCGTGTGGGACGACGCTGGTGGCCGAGCCGTACGGAGAGCACGACGTCCTGTGCACGCGGTGCGGTACCGCGAACAACGCCCGCGGCGTGGTGTGCGACATTTGCGAGAACACCGTCTCGCTCAAACTCAAGTACGACGTCGAAGAGTGCCAAGAGCGCGGCATGACCTATGCCGTTCCGTTGAAGGTGACGATCCGTCTCGTGGTGTGGAACAAGGACCCCGAGACCGGGGTCAAGACGATCCGCGACATCAAGGAGCAGGAGGTCTACTTCGGTGACGTTCCGCTCATGACCGACAACGGGACGTTCATCATCAACGGTACCGAGCGTGTCGTGGTTTCGCAGTTGCATCGGTCGCCGGGCGCCTTCTTCCATTCGGAGGACCGGCAACTCTTCGTTGCCCAAATCATTCCGTATCGCGGGTCTTGGGTCGAATTCGAGTACGACGCCAAGAACCTGCTGTATGTGCGGATTGACCGGAAGCGCAAATTTCTGGCCACCGTCTTCTTGCGTGCCCTCGGGTTGCGGGGCGCCGACGAGATCATCCGTACGTTCTATGACACTGACCGGGTCTCGCTGCGAGACGGGCCGCCGCGTTGGGCCGTTGGGCCGACACTGCTCGGTCGTCGGGTCGCCACCGAGGTCGTGATCGACAGCGCGCACAAGGTCGGCGCCGGGAAGAAAATCGGCAAGGCCGCCCTGGAGGCCCTCCAGAAGGCTGGAACCGAGTGGGTCGAGGTGTTGGACGCGGAATTGGAGGGCGGTTTTGCCGCGGCCGACGTCGTGGACCCGGCCACCGGCGAGGTGCTCCTCGAAGCGAACGATGAGCTCACGCCGCTTCTCGTGTCGATGGCTCAGGAAAAGGAGGTCGACGAATTCGAGCTGTTTTTCCCGGAGCGTGACGAGGTCGGCACGGTGTTGTCGGCGACATTGCGGAAGGACACCATCCGGACGCACGAAGAAGCGTTGATCGAGATCTATCGCCGCCTCCGCCCTGGAGACCCTCCCACCCTCGACAGCTCGCGGTCGCTGTTCGAGAACATGTTCTTCAACTCGCAGAAGTACGACTTCTCGCGGGTCGGGCGATTGAAGCTCAACACCAAGTTGGGTTTGGAGACGCCGCTGGACGAGAAGGTTCTGCATCCGCCCGATTTTTACGCGGTCATCAAGTATCTGCTCGCGCTCCGTCGCAATCCGACGAACGCCGACGACATCGACCATCTTGGCAATCGGCGAGTGCGTTCGGTCGGCGAGCTGCTCGAGAACCAGTTCCGGATCGGCCTGGTGCGGATGGAACGGGCCATCAAAGAGAAGATGTCCGTCTACCAGGAGATGGCGACGGCGATGCCGCACGACCTGATCAATGCCAAGCCGGTTATGGCGGCGATCAGGGAGTTCTTCGGTTCGTCACAGTTGTCTCAGTTTATGGACCAGACGAACCCGCTCTCGGAGATTACCCACAAGCGGCGGCTGTCGGCGCTGGGTCCGGGTGGGTTGTCACGCGAACGTGCCGGGTTCGAGGTGCGCGATGTGCACCCGACCCACTACGGTCGTATCTGCCCGATTGAGACGCCTGAGGGGCCAAATATCGGTCTGATCTCGTCGTTGGCCTGCTACGCCCGGATCAATGAGTTCGGCTTTATTGAGTCACCGTATCGCCGGATCAAAGACGAGCGCGCCACGGACTTCGTTCGGATCACGAACGCAGGTGGCACCAAATACAAAGCCGGAGACGTCGCTGAGCTGCCGGACGTGGACGCGGAGAATGCGGCCGCCAAAGCGCGGAAGAAGAAGGGGGCCGAGTGTACGCCCTACTCGTTCTATCTGTCAGCGTGGGAGGAAGATCAGTACCTCATCGCACAGGCGAATGCCCGTCTTGATGTCGACGGCAACCTGGTCGACATGCGGGTCAATTCGAGGCAGGCCGGCGACTTCATTCTGGCGCCTCGCGAGAAGGTCGAGTTCATCGACGTCTCACCGAAACAGCTGGTCTCGGTGGCCGCCTCGCTCATCCCGTTCCTGGAGCACGACGACGCCAACCGCGCCTTGATGGGATCGAACATGCAACGGCAGGCGGTGCCCTTGCTGCGGGCCCGAGCCCCGTTCGTGGGCACGGGGATGGAGTACATCACGGCGCGCGACTCCGGCGCGGTCGTGGTGGCCCGGCGAAGCGGAACCGTCGACTACGTCGACTCTCAGCGCATCGTCGTCCGGGTCGAAGGCGACTCCGGCGAGATGTCGCGGGAGATGGGCGCCGATATCTACAACCTGACCAAGTTCCGCCGGTCCAATCAGAACACCTGCATCAGCCAGAAGCCGATCGTCACGGTGGGAAAGAAGGTGGCCAAGGGTCAGGTGCTTGGCGACGGGCCCTGCACGGAGTTGGGTGAGCTGGCGCTGGGTCGGAACGTGCTCGTCGCGTTCATGCCGTGGCGCGGGTACAACTTCGAGGACGCCATTCTGGTGTCCGAGCGGATGGTCAAAGAGGACTACTACACCTCGATCCATATCGAGGAGTTCGAGACCGAGTCGCGCGACACGAAGCTCGGCCCCGAGGAAATCACCCGCGATATCCCGAACGTGTCGGAAGGATTCCTGAAGGATCTGGATGACAGCGGCATCATTCGCATCGGCGCGTATGTGAAGCCCGGCGATATCTTGATCGGCAAGGTCACCCCGAAGGGGGAGACACAGTTGACGCCGGAAGAGAAGTTGTTGCGGGCCATCTTCGGTGAAAAGGCGGGCGATGTGCGCGACGCCTCCCTGCTGTGTCCGCCGGGAATCGACGGCATCGTCGTCGGGGTCAAGATCTTCTCTCGCAAGGGCATCGAGAAGGACGAACGGGCCAAAGCCATCGAGGCGGACGAACTCGACTTGATGGAGAAGAATCTCCAGGACGAGGTTCGAATCTTGCACGAAGAGGTGAAGAAGCGCATCGCAGTGATGCTCAACGGCCAGACCCTCGGGAGCGACCTCTTCGACGACCACGGCCGCGACACCCTGTTGACCAAGGGCGCGGCGCTCACAGCGGAGGTTGTTCGCGAGCTCCCGTACCAGGCCACGACGCGGATCCGGTTGGCCGGGAAGAACCGGAATCTCGAAACCGAGCTGCGGACGCTTGAGGAGCGCACCGAGCGGCAGGTTGAAGTGATTACCCAGATGTTCGAGGAGAAGAAGGAGAAGATACGTCGCGGCGACGAGTTGCCTCCTGGCGTGATCAAACTGGTCAAGGTCTATGTCGCCATGAAGCGTAAGCTGTCGGTTGGCGACAAGATGGCCGGCCGACACGGTAACAAGGGCGTGATCGCTCGGGTGCTGCCGGAAGAAGACATGCCGCACCTGCCGGATGGAACCCCAGTGGAAATCGTGCTCAATCCGCTGGGTGTGCCCTCACGTATGAACGTCGGGCAGATCCTTGAAACCCACCTGGGCTGGGCCGCCCACGCGCTCGGGCTGCACTTTGCCACCCCCGTCTTTGATGGTGCCACCGAGGCGGAAATCAAGGGGTGGTTGACGAAGGCGAATCTGCCAACCAGTGGCAAGACGAAGCTCGTCGACGGGATGACCGGCGAGGAGTTCGAGCAAAGTGTGACCGTCGGCTACATCTATATGTTGAAGCTGTCGCACCTGGTCGACGACAAGATTCACGCACGGTCGATCGGACCATACTCACTCATCACTCAGCAGCCGCTTGGCGGCAAGGCGCAGTTCGGTGGGCAGCGTTTTGGCGAGATGGAAGTCTGGGCGCTGGAGGCGTACGGTGCGGCCCATATTCTCCAGGAGCTGCTCACGGCCAAGTCGGACGACGTGACCGGTCGAGCGAAGATCTACGAGGCGATCGTCAAGGGTGACGCGTCGTTTACCCCGGGACTACCCGAGTCGTTCAACGTGTTGATCCGCGAGCTGCAGGCGCTCTGCCTGGACGTAGAGTTGCTCAAGACGCGGACTCCACCGACATTACCCGACCCGGACGACACACTGGACGCCGAGGCGGAAGACGCTGACACCGCGGAAGGCGAAGATGCTTCCGACGCTGCAGCTGCGCCGGTCCTCGACAAGGCTTAGCTGTTTGAGAGTTTTGGTAGGAGTGAAGGTTATTCATGAGACCTAGTTTCTTGGAACGCAGTTCACTGACAGCCGATTTCGACGCCATTCGGATCAGTCTGGCGTCGCCGGAACGCATCCGATCGTGGTCGCACGGCGAGGTGACGAAGCCGGAGACCATCAACTACCGCACATTCAAGCCGGAACGGGACGGGCTCTTCTGCGCGAAAATCTTTGGTCCCGTCACCGACTGGGAGTGCTTGTGCGGCAAGTACAAGCGGATGAAGCACCGTGGGGTGATCTGCGACAAGTGCGGCGTCGAGGTCACCCAGGCGAAGGTGCGTCGCGAACGACTCGGGCACGTCACGTTGGCCACCCCGGTCAGCCATGTGTGGTTCTTCAAAGGGCTACCGAGCCGCATCGGACATCTGCTGGATATCTCGCTCCGCGACCTAGAACGGATCCTGTACTTCGAGGCCTACGTCGTCATCGATCCCGGTGCGGGCGAATTCAAAGAGAATCAACTGCTGACCGAAGAGCAGTATCGAAAGTCGCTGGAAGACTACGGTCCGCGGTTTCGGGCCCAGATGGGGGCTGAGGCCATCAAGGAGCTCCTGAAGCGGGCGGACATCGAGGAGCTCTCCGAGGATCTGCGCGACCGGATGCGCACCGAGACCTCGGTGCAGAAGAAGCTGAAGTACGCCAAACGATTGAAGGTGGTCGGGTCGTTCAGGAAGTCGACGAACCGTCCAGAGTGGATGATCCTGGATGTGATTCCGGTGATTCCGCCCGAGTTGCGGCCGCTCGTCCCGCTCGACGGTGGTCGGTTCGCGACGTCGGACCTCAACGATCTGTATCGACGCGTCATCAACCGCAACAACCGGCTCAAGAAGCTGATGGAGCTCAAGGCCCCCGACGTCATCATTCGGAACGAAAAACGGATGTTGCAGGAAGCGGTCGATGCCCTGTTCGACAATGGTCGTCGCGGACGTGTGCTGCGGGGCGCCAACAATCGACCCCTCAAGTCGCTGTCCGACACGCTCAAGGGGAAACAAGGGCGTTTCCGACAGAACCTGCTGGGCAAACGTGTCGATTACTCTGGGCGGTCCGTCATCGTTGTCGGCCCTGAGCTTCAGCTCCACCAGTGCGGGTTGCCGAAAAAAATGGCACTGGAATTATTTAAGCCATTTATTTACAACAAGTTGGAGAGCCGTGGCCTCGTTGCGACGATCAAACAAGCGAAGGAGATGGTCGAGCAGCAGCTCCCCGAGGTCTGGGATGTTCTGGAGGAGGTCATTCGGGAGCACCCCGTCCTGTTGAACCGGGCGCCGACCCTCCACCGACTCGGGATCCAGGCGTTCGAGCCCGTACTCGTCGAGGGCAAGGCGATTCGGATTCATCCGCTCGTCTGCACGGCCTTCAACGCGGACTTCGATGGCGACCAGATGGCGGTGCATATCCCGCTGGCACCCGAGGCGCAGATCGAAGCGTCGGTGTTGATGAAGTCGTCAAAGAACATTCTGTCGCCCGCCAATGGGGCCCCGATCACCACGCCGTCCCAGGACATCGTGCTGGGCTGCTACTACCTGACCAAGGCCAAGAGCAAGGCGAAAGGTGAGGGACGTGTCTTTGGCAACGTGGAATACGTCCAGCTGGCCCTGATGGCTGGTGAGGTCGAGACCTTGAGCCCGATTCGGTTGCGGATGAGCGGCGGCCTCATGGACCTGACCGCGTCCCGCGACGATCAGGATGTGCTACGCACCGAGGTCCAGCAGATCGACAGGAAGCTGATCAACACGACGGTGGGGCGTGCGATATTCAATGATGCCCTTCCACCGGAATTGCCGTATGTGAACGGGCTTCTTAAGAAAAAGGGGCTCGGCCAGCTCGTCCAGTACTGCTATCTCCGCCACGGTGTCACGAAGACGGTCGAGATGCTCGACGCGCTCAAGAAGCTGGGTTTCGGGTATGCGACGCGGTCCGGTCTGTCGATCGGCGTCGACGATCTCATCGTGCCGTCCGAGAAAGCCACGTTGGTGAAGGCCGCCAACGACGAGGTCCTTCGAGTCGAGACGCAGTATCTGGAGGGGGCGATCACGAACGGTGAGCGCTACAACAAGGTCATCGCCATCTGGTCTGACGTGACGGAACGCGTTGCCGACGCCATGTTCAAGGAGATGGAGGGGCTCGACGACGTAGGCGGGGACTTCAACGCCGTCTACATCATGGCCGACTCCGGCGCCCGTGGCAGCAAGCAGCAGATTCGCCAGCTGGCTGGGATGCGTGGGCTCATGGCCAAGCCCTCGGGTGAGATCATCGAGACTCCGATCACGTCCAACTTCCGCGAAGGCCTGACCGTGCTGCAGTATTTCATCTCCACGCACGGCGCCAGGAAGGGGCTGGCTGATACGGCGCTCAAGACCGCCGACTCGGGGTATCTGACGCGGCGACTGGTGGACGTGGCTCAGGACGTCATCATCTCCGAGATCGACTGCGGGACACTGGACGGCATCGAGTCGCGCGCCATCGTGGAGAGTGGCGAGATCATCGAGCCGCTACGCGACCGGATCGTGGGCCGCGTGACGCTCGAGGACATTCGCGACCCGTTCACCAGCGAACTGCTCGCATCTGCCAGCGCGGTCATCACCGAGGACCTGGCATCGACCATCGAGGACGCCGGCGTCGAGAAGGTGAAAATCCGGTCGGTGCTCACCTGCGCCGCCCTGCGCGGCGTCTGCGCCAAGTGCTATGGGCGCGACCTCGGCACCGGAGAGCTGGCCGAGCTCGGGCTTGCCGTGGGAGTTGTGGCCGCACAGTCGATTGGTGAGCCAGGCACGCAGCTGACGATGCGCACGTTCCACATCGGCGGCACGGCATCTCGGGTGTCGGCCCAATCCACGCTGGAGGGGAAACACGCCGGCACCGCCAAGTTCCACGGCATCCAGTGGGTGAAGGCCAAGGACGGTTCACTCGTCGTCATGAATCGGACCGGTTCGCTCGTGGTGCAGGACGCGAAGGGACGCGACCGCGAACGCTATCCCGTTGTCTACGGCGCCCATCTGCGGGTGGCCGACGGGCAGGAGGTCGAGCAGGGCCAGACGCTGGTGGAATGGGACCCGTATACCTTCTCGATCATCACGGAGAAGCCTGGTGTCGTGAAGTTCAAGGACATCACGGAGGGGGTCACAGTACACGAGGAGGTGGACGAGGTAACCGGGTTGTCTCGCCTCATCATCGTGGATTCGCCGGACGAGAAGAAACAGCCGATGGTGGAAATCCGAAACGCTAAAGGCAAGATCGACCGGAAGTACCACATGCCGTCCCACGCTCACCTCATGATCTCTGACGGTCAGACGGTCACGGCCGGTGAGGTGCTTGCCAAGATTCCGCGCGAAACGACAAAGACGAAGGACATCACCGGCGGCTTGCCCCGGGTGCAGGAGCTCTTCGAGGCACGGAAGCCACGGGAGACGGCGGTGATCAGTGAAATTGATGGCTTGGTGAAGATCGGAAGCATCGTCAAGGGAATGCGTAAGGTCATCATCGTTCCGGATGAAGATGGGGCTGAGCCACGCGAATATTCGTTGCCTCGAGGCGTGCACGTCAACGTGCAGGACGGTGACCGGGTGCGCGCCGGTGAACAGCTGATGGACGGGCCGAGCAATCCGCACGATATTCTGAGCGTGCTTGGCGAGAAGGCGCTGCAGAGCTACCTGGTCAACGAGATTCAGGAGGTCTACCGTCTGCAGGGTGTGACGATCAACGACAAACACATTGAGGTCATCGCGCGGCAAATGATGCGGTGGGTGAAGATCGAAGAGGTCGGGACCACAGACTTCTTGATCGATGAGCAGGTCGACCGATTCCGGTTTCTGCGTGAGAATGAGCGGGTCATCGCCGAAGACGGCGGGCGCCCCGCCACGGGTCGACCGATGCTGCTCGGCATCACCAAAGCGTCGCTGTCCACCGATTCGTTCATCTCAGCCGCATCGTTCCAGGAGACCACCCGGGTCCTCACGGAAGCGTCCATCTCCGGCAAGGTGGACCACCTACGTGGCCTGAAGGAAAACGTGACCATGGGGCGGCTGATTCCGGCCGGCACCGGGTTCGACTACTACCGGCACGTATCGATCCCGTCCGACGAGCCGCCGCCGCCACCGCCGCCCACCGCCGAGGAGTTGGAGCTCGAGCGGGAGATGGACTATCTGGTGGAACCGGAGGCTGTGGTTGATGTGGGCCAAGCGAACGAATAGGGTTCGTTTCTTGATTCGGTGGGCTTGATCGTGATACCTTCGTAAGGTTCTGTCGGAGTTGGGAAACCCTATCTAGCTCCGATCTGTCCGAAAGAGGCCGGGTGCCCCCCCGGAGATAATTGTCACGAACGTCGTGACGGGGTCACGGTAATGCGCAATTCGCCTCTTTCCTGCGTGGAAGCAGCCGGCTCGCTTTGTGGTAGAGCGCGGCGCTCCTTCACGGCGCGCACACATTAATAGGGTCAATCCGTCCCAGGTGCCAAGCCAGTGGCTTCTAGGCCTGGGCAACTTTCGTAGGCGCCCGCGTCCGCCGACGGGGCGTAGTGGCGTCATAGACGCAGGGAGTACTCGTGCCGACGATTAGTCAGCTCGTTCGCAAGGGGCGGTATCGCGCCGAAACCAAGACCAAGAGCCCAGCGCTGCAGCGATGCCCGCAGCGTCGCGGGGTCTGCGTCCGTGTGTTTACCCAGACGCCCAAGAAGCCGAACTCGGCCCTGCGGAAGGTCGCGCGGGTGCGGCTGACGAACCAGATCGAGGTCACGAGCTACATCCCCGGAGAAGGCCATAACCTGCAGGAGCACTCGCTGGTGTTGCTGCGCGGCGGCCGGGTGAAGGATCTGCCGGGTGTGCGGTATCACGTGGTGCGTGGAACGCTGGACACCACTGGCGTTGACGGGCGGAAACAGAGTCGCTCGAAGTACGGGGCGAAGCGGCCCAAGGCGTAGGACCGAAGGAAGAATAGTCATGCCACGCAGACGTGAGGTCGTCAAACGCCAAATTCCACCGGATCCAATTTACAACAGCACTCTGGTGACGAAGTTTGTGCGCACGGTCATGAAGGACGGCAAACGAAGCACGGCCGAAGGCGTGCTATATGGCAGCCTGGAGCTCGTCAAGGAGCGGACCGGCGAAGACCCGCTCAAGATATTCAAGAAAGCGCTCGAGAACGTCAAGCCGAGTCTTGAGGTGAAATCGCGCCGGGTGGGCGGGTCGAACTATCAGGTGCCGATCGAGGTCAACCCAAATCGCCGGATGTCACTCAGCATGCGCTGGCTGTCGACGTACGCGCGGTCCCGCGGCGACGGGAAGACGATGAAGGAAAAGCTGGCCAACGAGTTCATCGACGCTTCGAACCTGCGTGGCGCTTCAGTGAAGAGACGGGAAGACACACATCGAATGGCGGAGGCCAACAAGGCGTTCGCTCATTACCGCTGGTAGGGGTCCCAGGACAGATTCAGGTCGCACGAGAACAGTGGAAACCGCAGAATTGGCCGTCGCCTCGCCCGCCACTGACGCCGGTGTCGCAAGGGGCAGACAGTCTCGAGTGGACAAGGTGATGCCAAGACAAGTACCGCTCGAGCGGTCGCGGAATATTGGCATCATGGCCCACATCGATGCCGGTAAGACGACCACGACGGAGCGGATACTGTTCTACACCGGGATCACATACAAGGTCGGTGAGGTGCACGACGGCACGGCGGTGATGGACTGGATGGCCCAGGAGCAGGAACGGGGTATCACCATCACGTCGGCCGCCACCACCTGCATGTGGCGCGACCACCGAATCAACATTATCGACACCCCGGGACACGTTGATTTTACGGCCGAAGTCGAGCGCTCGCTCCGGGTCCTGGACGGGGCGGTGGCGGTGTTCGACGCCGTGGCCGGGGTGGAGCCGCAGTCCGAGACGGTCTGGCGGCAGGCCGACAAGTATCGTGTGCCGCGCATCTGTTTCGTCAACAAGATGGATCGCGTCGGGGCAGACTTCGACCGTACCGTGACGCAGATTCGCGAGAAGCTCCAGGCCGACCCGGTGGCGATTCAGTTGCCGCTCGGGGAAGAGGCCGGGTACGCCGGTGTCATCGATCTGGTGCGAATGAGGGCGCTCCACTATCACGACGACACCCTCGGTGCTGACCCGACCATCGAGGACATCCCGGCCGACCGAATGAAGGATGCTTTGGCGGCCCGGGAGACATTGCTCGAGAAGGTCTGCGAAGCCGACGACCAGTTGCTGGAGAAGTATCTCCAGGGCACGCCCCTCGACGAGGCCGAGGTGATGGCCGCCCTGAGACGTCGCACGGTGGAATCGGTGCGGGGCGAAGACGCCCCCTTTGTGCCCGTGCTGTGTGGCAGCGCCTTCAAGAACAAGGGCGTGCAGCCGCTGATCGACGCGGTGATCGACTATCTCCCGTCACCTCAAGACGTGCTCCCGGTGGTCGGTGCCGACCCCGCCGACGAGAACACCGCGATCGAGCGACCCTCGAGGGACGACGCGCCGTTCTCCGCGTTGGCGTTCAAGATCATGACCGACTCGTATGTCGGTCAACTCGCGTTCATTCGTGTCTACTCCGGCGTGATGTCCACCGGCACCACAATCTACAACCCACGGCTCGGCCGTAAGGAACGGGTCGGTCGGCTCCTGAAGATGCATGCCGATAAGCGGGAAGAAATCGAGCAGGTGTACGCCGGTGATATTGCCGCTGCGGTGGGCTTGAAGAGCGTCTCGACCGGCGACACCATCTGTGATCTGAAGCACCCCGTGGTGCTCGAGACGATGGACTTCCCCAAGCCGGTCATCACTCTCGCGATCGAACCAAAGACCAAAGCGGACCAGGAGAAGCTCGGGCAGGGCCTGGCCAAACTGACCAGCGAGGACCCGACGTTCCAAGTGCGCACCGACGATGAGACCGGTCAGGTCGTCATCTCGGGGATGGGTGAACTGCACCTCGAGATCATCGTCGACCGGTTGCGGCGCGAATTTGATGTCGCGGCGACGGTAGGAAGGCCGCAAGTCGCGTATCGCGAAACCTTGACGAAGGCGTCGAAGGCCGACTATCGGCATGTCAAGCAGACGGGCGGGCGCGGGCAGTACGGGCACGTCAAGTTGCGTGTGGTGCCTGGAGCGCCCGGCAGCGGCTTCGTGTTCAAGAACGAAATATTTGGCGGCGCGGTGCCGCGGGAGTTCATTGGGCCCGTCGAGGCCGGTGTCAGGGAGGCCATCACGACCGGTGTCCTCGCCGGCTATCCGATCGAAGACGTCACGGTGACGCTCTACGACGGTTCTTCTCACGATGTCGACTCGTCTGAGGTGGCGTTCAAGATCGCTGGCTCGATGGCGTTTCGTGAGGCCGCCCGCCGGTCGTCGCCCGTCTTGCTGGAACCGGTCATGAAGGTCGAGGTCGTGGTGCCCGAGGCCTACATGGGTGACGTCATCGCGGATCTCAATAGCCGCCGGGGTAAGGTGCGTTCGATGGAGGCGCACGGGGGGACGCAGATCGTCAACGCCAGCGTGCCGCTCGCTGAAATGTTCGGCTACGCGACCGAACTACGCTCCAGAACCCAGGGCCGAGCCACGTATACGATGCATTTCGACCGCTACGAGCAGGTCCCGCGCGCTGTCAGCGAAGAGATCGTGGCGCGGATTCAGGGAAGGTAAGACGAGGTTATCGCCATGGCGAAGGAAAAATTTGATCGATCGAAACCGCACGTGAATATCGGGACGATTGGGCATATCGACCATGGGAAGACGACGCTGACGGCGGCGATCACGTCAGTGCTGGCGAAGCGAGACCCGAAGAACGCGGTGCGGTCGTTCGATTCGATCGACAACGCGCCGGAAGAACGAGAGCGGGGCA
>JAPYUM010000096.1:0-4435 GCA_029940535.1 Vicinamibacterales bacterium
TTCAACAAGCTGTTGTAGTTGGCCCGGATGCGGCCGTCGCCCCACGGCTGCTCGACATCGAGGGTGGCCTGGACCTGCTGCGACGGAACGGTCTCCTCCAGCTTGCCGAACAGGGTTTCTTCTTCGTACTTGAACGACTCGACCCCCGCCTCGTAGGAAAACGTCAGACTGCGGCGCGACGACTCGGAGTACGGAAACACGTTGTACTCGATGCCGGGCTGCACCCGCAGACTGAGGTCCTGATTGAGAAAAGTCGATGCACCCGCGCGCCCCGCAATCGACGCGCCCCAGTGCTCGCCGAGACTCTTTACCACCTGCCCATCGGCGCGGTATCTGGTACTGATGTTGGTAAAATCACCGCTACTCAACGCGGTCACTGATTCGTTGTACGAGCCATCGACTTCGGTCCGGAAGATCCAGTCTTCCGTCGTGCGGTTCGCCGACGCCGACCCGTTGAAGTTCTGGCTGGTGCGCGTGTCCTCCCCCGACACGCGAATGTTGCTGGAGAGCCGGTAGACCCAGAAATTCCACGGGTCGTCCTCTGGTTGGACCATCACCGATCGCGCTCCATTTCCCTGCCGTGCCGTTCCGATTTCGATCTCGGCGGCCAGCGGGGTCCGAATGATGTAATGCAAGAATCCAACGCGCAGCACCTGGGCGATACCGGCGCGGGTCTCATCGTCGGTGTCGGTTCGGCTCTCGGAGTAGGCGTGCCTGACATCGTTCCCCGCGAACTGTTCGAGACCGATGAAGTCGAGCGTGTATTGGGTCCCGCCGCCGCTCCTCTCATTTGTCACCAGGACGTGGACTTGGGCGTCTCGTCGGTCCCGGACGTAGTTGACAAAGGTGACCTCACGGCGCAGGTAGTCTCGGTCACACGCGCGATTGCAGTCCAAGAACACCCGGAGGCCGGCCGGGCCCTCGTCCGCCGGCTGTGCGATGTCCGCGCCGGACGCGGCCCATGCGTTGGACGTGGCTCCGCACATGAGGACTGTGCACATCAGACTCGTCAGCACGACACTCAGCCATCTCATCGATCCCTGTTCTCGCTTTCCGCCTCTGCGCGATGCGTTCAAACTGAAAACTGTAGCCACACTCGTGTCCTGGCCGACGGTGCACCCAACCTGTGGCGTGGCTGGAGGGTGGCATGACGGCCTGCATGCTTGCGGCACGCACACTCCTCGCATCAGACGAGCCTCGCTCTCAAACCGTTTCACATGCATTGTGATCAGAGCCCCAGAGCCCGCAGGACCACACCGAACAGGTCGGACTGGCGCATGAGGCCCCGCACCGACTCGCCGCCGGGCCCTCGGGCAAACACCGGCACCTGGGTCCCGGTGTGCTCCTCCAGATAGTTCTCGTTCGTGCCATACGACACGGTCATCACGCCCCCTTCCAGCGTCCGCACGCGCGCCACCTTCCCCGGTGGATACTGCGGCTCTGCACGAGAGGCGAACAGGCTGGGCCAGGGGATGATCTGAGCCGCGTGCCCGTGGTCAGAAGACACCAGAATGAGAGTGTCTGGATGTTGCTCTTGAAACGACGCGGCGACTCGCACAGCCTGGTCCAGCGCTCGGGTTTCGCCGATCTGCCCGCACGGCCGTCCTTGATGCGCCTGTTTGTCAATGGACGCGCTCTCGACCATCAGGACGAAACCATCGGGTGCGGCTCCGAGACGCTCCAGCGCGAATTCCGTCATTGCCTCGAGCGTTGGTCGACTCCCGAACGCCGGGTTGTCGACGCACCGAAACGGCTGGGGGTCAATGACTGACCCGTCAGACTCAAATTCGACTGGCCTGGCGCGCGCATCGGCCTCGCCAACCCACTCGACCGGCAACGTGTCGTCGCCGAACAGGCCGATCAGCTTGCCAGGCGCGCCCTCGATGGCGTCCAGCCCCGCCACGTCGCGGACGAGGCGGTACCCGGCGTCTCGTGCTCGCCGCACCACCGATACCCTCGACTCGTCCAGTTGATCGAAATGCCGATATCCACCGCCGAGCAGCAGGTCCACGTCCGAGACGGCGATCTGCTCGGCGATCGAACCCAGACCGCCGTTCGCTTTCAAGGCCTCCGGACAACGCGGGTCTGTCGGCGTGGGCCCCATGTCGTCAGGCCCCTGACAGAACCGGCGATTGATATGCGCGACAAAGCTGGCCGGCGTCGCGTCGGTCACGCTTGAGGTCGTCACGATACCGGTCCATTTGCCGGCCGCCGCCGCCAGCTCGAGCATCGTCGGCACCGCCTGCCCGTTCCCGGCCCGAGTCGCGATCCGCCCGCGACTGGTCACGACGCCGGCCGCGATCGCGGTGCCACCACTGGCCGAATCGCCCACATACTCCGGAATGCTCGGATCTGACTCAAGCACGGTCAGCACCCGAGCCCCTGCCCGATAGGGAAAGTACTCAAAGCTGAAACCGCCGCCCGCGCCCAGTAGGTAGTTTCGCGCGATCGTCAGTTGATGGTCGTCGACGCCGTCCCCGATAAACACGATCGCGCTGCGTGCCACGGCCGGCTGGCGGGCGCCCGGGGTCGCAGAGAGCGCCAAGACCACCGCGCTCGCCAACGCCCACGGGACGACAGACGGGACATTCCGCATCCGCTCAGTATACGGGCTCACGCGGGACGCCACGGCCGGGTCTTCAATCGGCGAGCCCGGCGGAGGCCACCACAACCAGCAATACCCGCTGCACCGCAATGTGCGCATCACGGGGCGCCCACCACTCCCCAAGCGCGTGGGCGCCGCCCCCGGCCCCGCCCCGCCCCAGGGTGATCGCGGGCAGACCGTCGGCTATGGCCAGATTCGCGTCGGTCGACGCGGCGCCCAGCTGCGGTGCCAGGCCGAGAAACCGGGTCACCGCGAGCGCCTGTTGCACCAGCGGGGTTTCCGGCGCCACGGTGCCGGACGGACGATCCCCGATCAATTCGAAATTGGCGGCGAGCAACTCGCCGCGATCTCGGGCACGATTTTGCTCGTCGAGCGCCCGGGTCACCGCGTCCCGCAACGCGCCCTCCAATCGGTCGACCTGGTTCGGGTCGACCGACCGCATGTCGATCTCCGCCCAACTCTCGTGCGGCACCGCGTTGACGGACATCCCGCCTCCGATCCGTCCAACGTTGTAGCTCGCCGGCGACCCGGTGTTGACGACCACGGCCGCCGCCTCGTCGAAGTAGTAGGTCGCGCGCCCGAGCGCGTGGGCCGGGTTGGCGAGCCCGAAGTCGCCCCACGAATGGCCGCCGGGTCCCGTCAGCGTCACTCGATAGCGGCGCGACCCCAGCGCCTGGTTCACGATCCGACGGTCGCTGCCGCCGTCGATTGCGATCACGCGATCGACCCGGGGGCCGCCCCGCCGCAGCAGATGCCGGACACCGCGCAGGTCTCCAAGGCCCTCTTCGCCGACGCTGCCGACGAACAGGATGTCGGCGAGGGTCCGGATGTCAGCACGCTCCAGGACCCGGGCCACATTGAGCAGCAACACCAGGCCGCGGGTATCGTCCCCGATGCCAGGCGCATACAGACGCTCGCCGCGGCGCCTCACCGTCACGTCCGTGCCGGCCGGAAACACGGTGTCGAGGTGGGCCACAATCGCGACCGTCTCCCCGGCGCCCAACCCAGCCCGGCGCGCTATGACATTCCCGACGTCGTCGATCGACACCTCAGGCAGGCCGGCCACCTGCAGCATCTCGGCAAAGCGAGCCGCGCGGGCGGCCTCCCCGAACGGCGGCGCCGGGATCTCTGTCAGCTCGATGAGATCTGACTCTGCCCCGGCCTCGAGGTCTCGGGCCAGGTCCAGGGCCTGGATGATTTCGGGTCTGGCGGCCAGACGCGCAACCGCGGCGCCGTGATCCCTGTCGCGCTGACCCGCGAGCGCGGACCCGGACATACACACCAGCGCGCCGATTCCGAGGACCGTGGCGGGAATCTTCATGAGTGCGCTCGTGCACGAGCGAGACGCGGGCGAGGCCCGAGCGGAGCCCCGGCCCGCGACGACGCCTACTTCGACGCGGCCTCGCGTTCCTCGGCCCGATGGCCGGCTAGGATGCCGTCCATACCGATGTTGCCCTCGTGGCAGGCATACTCGAACATTGGTTCGTCACTTCGCATCAGGGGGATCAACACCGTCCACGGCCTGGTCCAGACGGTCGAGTCGGTCAGCGTCACTTCGTAGTTGAGCGTCCTCGGTCCGACCAGCGTGAATCGCTCGACCATGTGCAAACCGTCGGACGACCCGCGAAACGTCGCGTCCGACGAGTAGTTCGTGGTCTCCACCACCAGGGTGTCACCCTCCCACCGGCCGCGCGAATCACCGTGCAGCTGCCGGACCGCATCGGGGGCATGGACCTGGCCAGTGAGCGGGATCACCCGCGCGTCATGGATCATTTCGTTCATGAACACCACGTGGTTCGCGCTCTGAAACATCTGGGAGTAACTGTTGTA
>JAPYUM010000096.1:4535-15806 GCA_029940535.1 Vicinamibacterales bacterium
GGACAGCGTCGCCTTGTCGGCCCACACCTCCGGCCGCTCGAGCGGCGTCGCATTGTTGTTCGCCCAGACCCCCTGCAGGTCGGGATGGCCATCCGGCGTACGCGGCAGCGTCCAGTTACCATCGGACGTCTGCCCCGCAGCGGGGACGGGCGACAGGAGGCCGCCGGTCAAGATGGACACTGCCAGACAGGATGTCGTCACCAGTTTCTGACGCATTCGTCGATTCTCCTTGCCGAATTCTTGCCGTTCCAGGCCTCAGCGCGTCGAGCGCTGGGTCGTCTAATGTGTCCTTGCCGTTCCTCGCCACGACGAACGCCACGCCCTAGCGCCACCGAGCGGACCAAACAGACCAATCTTAGCCAGTTCGAGACGACGGCGCTACCCACCCGGTCAGGCGTCTCTATCGGCGTCCGGTCGGTGCACGCATCCGGCCGCTAGTTGGCGGGCACACGATACGCCCGATACTCGCCCGAATAGACCCCGCCGCTGACGGCGACGACGATGTACTGCGTGCCCTCCACCATGTAGGTCATCGGCGACCCGCTTTGCTGCGCCGGCATATGGACGGCGCCGACCTCCGCCCCCGTCGCTTTGTCATAGGCCCGAAGCATCGCTCCGCGAGCGCCCGACGAGGTCATGGTTGCCATCGGCTCGCCCATGATGACCAGCGTTTTCGTCACCAACGCGCCCACCGCGCCGCTCTGCCCCGTTCGCGGGAGGTCCAGTCCCGCCAGGGCGGGATGACGCGTGATCCGGTCTGGTGTTTCCCCGTGAGCGACTTGCCACAGAATCTCACCGCGGCTCATGTCGATGGCGGTCAACTTCCCGTACGGCGGCTTGAGGAACGGCAGGCCTTGCGGGTTCGGGGTCGCCGTGCGCGCCCCGGTTCCGCCAAACACTTCGACCGATCGTCGCTCGGGCGTGTCTGCACCTGACGTGTCGCCGCCGGTCGGGATAAATCGAATCCCGCTCAACACGTTGCCACGCACGTAGCGAATGTCTGAAAATTCCGGGTTTGGTGGAGGGAGCAGACCGACCGTCACCATGGACGTGTAGGACGGCGCATACAGAATCTGTGTCTCCGGGTCGAAGGCGCCCCCCGGCCAGTTGGTGCCGCCGGACGACCGGAAGGAGGTGATCGCCCCGTCGAGATCACTGACGACCGGCGGCGTGAACACCGGGCCCGTCTGGTAGCGCCGAAGCAGACGTTCGGCCTCATCCCGAAGCTCGGGCGTGAAATCGATCAGCCCCTCGGTGGTCACCCCCTGGTGGTCGTAGGGCGGGGGCCTGGTCGGAAACGGTTGGGTCGGGCTGGTCTGCTCGCCCGGCACGTCCGACTGCGGCACAGGGCGCTCTTCAATCGGCCACACCGGTTCGCCGGTCTCCCGATCGAACGTATAGACCATGACCTGCTTGCCCATGATCGACACCGCCTTGATGTCCCGGCCATCCACGGTGATGTCCTCGAGGATCGGCGCCGTCGAGATATCCATGTTCCAAATGGGGTGGTGCACCAGCTGGAAGTGCCAGCGACGTTCGCCGGTCTCGAGATCGAGCGCCACCAGACTCTCCGCAAACAGATTGTCGCCAGGGCGGTGCCCGCCATAGAAGTCGGAGGTGGGCGTCTCCACCGGCAGATACACCAGACCGAGCTCCTCATCGGCCGCAATCTGGTTCCAGACACCGACGTTCCCGGTCACCTCCCACGACCCGTCTTCCCAGGTCTCGTGCCCAAACTCGCCTGGGCGCGGAATCGTGTGAAATGTCCAGCGGCGCTCACCGGTGCGCGTGTCGAACGCCTGCACCAGTCCCTTGGTGTTGTTGTGTGTCTTGGGCGTATGGCCCTCACGCATCGACGACCCGACGATCACGACGTCACGAGCGACAGTCGGGGTCGCGTGCAACCCGATCTCGCCGGTGACCGGATCGATCGGCAGCTCGTCGCCATACACCGCGGCGGATTTCAGATCGATCCACCCGCCGTCACCGAAATCGGGTACCCGCTGTCCGGTGGTCGCATCGAGGGCCACCAGGCGGAACCCGGGCGTGATGTAGAAAATCCTGGACGGCGCCGGCTCCACAGCCCCGCTCCAATACGCCACCCCACGTCCCGACAACTGTCGCGGCGAGGCGGCGCCACGCGCGCCCTCACGCTCGGAGTGCACCCACAGCAGCTCGCCTGTCGCGGCATCCAGCGCCACGACCGAACGACGCGATCCGCCGCTCGCAAACAGACGCCCGCCAACCATGAGCGGTGTGCCCACCAACTTGAACTCGGGACGGGTGCCGAGGTTGTCGGTCTTGAACGTCCAGGCCACCTCGAGCTCGTCGAAGTTGTCCGCCGTGATCTGGTCGAGTGGCGAATAGTGTTGCTGCGCGAGATTGCCGTGATACACGGGCCATTCGCCCTGCTCGGTGCCGTCCGATACCGTCTGCGCGACCACGGCGACCGGGAGCCCCCCCGCAAGCGCCAGGCCCAACGCCACCGCCTGACAGCGTCCTGCGTACCGCATGGATCTCCTTTCCCCTACCGGGTCCGCTCGGCCAGATATGCCTCAGACGCCGTCTGGTCCATTGGCGGTACGACCTTGTCCGGATCGATGCGCACCATCAGATAGCTGATGTGGTCGTCGATTTTCGTGAACTGATGCCCGGTGCCGGCCGGGATGATGAACACGTCACCCGCCTGCAGCTCGTGGGTCTGTGGGTTCCTGATGTCAGTCGAATTGTTGCCGGGACCATTCAAAAACTGCACGGCGCGATTGTCCGGCGGGCGCCGCTGCGGGTCCACCAGATCGGGGCCGGTGCGGTTGGTGCCCGAGCCGCTCAGGACCACGTAGACCTCCGTGACCAGGTCGTGCGAGGCCACCGACCTCGGCCGAGGCTCGTCGAGCGCCCCTCGATAGGCCATGGCAATCTGCACCTGCGAGCGGCCGATGTCGACCGAGCGCACCTGTTGGTCGACCAGGCTCCGCTGCCGGCCCAACTCGCCGTAGCGGGCTACTTCAGCCGCAGGGATGTGGGTCGCGGGACACATCCGACACGACGGTTCGACATCCTGGGCCGTCACGCGGCCCAGCCCGAAGGCGGCCACGGCCACCACGACGCCCACCACCACGTTTCGCATGCGGTGTCTCCCTTCTCCTGGACAACTCGATGAACTGATGGTCAGAGTGTACACGAGAGCCCCGTTGACAGCGCGCCGCGTACCTAAGAGACTAGTGGCTCTCTTGGTGGGAATCTCATGACTGACACACAAGAACTGGGGCCGGCCGGGAAACTCACGCTGACGTTCTTCCTGGTGGCCATCTTCCTCGATATCGTCGTCCTGCCGTATTACCTGTATATGGACTTCGCGCCCGACGCCACCGTGTACACCTGGGTGGGCGGCTGCACCGTAGTCCTGGTCGTGGCGTTGTGGCTGGCCACGGCCTTCGGCCCGCTCAAGACCACTCGTTGAGGACCCGGCGCCTCTTCCATGAGAGGGGTCGTGAAGGCGGGGCTCGAGCGACTGGACCTGCTCGACGCAGCGCGGCGAGTGCGGGACGCGATCGTCGCGCTCGGCTGGGTCCGGCACAATCGACGATTCTTGCGGCGCGGCGAGAATGGGGGCCTGCCGGTGCCGACGGCGCGGCTCCTGATGCTGACGACCGCGTCCCCGTCGGTCGAGTGGTTCATACAGACCGGGCGCGCCGGGGCCGACAGCATTCGAGAGCAACTGGAACGCAACGGCGTCCCGCTCCCCGAGGTCGGCGCGGTTCTCGACTTCGGGTGCGGATGTGGCCGCATCATTCGTCACTGGGTGGACCTGTCGGCGGACGTCCACGGGTGCGACTACAACCCCCTCCTCATCGACTGGTGCCGACGCCGACTGCCCTTCGCGCGGTTCGAGACCAACGACCTCGAGCCGCCGTTGCCCTACGCCGACGCGCAGTTCGATCTCATTTACGCCCTCTCGGTGTTCACCCATCTGCCGGAACCGCTTCAGAGTCGCTGGGTGGCGGAGTTGGCCCGGGTCCTGCGGCCCGGCGGGCATCTGATCATCTCGACCCACGGTGAGGCGTATCTGGACAGTTTGTCCGACTCGGAGCGCGCCCGGTTCCACGCTGGTCAACTCGTGGTACGCGACGCCGACGCGGCCGGCAGCAACCGGTGCGGTGTCTTCTTTTCGGAGGACTACCTCCGTCGTCACCTTGAGCCGGGCTTCCGGTTGCGCGAGCACCTCACCCGCGGCGCCAGGGGGAACCCGCCGCAGGATCTCGCCCTCCTGCAGCTACGCGTCCCGTCACCTTCCACCGGTACGACATCCACCTCGGTCGCCCCGGCGAGACCTCGACCATGACTCGCGAGGCGCGGAAGGCGACCCGTGGTGCGATCGTCGCCATCGTCTTGCTGGTCGTCTCAGTCCTCGTGTGGCGCGTGGCGACGTGGCGACCGCTGCCCGTGGTCGCGGCCGACCTTCCGGACTCGTTCGTGCGCGTGTCCGGCGTCGCGCACGTGCACACCACTCACTCTGACGGCAGTGGACAGGTGGCCGACGTCGAGGCGGCGGCGGCCGCGGTTGGGCTCGACTTCGTGATCGTGACCGACCACAACTCTCTCGCCGCCAAGCCCAGCGAGGGATACGGCCGGACCGGCGTGCTCACGGTGGTCGGGACCGAGATCTCGAATCGTGGCGGACACCTGCTCGCGGTCGGACTGCCTCAACTCACCTACCGGTTCTCGGGCGATGCCCGGGATTCGCTGCGCGACCTGGCGGAACTGGGCAGTGTGAGCTTTGCGGCGCATCCGGAGAGCGGCCGCGAAGACCTCCGGTGGCAGGACTGGGATCTGCCCGGAAGCTGGGGTGTCGAGATACTCAACGGCGACTCGCAACGGCGCGCCGCCGGTTGGGCCGGCGGGCTGGCCGCCCTCGCACGTTATCCCCTGAACAGCGACTACGCGTTGCTGCGTCTCCTGCGCCGGCCAGCCGCGCTCGACCGGTGGGATGGACTGTTGTCCCGTCGGCATGCCACCGGCATCACGGGGGCCGACGCGCACGGCACGCTCCGGCGCACGGTGTCGGCGGCGCTGCCCTTCCCCACCTATGAAGCGGTGTTCCGGATTGCCCAGAACTATGTCCTGTTGGAGCGTCCATTCACCGGCAACGTCACCCAGGACACCGCCGCGCTTGTGGCCGCGCTGACCCGCGGCCGACTCTACGTGGGCATCGGGGCGTTGGCGCCGGCCGATCGGTTTTTCTTTCTCGCTGAGCGGGCCGGCGAGCAATGGACGATGGGCGACGAGGTCCCGGCCGCCGGCCCACTTCGTCTGCGTGCCGGTGGGGCGCTACCCGCCACCGCCCGGTTGACACTGCTGCGCGACGGCGTGGTCGTTACTGCCGGTGAACGCGTCATCGATCAACGGGTGGACGAGCCTGGCGTCTACCGAGTGGAGGCCCATCTCGACGGATGGGACGTGCCGTGGATCGTCTCCAATCCGATCTACGTCTTGACCCAAACGGACCGCGCGCGACGCCGCGCCGCGGCCGCGCTGCCCGGACCGGTGGTGGTTGGCGCGACGGCCGAGCTCGAGCGGTTCGACACCTCCTCGCGGTTCACGGCGGTGTCCGACCCCTCGACCACACTCGACCCGCGGTTCATTGACCCAGGTACCGGCCCCGATGGTTCATCCGCCGCGCGCATCGCCTTCCAGCTTGGCGTCCCCACTGCCGACCATCCATCCCCATTCGCGTCGTTGGGAAGCTACGAACCCCGAGACCTGTCCGGTCGTAACGGCCTGGTGTTCTCTGTGCGTAGCGACGTCCCGTATCGGTTCTGGGTCCAGGTCCGTGACCTCAATCCGACAGAGCCGGAAGGCGCCAACACCTGGCAGGCCTCGGTCCGGTCCTCCACCGAATGGCGGAACGTCACCGTACCGTTCGAGCGGCTGCGCAACGTCATCGATGACGCAGACGGCACGCTCGACCTCGCCGAGACCCAGGCGATTTTATTCCTCGTCGACACCGGGGCGGTCCCCCCAGGCACCGACGGTACCATTTGGATTGATGACCTCCGGGTCTATTGACTCCGCCTCCACCATTTAATGCAGTTTTGTTGGCTGCCTCCCCGGCATAGCCGGGGGAACTCTCAACAGGCATCAGGACCCGCCGCCACCCTCGAATCCGATTCGACAGAACCCCGACCACCAGTCGTCGCCTGGGAACCAGGTACGCCGCGCAACCGAGAACAACGAGAGCCCACAGCGAGGCAACGCCCGCCCGTGCCAGAGCACTGATTTCGTCTATCGTCCCAGACCGAGGCACGGCTCGCGTGCCACATCTTGAATCGGATGACCGAGCTTGGCGGGCCGGCCTCCTACAGCGTTCGTCGATGAGGTGCCGCTGGACTGACCTGCTGCGCGCCCACGTCGAGTCTTGCACCAACGCCCCGAGCGAGCCGCACCGCAGGAACTTGTGAAACTCCTGTTATTACCAGCCTTTTGTTGGGCGAACACTGATGGCCGGCGCTATCGCTCCCAGAGGAACCAGATCAGGTCCATCTCGTCGGTGGCATCCGCCTCGATCTCGATGATCGAGTAGAACGGCACGTTGAAGGCGTAGCCCTTGACCATGTCGTCGTTGAAATCGGTGATCAGCACGTAGCCGCCGCCGGATATCCTCGCGTAGGCGGCGAACTCCGTGTCGTTGGATGTGTCGCTCCGCTGAAAAGTGAGCACGCTCTGCGCCGCGATCGGGGTTAGGGTGTCGGCGGCCATGCCGTACTTACCCACGGTGTCGAGGGCATAGAAGCCGATCGGCGATCCGACCGACGGTGCGTCGCGGCGGCGGATGCGCAGGCGGATCTCGAGCTTGGCGTCCGACGCCTCGCCCCGGATCCGCCACATGACCCAGTCGTGGTCCAGGTCCTCATGACTGACGGTCTGGGTCCCGTGGCCCAGGTCGCCGGCGAACTCACGCGACCCCATGGATATGAGCTGGGCGTCGACCGGATCGGCATTGCGAACGCACTGCCCGTATTGCCCTTCATCGATCAGGCCGAGGGCGCGTAACAGGTTCAGCTTGGCGATCGCCAGGGCGCGCTGGTCCGGGATCTCCTTGTCGTAGCCCTCGAATTGGACGCAGTACGCGTGGTTCGCGAAATCTGAGCCGGTGAAGATGCTGCCCAGCTCCGCGAGATCCTCGCGCGGCCCTTCGGCCCCATACGGTGCTGCGAAGCCGGAGATCACGGCGTCACCGACGCTGCTGTAGGTCGACGACCAGGCGTCGCCGGCGTATTCGCGGTATACGGAATCGGCGATCTTGGCGCTGTTCTGCAAGCGACGCAGGACCTGAGCGGTGGTGCTGTTGCGCAGTTTGCCCTGTGCGGAGTTCACCTTCGTGAGTGTGTCGGCGGGAATGTTGCTGGTGTCGGTGTTCTGGGCCAGGTCGACGAGGCCCTGGAAACAGTGCACTGCCTCGTGGGCCACTGTGTTGTTCAGGTTGGTCTGATTCGCCAGCTGGACGGTGCTCAGGATCATGTTGTTGCCGTACGTGTCACCCACGACCGTGCTGTCGCCCGCGGCGCCACCACCGGTGTAATTGGCGATCGAGATCTTCGAGATCGACCCGCGCAGGAGCGGCGGCAATCGATCGATTGCCGTGCGAAGCCTGGCCAGCTGGCCGGCTGTTGGCTCGACGAGGCTCTCGATGAGCGGGTTCGTGTCGCTGGCATACGCGGAGTGCCAATATTCGGCCGGCAGCGACTCGAGGTCGGTGACGATCTGAATGTGGTGGATCGTGGCAGCAACCGCCGGCGGTACGATGGCCCGTGCCCCGCCGGCGGCGGGCACGAGCACCGCCAACGCGGCGAGCGCCAGCAGGACAATCCGTTGGAGGCGTCGGTGCCCCACCCCTGAGAAGCTCATACCACGAGTATCTCGCTTGACAACAGGAGACATTAGGCCGCCAGGTTAACGTACGACCCACCCACGCGCCGCCCACCACCAAGCGGCTTGCCCCCCCCGTAGACAGGACAGTGAACGCGTAAGGCAGAAGAAACTACGGCCCGAGAGGTCATCTCCGCACCTCTCGGGCTGCCATCTCCACGCTCGGCACAGGAACCGACGGTGCTGCGACCGGAGCCCCAACGCCCCACCTACGCACGTCGAATCCTGAGCCCGCTATGCTTGAATGCGCGAGAACTGCATTGAGATCGTCTCCTTCGTCAAATCCCATCGTTCGATACAGAAATTGGGATTTCCGTCGGTCACGTCATCCAGCGAGTACACGGTGCCCGTCAACCCATCGCTGACAAACACCCCTCTACGCTCGCCTTGGTTTCTGACTCCCGCCTCGGTAATTCCCCATCCGAAGCCCGTAAACGACCCCGTCGTCTCCTGTGCCGGATTGTTCTTGAAGTTGTACGTCAGCCAGACCTTCCCGTAGCGTTCCACCGTGCCAGTCGCGTTGACCTGAATGCCTTCGCCGCTACTGGTCATGGACGTAATCTTGAGTTCAAACCCATTGATGTGGTCTTCTAGCTTCAGTTGATCTGCAAGTGACATTCCTTCTCTCCTTCGGTCGAACTGTTCGTTCCGAACTCCCACGTCCCTACTCACGATTCTTTCCTGCAGGTGACCGCCGACGGTGACATGTCACGGCTACTGCCGGACGATAGGAGACATTAGGCCATCAGATTAACGTACGATCCACCCACGCGCCGCCCACCACCAAGCGGCTTGCCCCCCGTACAAGCGAATTATCGCCTCGACCGATCGCGTTTGGGCTGAGCATGCCCACAGCCAGGGCCGAGATCACGGTGGATTTCGACACCGAGGCGGACCTCGAAGGTGCAATCGACCAGGCGCCATGTTCCCGACACGTTCGCGTTCAGGGCGTCCAGTGGGCTCCGAGATGGCGTCGAGGGGGCGCTAATGCCGTCGATCGTCACAGCGAGGCCTGGCCGATCGACGCGATGGTGCGGTCGGGAGACCGAGGCGATCTTGCCGATATTCCCCTACCCAAGGTCGGGCGAGCACAGTACCGGCGGGGCGGGCGTCCGAATTCCGCGTAGAGGCCCGAGACCACCAGATTCTGACGGCGGTCGAGCAGGGCAAGAACGTGGCGGTCCTGGAGTGTCGGGTGCCGCGATTCGCCTCGCCCGTTCGAACATCCCGGCGCAGCTTATCCGGTCGGCATCCTACGCGACGTGCCGAGCACGAGTGGTCTCAATACCGTCGGCTCGGCCATCCTGACTGACGCTTCCTGGCTCTCACCGGCACGAGGCTCCACATGGAGCATATACGCGTCCGAATCGCCGGATTTCCGTCTCTGAGCAGTCCGTGGATCCCACTACCGGACGACGCTGAAAATCATGTCGCGATGCACGCTGCCCAGGGGCCGGCCGAGCCGGAAACGGGCGAGGCCATCATCATCGACCTGCAGCTCCATTTCCACCCAGGTCCCCATGTCACCGCGCACGAGCAGGTTGCCGCCTCGTAGCCGTTCGCCGTCGGCGTCGACACGCTGGCCGATCATCATGTTCGGGAAGGCCTGGTAGGTCACGACACCTGCGCGTGTGCGGCCGATCGCGAGCGAGGAGACCATCCCTCGGAGGCTAAGCGTTTCACCCGGCTGGCCGCGTACGGCGAAGTAACGTTCTTGTCTGAACATGTGTTCGATGAAGGAGAAGGTGCCGGGTTCGAGGATCTCGGCGTCAGCGACGGCCTCACCGCCGCGCACCCGCACCACGTCGCGGGGAAAGGCAGCCACAGTGTCCTGCTGCAGCACGAACTCCGTGCTCGATTGCACCGCTGTCGTGACGCCCTTTATCAGGTCATCAGCGTTCGGGGCATCGAAATAGGTGCCCCCACCGGCCTCAGCCAGCGCCGCCAGCGCCTCGCCCTCGTCGGGTGAGACGCCGAGGCCGACGGTGTGCAGTACCACCTGCAGTCCGGACGCGCGAAGTTCGGCCGCCACGGCTTCAGGATTCCCGCCGCATGACTCGACACCGTCGCTGACGAGCAGGATCACCGTGGCGCCTCCCTCGGCGCGCAGGTCGGCGCCAGCGGCTTCGAGGCTGCGGGCGATGGGCGTCTGGCCGCGCGGGGTCAGCGATCTGGCCAGGGCAACGACCTCGGGGGCGTTGCCCGACGCCGGAGCAAGCAGTCGCTCGGTGTCCACGCACCCTCCGGCCTTGTCCTCGAAGCTGACGCGGTGGCCGTAGGCGCGAAGTCCCACCGGCACGTCGGCGGGGAAGTCGGCGAGCGCGCCGCCGAGCGCCTCGCGCGCGAGTTCGATCTTGGCCCGGCCGTCCACCTGTCCCCACATGCTGTTGGAGACGTCCAGGATGACCTCGAGACGACTGGGCGCGAGGCCGGCGTCACCGGCGGTGGGGCCGGTTGGAGCCGCCCGTTCGTCGGTGGGAATGGTGCCCGCGGTCGCCTCGTCGAATGTGGTCTCGTCAAAGGCCCGCGCATACGTGCCATTGGTGACTAGCGCGATGCCGGCGAGTTGATGCGAGATCTCCTCGCCGAGGCTGATGGTGTGGATCCGGATGTCCCGGGCCTCCTCGCGGGCCACGCCGACCGGATCCTCTCCGCAGGTTTCCTCGCCATCACCGATAATCAGCATCTCTCGCCGGACCGCGTTCGCCTGGCGGAGATCGTCGAGCGCCGCGCGCATCGAGTACACGAGCGGTGTGGCACCGTCCCAGGTCACGGCATCGAGCGCGGTCTCCCAGTTGGATCTCGCGAAGGGTGCGAAGTCCAATGCGCCGATTGACGCGGCGCATTCGTCGGCCGAGCTGCCCTGGCCGAGCAGCCGGAGACCCGTGAGCGTCCCCTCGGTGAGCATCTCGAACGTCCGCAACAGCCCCTGCCGCGCGAGGTCGCGCTTGACGCCGCCGGGCACCTCCTCATTCATGCTCCCCGATACATCCAGCACGACGAGCAGCGCGCGGTCCGCTGGTTCGGCACCCTGCGCCGCCGCCGGGGACTCGCCGGCGACGGCTATGACCACGAGGGTCGCGCCGAGGACTCGTCGGATGCTGGCGGCCCAGTGAGAGGGCATCATCACTCGTCCTCCAGATGGAACCAGATCAGGTCCAGCACCGCCCTTTGCCTGGCCATCCAGTCGTCCATTGGGACGAAAAAGGCGTAGCCCTTGGTCAGAGCCGGTGTGTCGTTCTGACCCGACCAGCCAGGCATATCCCAGTTCAAAACCGAGACCGAGGTGGGGCCCGCGGACGATGGGGTTGACAACGCTGTGCTAGCTAGGGGCAACTTTGGGGC
>JAPYUM010000097.1 GCA_029940535.1 Vicinamibacterales bacterium
CGAGGTGGCCGGAACGTCGTTGCCGACATTCGGGTCGCGCAAAGTCGTCACCCGGCTCCGTCTGCGTGACGGCGAGTCGAACCTGCTGGCCGGTTTGCTGCGAGAAGAGGACCGACGAACCCTTCGCGGACTGCCGGGTGCGCTGCGTGTGCCGCTCCTGCAATCGCTCTTCGGGGACAACGACGAAGCGATTCGGAAGACCGAGGTCGTCATGCTGCTCACCCCGCGGATCGTGCGGACACACGAACTGACCCGGAGTGATGTCAGCCCGATTCACATCGGCACCCAGACCAACCTCGGGCTGTCGGGGCCGCCGCCGTTGATCGCCCCGCAGCCGGACGCCGGAGCGCCCCCGCTGCCACTTGCTCTCCCGGACGTCGAGGAGGCGCCCGCGATTGGATTGCCCACGGCGGGACTTCCGGCGGTGCCGGAGCTCCCATCGCCGACGACCCCGACGCTGGAGCCGGCCGAGATCGACCCGGACTTGTCGACGGATCCGGTTGTGCCGCTAGCGGCGACCCCGGTTCAGCCAGACCTGGTGGTGCCGCCACCACCGGCCCAGTCGGACTCGGTCGCGCCAGCGCCGGAGCCGCTCCCGGCGGCGCGTGTCCTGGTGACGCCGCCCGGCTCACAGTTCCGCCTCGGTGGAGGACCCTACACCGTGCCGGTCTCCATCAGTGATGCATCGCGGCTCTCGACGGTGTCGCTGACGGTGGGTTCGATCCGGCGGTGCTGAGCGTCCGCACCGTCCAGGAAGGCAGTTTCATGCGACAGGGTGGTTCGCAGGTGACCTTTACGCAGCAAGTCGACGCCGAGGCCGGACTCATTCAGATTACGTCGACTCGGAACGGCGACACGACGGGCGCCGCGGGAGCCGGTCTGCTGGCGGCCGTGCTCTTGGACACGGTGGGTCCCGGGTCGGTTACACTGAATGTCAGCGGCACCGCGATGACTCCAGAGGGCGTTCTTCTGGACCTCGAATTCTCCACGTCAACGGTGACCGTCCAGTGAGCCGACGATGGGTGTGCCAAGACCCGTGTCGCCCCGACCGCCACTGCGGACCCGGCTGCGGGTGGTCGCCGGCTTCACCTTCATAGAGCTCCTCGTGGTCAGCGCGATGCTGGCCGTGCTGGCGTCAGCGGTCTTGCCGCTGAGCAAGGTCACGATGCAGCGCCAGCGAGAGGCAGTACTGCGTCGCGGGCTGCGTGACATGCGCACGGCGATCGACCGCTACAAGGATGCCGTCGCGCTTCAACAGATCGGTGGCAGTAACGTGGAGGTGGGCAGTGAGGGCTATCCGCCGGACCTCGAAACTCTCGTCGAAGGCGTCGAGCGGATGAACGACGCGTCAGATACGAAGCTGAAATTCTTGCGCCGGATCCCGTTCGACCCGATGACCCAAGGCACTGAGTGGGGCATGCGCTCCTATCAGGACGCGCCCGACTCCGTGAGCTGGGGCGGCAACAACGTGTACGACGTGTACTCGCGATCCAACGCGACGGCACTTGACGGGACCCGGTACGACGAATGGTGATGACTTCCGGGCGACCACCAGCCAGGTCCCACATCTCTCGCCCTCGGCCGGGCGAGGTGCGAGCCGCCTCGCCCGCCGGATGGACCCTGGTTGAAATGTTGGTGGTGATCTCGCTGGTAGTGATCATGGCCGCGATCGCGATGGCCAGCTACGGCACTGGCGTCACGCGGTCGAAGGAGGCCGTGCTCAAGGAAGACCTTTTCCGTCTGCGCGACGCCATCGACCAGTACAACGCCGACAAGGGCTCGTATCCCGCCGCGCTCGAGGATCTGGTTGGTGATGGATATCTTCGGAGCCTTCCCGAAGACCCGTTCACCCAGTCGAGTGCGACCTGGCAAACGATCTCGTCGGAATTCGACCCGACCGATCCGACCGCGCTCCCCGGCGTGTTCGACGTCCAGAGTGGCGCCCTCGGACAGGCGATCGACGGCACGGTCTACGCGGACTGGTAGAGGGCTCTCTTTCTACCCAACCGCCGTGTGGCTGTGTCCCCTACCGCGGGGGGCGTCCGGTACCCACCCCGGCGCCGCCAGGCTGCCCAATTCCCACCCCCGGCCCGCCGGACCGTGGCACACCGACACCAGGTCGCTGGTCGGGTGGAGCGCCCGTGCTGCCGCGCCCATCGGCTCCGGTGCGCTCGCCGAACCCACCGAACGCGCCGGGCCCCGGCCGAGTCGGGCCGAAACCGCCGGCGCCTCCCGGTTGGACCGGCTGGCCGATGGCGCCCACGCCCACGCCCAATCCCACTCCGCCACCGCCCACGACCATCGGTTGCGGTTCGGTATGTCCACCGAGCAGGCCCGCGGCGGTCGGCGTGAAGATCCAGTCGGCGTAGTTGGTCAGGCCGTTGAGCTCCATCATGGAGTCCTGGGTGCTGCGGCTACGCACGCCCAGGATGAGGCCACTCTCTTCGTTCTGTTCTCGAGCGGCTTGGGAAAACGGCGTCCGGTTCGGCTCTCTGTCGCTACCGGCCTCGGTGGCGGGATTGAGTCCGGGGATGTTCTGGAGCGTTCCCAGGGTGACGATCTCGAACTCGCCGTCCGGCGTCATCGGGTCGGTGTAGGCCTTGCGCAGGAACCGACCCTGCACCAAGGTCTCGACGTTCGGCGGAAATGCGCCGGCGAACTGCTGGCCGTAGAGGGTAATCGCGCGCGCGTATTGGCCGCCCCGAAAGACCAGTTCGGCTTCCTTTTCACGCTTCACGAAGGTCTGCCAGGTGGGCATCGCCGCGCCCATCAAGAGCCCCAAGACGGCAATAGCGACCAGCAGACCGGCCATGGCGTAGCCGATCTCCGACGTGGTTGACGGTTCCCTATATTGCTTGGTTGGGCCCATGCCGAAAGCATTCCAAGAGTGTCGATATTACCACGCGTGTCGTACCGCGTTCCTCGATTGGCTCTGGTGGCCGTGACCTTGATCACGGCCGTGAGCACCGCTGCGTCGTGCGACAAGATCGCACTCGTGGCGCCGACCGACGCCGGCATCACGATCAGTACGAGCAAGACCGTGCTGCCGCTCAATGGGACAGCCGAGATTCGAGCCAGTATCGTCGAATTGAGTGGCACGGCGGTACACAACGGCACGCTGGTGACGTTCACCACGGACCTTGGTCGCCTCGAACCACAAGAGGCGAGAACCAGCAACGGTCAGGCCGTGGTGACCCTGCATGCGGGGACCGAGTCCGGCACCGCCACGGTGCGGGCGTTTTCCGGGGGCGCCCAGAGCGTGGGGGACACCGGCTTGGCGCTGACCATCGGCGCCGCCGCGGCCGAAGCGATGACGGTCACCGCCACGCCGGCTGAGTTGCCGTCGACCGGTGGCAGTTCGACCATTACCGCTGCCGTCATCGATGGTGCCGGTAACCGTCTCGTCGGCGTGCCGGTGACATTCTCGACCACGGCCGGCACCTTGAGCGCGTCCGACTCTGTGACCGACTCGTCCGGTATCGCCAGTACCACGGTGACCACGACCGTCGCCGCCGCAGTGACCGCGACGCTGCGCGGGGGTGCGACCCCGATCGCGGGGACGGCCAACATCGCCATCAGGACCGCCCCCATCATTACCATCGTGGCTCCCGTGGGGGCGACGGCAGGCTCGGCGGCCACATTCACGGTCACCACCGCGGTAGCGTCCGGCAGCCCACCGATCACGGCCGTCGAGATTGTGTTCGGGGACGGCAGCGGCGCCGTGTCCCTTGGGAACCTGAGCGGGACGACATCGGTTACCCACGTCTATCTCTCTTCCGGGACCTACACGGCAGTGGTCACGCTGGTAGATGCGAGCGGTGAGCGAGTCACCACGTCAGCGGTGGTCCGGGTGGTTCCCGCGGTGCCGCTGAACGTGAATATTTCGGCCAGTCCGGCCACCGGCACCGTCGACGAGGTCGTGACGTTCACGGCGACCGTGAGCGGGAGCACGGTGCCGATCGAGAGCTTCGACTGGATCTTTGGTGACGGCACCGGGGTCACGACCAGCGGCACCAGCGTGAATCACGTCTACACGACCTCGGGGACGAGGACGGTCACCGTGACCGCCACCACGGTCGAGGGGGTCAGTGGGTCGAGTCAGGTGACGCTGATCGTGGTTCCGCTCGTCATCCAGATCACGCTGACCATCAACCCGCTGACCGCGATCTCGGGGGCGCCAGTGACATTCACCGCGACCGTGAGCCCGGGCACAGTGGTCATTGTCCGCTACGATTGGATCTTCGGGGACGCGGCCGGCAACATCGCGAGCACGACCGGACGCACGACGACCTTCGCCTACGGGGTCCTGGACAAGGGCTTCACCCGGACCGTGACCGTGACCGCCGTCGCGTTCGACGGCACCAGCACCCAGACCCAAGGCCTAGTAAACATCAACCCCTAGGTTTTCCGACGAGGCGCCTGTCTGGCGGTGTTGCTTCGTCGGAAGACCGCCGGTGCGTGGCGACGCCTCGGGCAGGAAACGAGGAAGCCTTTTGTGGCGCAGGCCTTTAGGCCTGCGATCGCACGGCTGAAGCCGAGCGCCACACTGAAATCTGTGGCCGGTGCGTTCAGTGCGTGAGCGACGCCCAACCTCGTTTCGCAATTCGGCGATAGAGAAACCATCCCATCGCGACCGCGGTGGTAAGCAGGAGCAGGCCTCCGCGGCGGCCGGGAATGATCAGGGCTCCGACCCCGAACAGGGTGGCGTAGATCAGGGTGACGCCGGCCAACCAGTCGACGAGTTGTCCGCGGATCGGGTCCGGTGGGGGGGCGCCCGAGAGGTGCGCCACCCGGGCCCAGCCGGGTCCTCCGGGGCGGGCTCGGCGATAGAACGCAATCAGGGTCGCATCCGGTTCGGGAGCCGTCATCCAGGTCACGACGAGCCAGCTGACGGTGGTCCAGGCCACCAGCACGATCAGCGTGTCTGGGAACACCATTGACGTGTAGGCCGTCAACCAGGCGTAGCCGAGGGCCGGGGCCACCATCGCGGCAATCTCTGACCAGGCGTTGACCCGCCACCAGTACCACCGGAGGATGAGCACCAGACCGATACCGGCCCCCGCCTCCAGGATGAACTCCCAGGCTTGTCGCACCGAATCGAGAGAGAGCGTGACCCCGGCACTGCACACCATCACCACCAGCGTCGTGACCCGCGCGACACGGACGTAGTGGGCGTCGTCCGCGTCAGGTCTCACGAACCGCGCGTACACGTCGTGGACGAGATACGAGGCGCCCCAGTTGAGCTGTGTCGACATCGTCGACATGTAGGCGGCGACAAATCCGCCGAGTACCAACCCCCGCCAGCCGTCAGGGAGGTGGTCCCGGATGACCATCGCGTAGCCCGCTTCCGGGTCAGCGAGGTCCGGATACAGCACCAGGGCCGCCAGTCCGGCGACGACCCAGGGCCAGGGCCGCAGGCAATAGTGGGCGAGCGTGAACCACAGCGTGGCCAGTACGGAGTGGCGTTCGTCGCGGGCCGACATCATGCGTTGCGCCAGATAGCCGCCACCGCCCGGTTCCTGCCCTGGATACCAGGTGGCCCACCACTGCACCCCCAGGTAGGCGACAAACGCGGTCAGCGAGAGGGTCAACGTGCCGCCGAGGTCGCCGCCGTCGGGCGACACCGACGGGACGAATCGCAAGGTGTCGGCCGGCAGGTGGTCTGCCAGCCCAGCGAGCCCGCCGACCTCGGGCTGGCGGACCGCAAACACCGCCACGGCGACGGCGCCCGCCATGGCGAGGGCGAACTGGAACAGGTCCGTCAGCACCACCCCGCGCAGGCCGGCGAGTGACACGTAGGCGCCGGTCAGCGCCAGTCCGACGAAGACGGCGGTCAACTGGTCCCACCCCAGCGTGATGCTCAGGACCTTGGCCATCGCGAGGTTGACCCAACCGATGATGACGCAGTTGACCGGGAGACCAAGGTAGAGCGCCCGGAACCCGCGGAGCCACGCGGCGGCGCGGCCACTGTAGCGGAGTTCGACGAACGCCACGTCGGTCAGAATGCCGGCGCGGCGCCAGAGTCGCGCGAAGAACAGCACGCTCAACATACTGCCGAGGGCCCCGTTCCACCAGATCCAGTTCCCCGCGATGCCGTCTTGCGCGACAATGCCGGCGACGGCCAACGGTGTGTCGGCGGCGAACGTCGTGGCCACCATCGACGTCCCGGCCAGCCACCACGGCAGATCGCGACCGGCGAGGAAGTATTGCCCGAGGCCTTGGCTGGCGCGCCGAGCCGACCACAGCGCGACCAGGAACGGGAAGACCAGAAACGCGCCGAGAATGAACCAGTCGAGAGTCGTCAGCGTCACGGGGTGAGCGCCTCGACGACAGCGTCATGGATGGCCGGGCGCAGCGAGAGAATCGCCTCGTTGTGTCGGGTGGGGTGGACACGATTGGTCAACAACACAACATAGAGGTCTTGCCGCGGGTCGATCCACAACGACGTGCCGGTGAATCCGGTGTGGCCGATGGCGTCCGGGGACAGGCGGCGCCCACACGAAGACGTGACCAGCATCGTGTCCCACCCGATCGCCCGGGAACTGCCGGGCACCGTCGTTGGTCTGAAAATTCGGCCGAGGGTCGCGGGCTTGGCGAGCAGGGGACGGCCCGTCAGGGTCCGCAGCAGGGCGCGTGCGAACCGACCGACGGCCGGCGCCGTCCCGAACAGCCCCGTGTGGCCGGCGACGCCGCCGAGCGCCCATCCGTTTTCGTCATGCACCTCGCCCTGGAGCAGCCGTCCCCGCCACGGTTCGACCTCGGTCGGTGCCGTGCGTGCGCGCCAGTCCGCCGGTGGCCGATATCGAAGCGAGCCGAGTTGCAGACGCTCGGCGACGTCGCTGAATTGCCGGTCGAGACCGACCCCGCCCGCCGCATCCGTAGCCACGAAGCCAAGCAGGATGAAACCGAGGTCGCTGTAGATCGATCGGGTACGGGGGACGTACTCCAGTGGCAGCGTGGAGATCGTGTGCTGGAAATCAGCTCGGCCCGTGTGGTCTCGGAACAGGGGCAGGTGCGCAGTGAGCCCGCTGGCATGTTCGAGCAGGTCGGCCAGCGTGACCTCCTGACGGTCATCGCCGCGCCAGTCGTCTATCCATCGGCGGAGGGGGTCCTCGAGCCGGAGCTGTCCCTGATCGAGGAGCTGCATGACCACGGTGGTGGTCGCGATGACTTTGGTCAGCGAGGCGAGATCGAACACCGTGTCGATCGTGGCGGCCGGAGCGTCCGACTCGTAGGTCAGCGTGCCGCAGGCGTCGTGCAGGTGTACGCCGTCGAACGTCCCCACTTCGACCGTCGCGCAGGGGAAGACGCGCCGGTCCACCGCGTCGCGTAGCAGCGCGGTGATCGGAGCAAATCGGGCCGCGACACTAGCCACGACTCGGGGCCTCGGTGTGTCGTCCCGCGAGCCAGCCGGCGGTCCAGGTCGCTGTGGTCCCGACCAGCACGTACCACTGCCACGAGAGTCCGGTCAGCAGACGGACGGCCAGCATGACGGCTCCGCCGGTCCCGACGGCGACGAATGCGGTCCGTTGGCGCCGATATCCGGCCAAGCCGAGTAGAAACAGGCCGAGGATCAAGCCATTGGTGAACGAGCTGATCCCCAGCACTTCGTCGACGATTCGGTCCGAGATGCGTATCGCGGCCACCGCGACGATGATCTGTAGCAGACCCCAGACGACGGTCGACCGCCGAGCCACGCGCAGGTAGTGCGGGGCTGACCGGCGATTGCCGGTGGCGGGCAGATAGAAGTCGGCCACGGTGCTGGAGGCCGAAGCGTTGAGAGAGGAAGAGAGCGTGGACATGCCGGCGGCGAAGATGGCCGCGACCATCAGTCCCCGAAATCCCGTGGGGAGTTGGGTGACGATGAAAGTCGGAAACAGGCGGTCGGTGCGGAGTTCCCCGCCGACCGAGAGCATGTCCAGCGTGTTCGGCGCGTATCCGGTGTAGTAGACATACAGCATGACACCGATAAGCAGGAACAGTATGAACTGGCCGAGCACCACCACACCGCTCCACATCAGGGCTCGCGACGCGGCTTGGGAGCTGCGGCTGCACAGGTAGCGTTGGACGATCAACTGGTCGGTCCCGTGGGTGGAGACGGTGAGGCAGGCTCCGCCGATGAGTCCCGACCAGAACGTGTAGCTCCGGTTGGGGTCCCACGAGAAATCGAACAGCTGAAACCGACCGGCGGCCGAGCCGGTCTCGACCACCTCGCGCCAGCCTCCCGGGATGAGGTTGAGCAGCAGGATGGCAGCCACGAGCGATCCGCCGACGTAGACGATCAGCTGCAGCACATCGGTCCACAACACGGCGCTCATTCCGCCGAAGTAGGTGTAGGAAATTGTGATGGTGCCAAGCAGCACCACCGAGGCGACGAGGATCGCGGTGGTCGAGTCGAGCGTCGGGGCGACGGTCGTGGCCAGACTGGTGGCGCCAGGCACCGTCAGAATCACCGCCGCCAGCACCAGTCCGGTACCAAACAGGCGAAAGCCGTCGGCCAGGGTCCGGGTGCCCAGAAAAATGGTGGCGGCGAGCCGCCCGACGTTGCCGCCGAAACGCTCGGTGAGCACCTGGTAGGCGGTCAGATATCGTCCGCGGAAGTAGGCGGGTATCAGGAACACGGTGACGAGGGCGCGGCCCACCAGATAGCCGAACACCAGTTGGAGAAAGGTCAAGTCGTTCGAGAAGGCGTATCCCGGGAGGCTGACCAGTGTGACCGTGCTGGTTTCGGTGGCCACGATCGAGGCCATCACGACGGCCCAGGGCGCCCGTCGATTGGTGGTGAAATAGTCAGCGACGGTCGTCTGTCCAGACGTTCGTGACAGGCCGAGCCACACCGTCCCGCCAAGAAAGACGGCGAGCACCACGAGATCAAGTACCTCCACGCGGTGGCGTTATCGCGGGGGGACCGCCGCAATGGCGAGGCCGATGTGGCGGAGGTGATCGGGAGGCTGACGGGTCCGGTCGGTGACGCTGTCGTAGCGCCAGACCACGATGCCATCGACGTCGATACGCTGCGAGGCGCGGATGCGGTCGAAGGTGTCGAAAGGCGAGAGCCACTCGGCCCCGAGACCCACCCAGAGTTCGACCCGGCTGGTGAATTGCCGTGCCGCACGAACCTGGAGCTCGAACTCCTCTGCCGTTTCGGACCCTGGTTGGAGGCACAGAATGTCGACGAACCCGTTGTCCGCCCAGGTGCGCCAGTCTTGTAAACGTCGTCCGAGCGCCTCGTCCTGATCGGCGACCACGGAGACACTGAGACGAGTGCCGGTTCGAGAGCGCCGCGCGATAGTACCGAGTCGGGCCACGAGCGCTGTCATCTTCGATCGCCGAAACCGGGTCCACTGGCGAGGAAAGGCGTCCGGGTAGGTCAGCGGGTCGACAGCGGACTGGGCGTCCAGTTCACGCCGCGCCGCCACGGTCAGGCCGTCCGCGATCTCGGCCCGGAACGCGGCCACCGCAGCTCGGCCATAGTCGAAGTCGCTGCTGGGGAACTGGGTGGAGTCAAGGTGCACGCCGTCAAAGCGGTACCGAGCTAGCAGTTGAGCCAGCCGTTCGCCGATGTGTTCGGCGACCTCTGGAAGAATGGGGGACAGGTAGAGGCCATCGACGCCGTCTGGTGACGGCTGGGTCCAACGATGAATGGCTGCGAGATAGGCGGGGTCCTGGACATCCAACCGCGCGAGGCGCCCGGCGAGGTCGCGGGGGACCATGATCCACCCCGGGTGCCGGTTGACGACATGTCCTCGGGACGTCGGCAGCGGACCGGCACGGGTGGCACGCATGACCTGGATCCAGGCGTGGACACGCAGTCCCCGGCGCCTGGCGGCGGTCAGCAGCAGCTGCAATCGGTTGTCGCCCCGCCCGTCGCGCCGACGCCGCCGGTCATCGACCCCGGCCGATGGGCCGCGGTCACGGCGGCCCCGGGCCCGTGCGGCCGCGGCGGGCTCGAGGGGGAGGTCTGAGACCTCGACCAGGAGGATGGTGAAGCCGGCCCGCGACGCATCGTCCACCAGTCGTTCGATGGCGGTCCGGGACGTGAGGGACTGTTGTGTCACCCACAGTCCGGCGGTGTCCTGGCCCGCCGCCGGGGCACAGAGCCCGAGCCAGAATGAGAGGAACGCACCGAACACGACGGCGACGGATGTCGACCGACCGGTGCTTGGAGCGAAAGGCACAGCAAAGAGGTGGAGAACGAAATCGACTCTATCCCTCGGAGCGTGCAGTGTCAACGCGTGGCGAGCGGGCGGGCGAGCCGTTCACGCAGGCGTGGCTCGACATCTTCGCCGATGGCCTGGCGCACGGAGTCGCCGACGCGCTTGAGGCGGGTGAGCGCCTTGGCGTAGGTGTCGCCGGTTTTCTCCATGACGATGGCGGCCTTGACGTTCCACCGCGCGCGCCGGAGCAGGGCCCCGGCGGCTTCGTAGTCGAGACCGGTCACGGTCGTGATGATGCCGCGGGCGCGGTCTCGACGTTGCTCGGACCCGGTCTGTACGTCGACCATCAGATTGCCGTAGGTCTTGCCGATATGCACCATGGAGATGGTGGTCAGCATGTTGAGCACCAACTTCGTGGCGCTCCCGGCTTTGAGCCGGGTTGATCCAGCGATGACCTCCGGTCCGACCGCTGGTGCGATGATGACATCGACGAAAGTCTGCAGTTCGGATCCGGGCCAGCAGGTGACGAAGATGATCTTCACGCCGGCTCGGCGGGCTCGGGTGAGGGCACCCCGTACGAACTGCGTCATGCCACTGGCGGAGACGCCGATGAGCACGTCCTTGTTGGTCAGGCGTAACCGGCTGGCCGCGCGCGCCCCTTCTTCGAAGTTGTCCTCCACGCCCTCGCGCGGTTTGAAGAACGCGTCTCGGCCCCCGGCCATGACCGCCTGGACCAGTCGGGCCGGAGTGCCGAACGTGGGCAGCATTTCTGCCGCTTCCAGCACCCCCAGCCGGCCACTGGTACCGGCGCCGACGAACACGAGTCGTCCGCCCTTTCGAAACGCGGCCGTGATCAGATCCGCGCCGATGGCGATCCGCGCCTTCTCCCGTTGCACCGCGGTAATCGTGCGTCGGTCCTCCTGGATCATCAGATCGATGATCTCTTCGGTGGACGCCCGATCCATCGAGAGCGTGCGGGGGTTGATGGCTTCAGTCGGCAGGGACTGCCACTTGGAACGGGTGGGCATGGCGTGGTGCGGGCGACGCGATCGCGGCGGATACTACTCCTCGGTCTGACGGGTGTCAACCGCGGCGGCCGCGCCGGACAGACCGGTTTGGATCGGTGCGGGCGCATGTTGACTCGTCGGCCGCCACGGAGTTAAGCTCGACAAGGTATATGCAGTGTCTGCACGCGTGACCAGTATGCCCGCGAATAGGACCGTTTCCACGACCGTGGTTCCAACGAAGGCGCCCGCGACGCGCGGGCCACGCGGGTGATGTAGCTGACAGCGACACGCTGAGTCTGGACAGGCCATCATCCGCGCGGGTGATGGCTTTTTTTTTGGCGCCCGGGCCGACCACGACATCGACACACGCACAACGGATACCGATGATGAGCACAACGGAGCGGGTGGGTCCTTGTCGGGTCGCTATCGCCGGGTTCGGAACGGTGGGGCAAGCCGTGGCGCGAATCCTCTCGGGAGATATCCATCCGTCTCTCCAATTGACCCATATTTGCAACCGCCAGGTGAACCGGAAGAAAGTGGGCTGGGTGGCGCCGGAGGTGGTGTGGACTGAGGCGTTCGACGATGTGCTCGACGGGTCGGTGGATGTGGTGGTGGAGCTGATCGGCGGACGGTCGCCCGCACGCGATTGGATCGAGCAGGCACTGGCGGCCGGGGTGGCGGTGGTAACCGCGAACAAGCAGGTGATCGCACACGACGGCGTGTCCTTGGGCCAGGCGGCCCGCCAGGCCGATCGTCCCCTCCTGTTCGAAGCCGCGGTGGCCGGCGGGGTGCCGATCGTGCGGTCGCTCCGCGAGGGGATCGCGGGTGATCGACTGTATCGGATTCAGGGGGTCCTGAACGGAACCTGCAATTACATCCTGACCCGCATGGAGCGGGAGGGCGTCGCCTACGCTGACGTACTCGCCGAGGCCCAGCGGCTCGGATATGCCGAGGCGGATCCGACCGCGGATGTCGACGGCTTTGACGCACAGGCCAAACTGGCGATTCTCATTGCGGTGGGGCTGGGCTGTGAGGTTGGTGTCGATGACATCCCGTTGGGTTCGATCAGACCCATATCCGCGATCGACTTCTCGTACGCGAAGCGCCTAGGGTGTGTGATTCGGCAGGTGGCTCGGGCTGAGCTGCTACCGGAGAGTGGGCAGATTCGCGCGGCGGTGCAACCGGCCCTCGTGCCAGACGACTCGTCCCTGGCCCGGGTCGAGGGCACCCAGAACATCGTCGTCGTCGACGGCGAATTCGGCGGGGAAACGGCATTCTCCGGTTTTGGTGCCGGAGGCGAACCGACCGCGGTCGCCGTCGTCTCCGACTTGCTGGCGATCGCTCGCGGCGCGCCCGGACGGCAAGCGACCGACGTCCAAGCGCGTCGTCCGGTGGCGCGGGAGTTCGACGCGCCTCACTATGTGCGGTTCATGATCCGCGATCGGCCCGGGATCATTGCTGCGCTCGCCGAGGTGTTCTCGCGCCACGCGATCAACGTTGACGCGGTGTGGCAGGAGCCCGGGTGGGCGAAGACAGAGTTGCCGTTCGTGATGACGTTGGAGTCGTGCGGCTCTGCGTCGGTGACGGCGGCGTTGAACGAGATTGGCCAATTCGATTTTCACGTACGGCCGCCGCTGTGGCTGCCAATCCTCTCGAGGGGAGAAGCGCGCGCATGAGTGTGTTCACCGGGCTGCGGTGTGCGATGTGCAAGACCGAGTTCCCAGCCAAGGCGTTGTATGTGTGCGACCAGTGCCTGGGCCCGCTGGAGGCGTGCTACGACTACGAGGCCGCCCGGGCAACGCTGACCCGCGACGCAATCGCGGCGCGGCCGCGCAACCTGTGGCGCTACCGGGAGCTGTTGCCGATCGTGGGCGAGCCGCTCACCGGTCTGCACTCGGGCTTCACTCCGCTGGTGCGGGCGGATCGACTGGCGCGCGAATTGGGGGTCGACGAGCTCTATATCAAAGATGACTCCGTCAATCACCCGACCCTGTCGTACAAGGACCGGGTGGTGCCGGTGGCGGCGACGCGCGCCATAGAACTGGGGTTTGACACCTTCGGATGCGCGTCCACCGGCAATCTGGGGAACAGCGTGGCGGCCCATGCCGCTCGGCTCGGGTTGAGATGCTACGTCTTCATTCCTCAGAGCCTGGAGCCGGGCAAGATTGTCGGCTCGTCGGTGTCCGGACCGCACGTCGTCGGGATTGATGGAAACTACGACGACGTCAATCGACTCTGCACCCAGGTCGGCGACCGGTATGGCTGGGCGTTCGCCAACATCAATTTACGCAGCTACTACGCTGAAGGGGCCAAGACCATCGGATTCGAGATCGTCGAACAGTTGGGCTGGCGGTATCCACAGCATGTGGTGTCGCCGGTGGCGGGTGGGACGTTGTTGCCACGGATCGGACGGGCGTTCCGCGAACTGCGGGAAGTGGGGCTCGCGTCGGGCGATTTGCCTCGTGTCCACGCCGCGCAGGCCGCCGGCTGCTCGCCCGTCATCAACGCGCTGGAGAGTGGCGCGGCGCATCCCGAGCCGGTGATGCCGGACACCATCGCCAAATCTATCGCCATCGGCAATCCGGCCGATGGGTATCAGGTACTGGACACGGTCAGAGGCAGCGGAGGATCGGGCGCTCGGGCGACCGACCCGGAGATTCTCGCGGCGATCGGCTTGCTGGCTCGCACCGAGGGGATCTTTACCGAACCGGCGGGTGGAACGACGCTGGCCGCCACGATCAACCTGCTGGAGGCCGGAACCATTCCTCGCGACGAATCGATCGTGGTCTGCGTGACGGGCAACGGGTACAAGACCTCCAACGTCATGACAGACCAGTTGACGGAACCGACGCGTCTGGGCCGCTCGCTGCGCGAGTTCGAGGCATTTCTGGCCGAGCACTCGACCCAGCCCGCTCACGGCTGAGGGGGTTCAACGTTCGTCTCATGTCCGACCAGTCCCATAGCGAGATCGTCGAAGCCGACGGTCACCTGATCGACTCGCAGTTGCTGACCTCGGTCTTCGACAAGGTCATCGAGCGCGGGGCGGCGTTCGACGTGCTCGAGTTTTCGATCGGGCGTACGAACGAGGAGTTTTCGCACCTTCGTCTGCGGGTCACGGCCGAGACGGTCGACGCGCTACGGGAGGTGCTCGAGGCGCTCATACCGTTGGGGTGCCATGCGCGTCGGCATGACGACGCGCGACTCGAACCGGCCGGCGATGGCTTCGTGCCGGAGGATTTCTATTCGACCACACATCACCGGACACAGATTCGACAGGCCGGACGGTGGATCGACGTGGCGGAGCAGCGGATGGACGCGATCATCGTGGTCGCCGAGGGGCAGGCCGTGTGCCGCAAGCTGCGGGACCTCCGGGCCGGCGAGCGCGTGGTGTGCGGCGTTGACGGCATCCGGGTAGTACCGGTCTTCCAGGAGCGCGACCGGCTGGGGTTCGCGTTCATGATGAACGACGTCTCGACCGAGCGACGCGTCGAAGTCAGCGTGGCGCGCGTGGTGAAGATGATGCGCGAGGTCAAGGCCGGGGGCGGGCGGATCGTGATGGTGGCCGGTCCGGTCGTCGTGCACAGCGGCGGCGCCCCGTATCTGGCCCGCCTCGTGCGGAATGGGTGGGTCGACGGGTTGCTGGCCGGCAACGCGCTGGCGGTGCATGACGCCGAGCAGGCCTTCTTTGGCACGTCGCTCGGGGTCGACCTGGACGCCGGCGTTGCGGTGGAGGAGGGACACAAGAATCACATGCGGGCCATCAATCGGATCCGCCGCGTCGGCGGGCTGCGTGAGGCCGTCCGCGAGGGCGTGCTGCCCACTGGGTTGATGCATGACGTCATCACCCACAACGTGCCGTATGTGCTGGCCGGCAGCATACGGGACGATGGTCCTCTCCCGGACACGGTGATGGATCTGACCGTGGCCCAGGAGCGGTACGCGGAGGTCCTACGGGACGTCCGCCTGGTCGTGATGCTGTCCTCGATGCTGCACAGTATCGGCGTCGGGAACATGCTGCCCGGATGGGTGCGGGTGGTCTGTGTAGACATCAACCCCGCCGTGGTGACGAAGCTCGGAGACCGCGGGTCCTCGCAGACCGTGGGGATCGTGACGGACGTCGGGCTGTTTCTTCATCAGCTCGCGTTGCAGATCGGGGACGAGACGGCGCGTCGGAGCAGACCCACCCCGACGGACACGGGTCCGGGGTCGACGGTGGCATCGGATGACTAAGGGCTCGTCACGAAATAGCAGTGACATTTCTGGGCGTCGAGGCACGCGCTCGACCAGGCGCGAGGAGTGCGCATACCGGGAGTATGCAAGCGACGAGCAACACAGTCGCGCGGGCTGCATCGGCGGCCAGAATGGCGCTGTTATTTCGTGACGGGCCCTAAGCACCAGGCGGCGACCCCGATCGTCGTGCAGAAGTATGGCGGCACGTCGGTGGCGACGGCCG
>JAPYUM010000016.1:0-56701 GCA_029940535.1 Vicinamibacterales bacterium
ACGAGGGAGCAGGCAGGCGGCATGTGACCGAGGAAGCAACGCCGCCAGGCGGACGGATCGCCAGGAAACCTAGGCGCAGCCGCTGGTGGCGCCGCAGTTGACACACTTGTAGCAACTGCCGTTCCGAATCATGATGGCGCCGCAGGTCGAGCAGGGCGGAGCGTCCTGGTCGTTCTGGATCGCGAATGGGGCGCCTCGGCTCCCGGACTCGGCATCGCCGTCGGCTGACGCGGCGGCGTCTCGATTCGTCGGCTCGAGGCCGGGGTCGAGCCGCTTCGCATCCGCCTCCCCGCCAGGCGTCACATTGACCCCGGCGTGATACTGCGCCTCCGGCGACAGGAACTTCATCGCCATCCACCGGAAAATATAGTCAACGATCGACTTGGCCACACGTACGCCGGAGTTCTTCGTGATCCCGGACGGTTCGAAACGCACGTGACTGAACTTGTCGACCAGCACCTGCAGCGGCACTCCGTATTGCAGCGCATACGACACTGCCTGTGCGAATGCATCCGCAAATCCGGAGATGGTCGAGCCCTCTTTGGCCATCACCAGGAAAATCTCGCCAGGCGTCCCGTCCTCGAACAAGCCGACCGTGATGTAGCCTTCGTGTCCGGCAATATCGAATTTGTGGGTAATCGCCTGCCGTTCGTCCGGTAGCCGGCGTCGGACCGGTCGCGGCGTCGCGGCATCGATGGTCTTGTCCTTCTCAGAGGCGGTGGCGGCGCGGAAGGTATTCAGCGGCTGCGTCCGTTTGCTACCGTCTCGATAGATCGACACTGCCTTGGTACCAAGGCGCCACGCATCGACATAGGCCTGCTCGATGTCCTCGATCGTGGCATCGGTCGGCACGTTGATCGTTTTCGAGATCGCCCCGGAGATGAACGGCTGCGTCGCCCCGATCATCTTGACGTGCCCCATGTAGTGGATCGAGCGGGACCCGTGGGCCGGCTTGAAGGCACAATCAAACACATCGAGATGGGCCGGATCCAGGTGGGGTGCGCCCTCGATCGTTTCGTGTTCGTCGATATACGCGACGATCGCATCTACCTCATTCTGGGGGTAGTTCAACGCGGCCAGCGCCATCGGTACGGTGTGGTTCACAAGCTTCATGATCCCGCCGCCAACCAGCTTCTTGTACTTGACGAGCGCAATGTCCGGCTCGACGCCGGTGGTGTCGCAGTCCATCATGAAGCCGATGGTGCCGGTAGGCGCCAGCACGGTGGCCTGCGCGTTTCGATAGCCGAATTCTTCACCCAACTCGACCGCGTCGCGCCAGGACTGACCGGCACCGTCCACCAGGGCCGCCGGGACGTGGTCGGCGTTGATCCCCTTCAGCGCATCGCGATGCTTCCGCATGACTCGGAGGAACGGCTCCCGATTGGCCGCGAATCCCGTGAACGGTCCACCGTGGTCACGCGCGAGCCGCGCCGATTGCGCGTAGGCTTCCCCCGTCATCTGGGCGGTCAGCGCCCCGGCCCAATCCCGCCCTTTGTCGCTGTCGTACGGAAGTCCACGCGACATCAGCAGGGCGCCGAGATTCGCGTAGCCCAGACCCAGCGGCCGGTAGGCGAGGCTGTTCTTCCCGATGGCCTCGGTCGGATACCCGGCACAGTCGACGATGATTTCCTGGGCCGTGATCAGCGTCCTGACGGCGGCGGCGAAGGCCGGAGCGTTGAACTCTCCGTCGTCGTCGTTCAGGAACTTCATCAGATTGAGCGACGCGAGGTTGCAGGCCGAGTCGTCGAGGAACATGTACTCCGAACAGGGGTTCGACGCGCGAATCCGGTCGGTATTCGGGCAAGTGTGCCAGTCGTTGATCGTCGTATCGAACTGCATCCCCGGGTCGCCACAGACGTGCGTCCCTTCCGCAATCAGATGCATGACCTCGCTCGCCTTGTAGGTATCCATCACCCGACCGTCGGTGACCGCCCGGGTGTGCCACTCACCGTCGTCGAGCACCCCGCGCATGAAGTCGTCGGTGACCCGCACGCTGTTGTTCGAATTCTGGAAGAAGACCGATGAATACGCGGTACCGGTAAACGACCCGTCGTAGCCAGCGTCGATCAGCGCCCAGGCCTTGCGTTCCTCATCGACCTTGCAGTTGATGAAATCGACCACATCAGGGTGGTCGACATCGAGCACCACCATTTTCGCGGCCCGGCGTGTCTTGCCACCTGACTTGATCACGCCCGCAAACGCGTCGTAGCCCTTCATGAACGAGACTGGACCGGACGCGGTGCCACCACCGCCGAGCAGTTCGCGCGACGACCGGATCGACGACAAGTTGGTGCCGGTGCCGGAGCCGAACTTGAACAGCATGCCCTCGGTCCGAGCCAGCGTCAGAATCGACTCCATCGTGTCTTCCACGGAGTTGATGAAGCAGGCCGAACACTGTGGGGCCTTTTCAAACCCGCAATTGAACCAGACCGGACTGTTGAAGGCCGCCTTTTGATACACCAGCAGATGCTTCAGGTCGTCACTGAACGCCTGTAGGTCGTCCTCACTGGCAAAGTACTGCTTCGCGCGGCCCCATTCGGTGATCGTCTCCACGACCCGTCCGATGAGCTGCTTGACGCTCCGCTCCCGGGTGGGCGACCCCATCGGTCCACGAAAATACTTGGAGACAACGATGTTCGTCGCCTGCTGCGACCAGAAGGACGGAATCTCGACATCGCGCTGCTCGAACACGACCTCGCCCTGCTCGCTCCCGATCAACGCCACTCTGGACTCCCATTCGATCTCATCGAATGAATCGATGCCTTCGGTAGTAAAGAATCGCGGAAATTCCAAACCCGGCTGAGCGGGAATCTCGGGGGTCAAGCTTGTTGGTGGGTCGACAGCTTCGGTTTCACGAGCAGCGCCTCTCGGCATTATGCAACTCCTTCCGACGCGTGACACAAACACGTGTCACGAAACCTGTGGTGGAACATCCGTCCGTTGGTGTCACCACGAATCGAATACCAAGGACCTCTCTCACGGATTCGGGCTAGACACCACCGTCGTATGCAGCGCGACGGCAAGCGATGCAACCACGCTCGACAGGCGATGTGTCGGACGACGTCGCAACCGGTCGAATGGACCCGACGACCAGCCTAGATTTCGGTGAAAAATGACCCCAAATCCGCGAGACAGGCCACTCGAAACTTCGACGGCTGGGCACCCTCGCAAGTTCGCCTACTATGGGCCCAGATATCGTGATTGTCAAGAAATAGCCACAAGATGTGGTGTAACACTTTTAGGTCAAACGCAAGATATAGTGAATACACCCTGAAAAACAGGCCGTTCTACCGTGTGGTAAAGTCCGCGCATGTCGACCGGCGACGCACCGAGCCTGCTCGATCAGGACCAGCCAACCGATTCCGACTCACACCCACCGACGCGGTCGCCGCAGCCGTCGCCCGCGGAACGCTTCCGGGCCCTGATCGAGGTGACGCTCTGCTCGGGGTTCCCGACCCAACTCGCGCTCATCCTTGTGCTAGCGATGATCGGGGCGGCCCCGCCCGGCGGTACGCTGCCTCTGTTCTATGTGGTGGTGTTGTCGCTGGCCGACGCGGTGCTCGTCCTGGGACTGATCTGGGTCTTACTTCGCGCGCACGGTGAACGCCCCGTTGCGATGTTCCTCGGTGTTCGCCCGATCGGACGGGAAGCCACCCTCGGTCTGTTGCTCGTACCGGCGGCGTTGCTGCTTGTCGCCGCCGCATTCAGCCTCCTGCTTCAAGTCGCACCGTGGCTGCACAATGTGACCGAGAACCCCTTGGAGGCCTTGATCGACTCACCGCTCAACGCCGCTGCGTTTGCCCTTATCGCCGTGGTTGCGGGAGGCGTCCGGGAAGAAGTGCAGCGGGCCTTTGTCCTGAGCCGGTTCGAAACTCACCTGGGGGGACCAGCCGTCGGCTTGATCGTGTTCAGCGTCGCGTTCGGACTCGGCCATCTGGTTCAAGGACGTGACGCCGCAATCGTGACCGGTCTGCTTGGCGCCTTCTGGGGCATCCTGTACCTGAAGCGCCGAAGCATCGTCGGCCCCGTCGTCTGTCACGCCGGCTTCAACCTGACCGAAGTGCTCATCGCCTACAACGTCGCCACATCCGCCGCGTCCTAGGTTTCCTGCCGATCCGTTCGCCTGGCGGCGTTACTTCGTCGGTCACAGCCCACCTGGCTGGGCCATTCCTCAGACGGGGCTGCGCCCCGAACCCCACGCGAACGCTACGCGGGGACCCCGAGAGCCCCACTCCGCGGCCGCGAGGCGCGCACATGCGCGCCTAGGCTCACAGAGGAGGAAGCGACGCCGAAGGCGGACGTGTCCCTGCCTCGCGCGCCCCGGGGGTTTGCTGTCGAGGTGTTCGGCTGGCAAGGCGCGACGAGGGAGCAGCCAGGCGGGCTGTGACCGAGGAAGCAACGCCGTCCAGACGGGCACCTCGGCAGCAAACCTACGGCACGCGGGAGACGTCGGCTCGGTCGACGAGCGTCGAAACCCAGGCGTCGATCGATTCCTGACGCAGCGCTCGGGTCAGTTGCCGGCGTGCCTCGTCGCGGGCTTCCTCGAGCGACCGCGCGGGGTCATCCCGCAACTCCTCGGCATGCTCCTGCATCCACGCCTCGAGTTCCTCCTCGGTCGGCTGTCGCGCCCCCGGAAACCGCCGCGCCAGATAACGTTCGACCCGGAGGTCCTCGCGCAGGAGCTGCTTGAGGTCCTCTGCCGTGAAACCGACGGCGGGCAACACGGCTCGCAGCGCATCCAGTCCCCCGAGTCTCTCGGCGACAACCGCCATCTGGCCTTCGACCTCCTGAGTTGAGGGCTCCTCGATCACATTGGCCGAAACCTCGTTCACGACGAGCTGACGTTCGATGAGGGCGGTCAGTGTCTCCGGCACCGGATCGGCCGAGGCCGGCAGGTCGACGAGCCCGAGTTCCAGAAACGCGCGCACGTCAGACAACATGATGACCTTCGGCGCCACGACCGCGAGCACCCTGTCCACGAGGTCCAGGGAGACGGGAGCTTGTCCCGCCCCGATGGCCGGGGCCACGGCCACACACATCGTTAAGGACACTGACCAGAATAACCTTGCCACCCTGATCATCAGAAGGCTTGGCCGATGCTGAAGTGCAACGCGGTCAGCGATTCCCGCTCACCCGCGAACTCGCGCCGGTCCAGCTTGAATCCCAGATCGACTCGGATCGGTCCCACCGGCGACCGGTAGCGCACGCCGAAGCCGGCACTGCCTCGAATCTCATCCAGCTGGAAGTGGCTGACGCGGTCGAAGACGTTACCGGCGTCCAAGAAGCCAACCATCTGGAAGGCGCCGCCGACCGGCACGCGCAGCTCGGTAATCATCACCAGCATCGCGTTGCCACCGGTCGGAAACCCGTTCGCGTCGATCGTAGGGGCAGCCCCCGGCTGGTCCACGGTGGGTCCGGTCCCGAGCCGATCCAACGCGAACCCGCGCACGGTGGTATCCCCTCCCGAGAAAAACCGCTCACTGGCGGGCAGGTCCGAGATATCCACCGACTGCGCCTCCTCGGTGTCCACAAACACCAGCACGCCGTCATCCTGCAAGACCAAGATAGGCAACGGCGCGATGCTCACCGTGCGGTTGAATCCGCGCGCCAAACCAATCCGCCCACTGGCGGCGAGCACGAGGTCTCCAGGAAGTTGACGGAACACCGACCCCTGGAGCGAGGTCTTGACAAAGCCCACTTCTGACCCGACCGCGCGAAACGCCCCCTCCGCCTCCACGCCCAGTAGCATCCCCTGAGTCGGCTCGAGCGGATCGTCGCGGGTGTCGCGCACCAATCCAGCGGTAAAGGTGGACAACTTCACGCTGGGAAACAATCGGTCGACGAGGGGCGCCTCCTCTTGCACAAACTGGGCGTTCGTCAGCCGGTTCTGGCCGTATCTATACCCGACACTGCCAGTCATGGTGAAACCGATGGCGCGTCTGAGCTCAACGTTCACGCCCCGACCGAACAGGTCAAAGCTGGGACGAATCGTCTGCTCGATGAACCCGGAGATGAGCAGGTCGCCCGCCCGCCCGAACGCCCGAGGTTCGCGGTAATTCAACAGGACCCGGTACTCGTTGAACCCGAGACTCGATGTCGGCACTGCCGCATCCAGGTCGTCCTTTCGACGCACGCTGACCCGGGTGAACAGATCGATCGATCGGTTCTTGCCCCACAGATTGCGCCGACCGATCTCGAAGAACCCGCGCGGCGCGAGCTCCAGACGTTCGGTGGCGGCGCCGGCCTCGGTCGCGCGGAGCCGTTGGGTCAGCTCGACCCCACCGCCATACCCGATACTGGTGGCCGGCGCTTCCTCCACGACGACCACGACGTCGCGTCGGTCCCCGCCGCCGTGACTGATCGTGAGCAGGTCCACCCGTCGAAACAACCCCAGCGCGTTCAACCGTCGGCGCGTCTCGACTTGCTCGTCCAGACCGAGTGGTGCCCCGGGTCGGAACGTCACCTCCGAACGGACCGTCGATGGCGAGATCTGGCGCATCCCGACGACCAGCACATGGTCCACGACGACCTGGACGCCCTCCACCACCTGGAACGTTACCTCCGCGCCCGTGAGATCCTCGTCAAACACGACCCGGGCATCGACCAGCACCGTCTCATACCCCTCGTTGAGGTACTGTTCACGGATCCGCAGGCGATCGACCTCCAGGCGGGGCGCGTAGTACGGCACGCCGGACACGGTGTCGAGCAGGGCTGCGAGCTCGGCCGGGGCAAACGCATCGTTGCCGCTGAACGCCACCGTGCCGACAGTCGTGCGCGGGCCCTCAATCACCCGCACCGTGCACACCAGATGCGTCTCCTGGGTCTCGTCCTCGTCCGGCGGCTCTACGTCGGCGAGCGCCGGAATGACCTGCGTGCGGCTATATCCCCGTCGAGCGTAGGCGGCTCGGATGGCGGTCGTTCCCAGGTCGATGTCGGACATGACCAGCGGGGCGCCTGGTGCAAGATTGAGCAGTTCCACCAGCTCCGTCTCGGTCACGACCTGCTGCCCCTCGAACCGGACGCCGACCACGCGATGCATCCGACCGCGAGCCACCGTGAACACGACCGACAGCTCTCCCACCGCCGCCATCCGACGATGCGAGACGCTGGCGTCTCGATACCCGAGCCCGCGCAGGTGGAGTTCGAGCCGTAGGCTGGAGTCCTCCAACAGGTCTTCGTCGATGGACCCCTCACTGGCGATTGGGACCAACTCCTCCAGCCGCGCCTCGGGCACATCGTCGCCCTCGAAGACCACCTCCACCGGCGACCCCGTCTGGATGTCCAGCACCACGTCCACCACGCGGCCGTCCGGACTCGGCGACACATCGTGGCGCAACCGGGCTTCGTAGTAGCGCTGGCCGCGGAGGTCCGCCTCATAGTCGTCCAATCGGGTCTCGAGATCCGCCGGGTCGTAGGCCACACCCTCTGCGAGCTCCAGCCTCCGCAACACCCCGGGACGATTTTCGTCAGACACGCCGCGGAAGTCGATATGACCGATCAGCGCGGCCGGCCCTTGATCGACATCGAACACCAGACGGCCATCGACGGTGTCGGTTGAAATGCGCACCGCGAACCGGCCGGCCTCCTGGTAGATGTCCTCGAGCATCGCGACCGCGGCCGGGATCTGGTCGGTGCGTACGGCGCGCCCGAAACGTCGAGTGATGGGTCCGAGCAACTCCTCGGCCGGGAGCCCCAGGGAGCCTCGAAAATCCACGGCCCCGGTGGTAGGGACCGGGAACAGGTCGTAACGCACCACGACACTGCGAGGCTCCGCGGCGGCGCTCACCCGCACCTCGGCGAAGTAACCACGGGTGAACAGGTGGAGCACGCTCTCACGCACTTGGCGAAGGGAGAACGGCTGGCTGGTCCGGGTCTCGATCAGCTCGAGGATGGTGCGGTCGTCGATGACGACGCCGTCCTGGAATACCCGAACCACGGCCACCGTCTGCCCGACGAGATCGACGGGGGCGGCGGCACGGACCGAGGCGGGCACACAGGCCAGTACGACGGCCAGCAGCCACGCTGACCCACGGTTCAAAAGGCGTGCCTCACACGAAAATCGAGCGCGTAGGTGCGGTCTTCATTCTGGGACAGGATCCACGCGAGTCGATCGCTCTGGTCATACTCGAGGACCACGATGAGATCACGGTTGGCGCCACTGATCGCGCGCGACAAGGTGAGGTGCGCTCGTTCGGAAATCCGCTGGCCGATCAGGACCCGCGCGGTCGGATTGAGCTGCGCTGATTGTTGCGACGACGGGTCGCCCAGCGAGGGCGTGATCTGAAAGGAGTCGACGCCGAACGATTCCTCGACCACCCGGCCGACACCGGACGACAACGAGCTGGTCAGCAAGCGGGCCGCACTGGCCTGAATCCGCTGTTGCTGCGCCAATTCGGGAGACCTGGCCGCACGCAGGTCGGCACTCTGGGGGTCGCGAATGTCACCCAGCAGCAAGCCGATCACATCAACTTCCGGCAGCGGAGGATCCGACTGGAATGTCAGAGCAAACTGATCGTCGGTGCTTCCGGTGGCCTGCACGGTCACCCGATAGGTCTGACCCGGCACCCGCACATCGGTCTCGACCTCGACGTTGACGAACGGCTCAATCTTGCTCGGGTTGGCGAGGCTGATCGTTCCGTAGTTCAACCGATACCGGAGTCCTTCGAAGAACGCCTCGCCGCTCTCCATATCAGCCGAGCCAAACAGCTGTGGTTGGTCATAGGTACCCTGCACCGTGAGATCCGCGCTGGCCACGACTCGCACCGCATTGCTCGTCATCCGCAAACTGGCCGGCGCGACGACACGAATGTCCAGAGCCAGCGGCACGACCGACGTGTCGGGCTCGGACAGGTCGAGGGCTGGGTCTGCCTCGTCTCCACTGAAGAGTCCCGTACCCAGGTCGAGCCCCTCGAGCAGATTGGCGTCAAGCACATCGATGGTGCCGGCCAGTACCGGTGCCGTGGCGTCGCCGCGAAGCACCAGATTGGCGTCAACGAGCGACCGGAACCCAACCGGGTATCGCCACTGCATCTCCCGGCCCGTCAACGTGATGGCCAGCTCCTGGAGCTCGACGCCGGCCAATCCGACGCGACCGCCGATGGTGACCGCTCCCCCGCCCATCACGGCTGGGATATTGTCGAAGCGCAGGCCACCCTGCTCGAAGACGACTCGACCGTTGATCGCCTCAAGCCCATGGGGCAATCCGATGTGGCGGATGCGGCCATTCAACAACGCCGCCTGTCCAACCAACTCGGGCTGGGCGAATGTACCGGTCAGACGTGTGCGCAACTGGGCCACCCCGGACCCACGCAGATCCGGCACGAGTCCCCTGAGGATGCCGAGATTGGCGTCTCCATCAATGTCCAAGGCCAGCGCGTCGGTCGCCAAATCGACCGAACCGGACAGGTCGAGCGCCGTACCCTCCCCCACCAGCCGCAGCCGGTCGATGTCGATGGCCTGGCCATCGAGTCTCAGCTCGATCGGACCGTCATTGTGCAGGTCGTACTCCAGCAAGGTCAGGTCGGCCTGCTCTATGGTGGCGTCGATCCGCACGCGGTCCGCCTGCAGTGGGCCTTGAATGTGGGCCGACCCGCTCACCACGGCCGAGGTGTAGGGTGACAACCTCGGATCGAACATCCGGACGTAGGGCGCGAGGGACGCGTTCGCCACCCGGACCCGCACATCGGCCAGCATGTCCGTCATCTCCACCTGACCTGTCGCCGACACCGCCAGCGTCGACGAGGCACCCTCGAGGGTGATCATGAGCAGGCCGTCGCGGACGTTGAGGCTCGCCGTCACCTGCCCGATCTCCTCGTCCCCGACAAACAGATCCACGACGGTTCCGCGAATCTCGTATCGCGGATCGTCGAACGCCCCGACCCCTGCAATGTTGAAGTTGACAACGCCAGACAGCGGCTCCGGTGGCGCTGGCATGCTGTCCACCGTGTTGACCTCGAGATCGCGCACGTCCCAGTTGAAGACATACGACGCATCCCAACCGATGAAGGCGGCGCCGGTCACGGTCCCCGTCCCCTTGCGCATCTCGAACCCGTCGAGACGAACACCGTTGCCCTCGAACCGCAGATCGGCCGACGCCGTATCGATCGGTTCGCCGTAGGCCGTCGGCTGGTCGAGCACGACCTGGCCGTACCCGAACATCCCGCCGTACGGGCCATAGAGGCGCACCTCACCGGTGGCCGGCCCGTCGATGGTGTAGCCCTCCTCCAGTCCAAACGCGGCCCGGATATTCGAGGTCGGAAACGAGGTCATGGTGATGACCGCGTTGATTTCTTCTCCGCCATCGACGCGGGCCCCACCTATCGAGAACGTGCCGTCGGCGCCGAATTCGGCCCCGTCGTTCCGGAACAGCCCGTGTCTCACCTCCAGGTAGCCGCTATCCACGACGATCTCGCCGCCTCCAACGCCCCATTCCACGTTCCAGGCACGTAGCGCCTCCCCGGCGAACGTCGCTTCCACGCGTGGGCGCGTGAGGTCGCCCAGCATGACCCCCTCGAACGTACCTGCACCGTCCACCTCGAATGGCTCCGTCGGCGACCCCGTCGCGGTCATCACCGCGGTCATGAGCCGGTAGCCTTCTTGCCAATCGGTGCTCGTCGCTCGGAACGGGATCTCGGTCTGGGCGCCACCACCGGTGCGTCCGTCGAACGTGACGTGGGTTGACGGGGTGGCGATATGGCCCGACGTCAGTTCGATCACGTCGCCCTCGAACGCATACTCGAGCGCTCCGCCCACCTGGAACTCGGTGGTCGTGAGGTCCGGTGGCCGATCGCCTCGGGACGCAACGCCCTGGGCAGCGCCGGACGGAAGCTGGGCCGTAGCCAGGCTGACGCCCGCGAGCGGTTGTAACTGAATCGTCCCGGTGTGACGGGACCCACCCGACGGTCCGGTCGGCCACCCCATCTGGTTGTGCCCGGCAGCCCGGGCGATGGGCCGGATGCCATGGAGCTCGAAGAACCGCGCCAACTCGACGACGTCGGCGTCCTCATAGTAGGCGTCGAAGGTCCCCTCCCACGGGTCTTTGGTGCCGAATGTCTTGAGTTCGGCCCGCACGTCGCCGCCAAAGAGCGTGGACGTGACGTCCCACATGTCGAAGCGGTCTTGCTGCCAGACCAGTTGTCCGGCCAGACTGGGGAACTGGAATTGGCCAGCGTCGGTGTCAAGGCCGAAGAGCGGACTGGTGATCGATCCACTCAGGTCATACCCGTCTTCGAACTTGTGAAACGTGCCGGAGAAGCGGGCCTCTCCGGAGGCGGTGAAACCGTCGTCGGCAAAGAAGATCTCGCGCAACCGCGGTAGATCGAGGTCTGATTCCAGCTCGTAGGTCATCTCTGACAGCTGGCGCATGTCGACATCGCCCACGAGCCTCGTGCTGGCGCCATCGGTCTCCACGTTGATCCGGGTCAGATGTACCTGGCTCCCGTCCAGCTGGAAGTTCGTCGCCATGTCCATCCACATCGGCTCGAAATCGCTGACGCGGACGCTGCCTCCGGTGCACGATGCGTCCCCCCGGTAGTCGAAAATCTTGGTAATGGTGACGGTGAGGTTCGCGCAGACCACGCCAAAGTTCGACCCGTAGTCCTCCAGCACGAACTCACCCTGTGTCGCCCCGAGATGCCGCAGCGTCGCGACCCACCGGTCGTCGTCCTCAGCGTCGTCGGTCGGGGCAGGGTCAGACTCGACTGGCGCGTCGTCGTCCGCGCTCCGACTCGGCATGAACGCGGGAAAACTCTGCGTGCCGTCGGCGTACGACTCGGCCCGTATCCGCCAGCTCGTCATCTCCGCGTCGACCAGAAATTCCCGGTGCAGCAGCGCCAGCCAATCCACGGAGACCGCGATCCGTTCCGCGGTCATGAACGGCTCGGCCTCCGGGGTGAGGCCGCCAATGTGCAGGTCCTCGACGAGGAATTTCCCTGGCATGAGATACATCCCGACACGGCCGATGGTGACCTCGCGATCGAGCTGGCTCGACGCGGCCTCTTCAGCGCGGCTGCGAACCAGCGGCCCCAAATCGATGGTCACCGTCGCGATGGTCGCCACGGCCAACGTCACCGCCAGCGTTCCACCGCCCCATCGGACGAGCCATCCCGCCCGGCCGCTGGTCCAGCGACGCAGACGCGCCCGAACGGTGGGCCGCGCGGCCGCGCTCTCGTCCGGCGCCGTGGTCGCCTCGACCGGCGTCGCCGGCTCAGGCGTGTCGGCCGATTCCGGAGCCCCGGGGTGCGACTCAGTCATGATCCACCTGGGGTGACACAGCTGCACTCACGACGACCATCACCGCGCCAGCCTCCACGGTGTCATCCACCGACACCCGCACTTCGCTGACGACGCCATCGACGGGCGACGCCAGTTCGTTCTCCATCTTCATCGCCTCGACCGCAGCCAGTCCTTGGCCTCTGGTCACAACATCGCCCGGCTCGACCGACACCCGCACCACCCGGCCGGGCATTGGCGCGGCGACCACGTGGTCCCCTTCGGCGCCCGCGGCGCCGGCCGGCTGCGCACGACGCCCGTCACCAACCCGCGCCCTGATCTGCAGACCGTCGAGTCCGAGCATCACCTCGCCCGGGGCCACCGTGTGACAGGTGACCTCTCGGCTCGCCCACGAACCTCCCGGCATGGTGAGGGAGAATCCGCCCGCTCGCGGCACCGCGTCCACGACGTAGCTGGTCTCGTCCCAACTCACTCGGGCCTGCGAGGAATCGACGGAAACTGGCTCAACCGTCACCTGCCGGACCGACCCGGCGATCTCGACATGGAGACGCAACGTTCGGCCGGGTGGCGTCGGCGTGGACGTCATTGGCCGACACCCTCGAGACGCGCCGCCTGTCGCCACGGCGTGGCCCCGACCGCCGCGGCGGCCGTCGGCGGGACGGACAGATACGCGCTCAGCGCGGCAGCGATCACCGCCAGGTCGGTCTGCTCCGCCGTCAAATCGGAAAACGACTCACCGGCGCGTGCCGCCAGCACCCCGTCGAGAAAACTCGTGTCGAACGCGCCGTCCCGAAAACGGTCCTGCGCCAGCACCCACAGCAAGGCCGGGATGGCGGTTGTAATGCCTCCGATCTGATACTCGTGCAGCGCGCTGCGCATACGGGCAATCGCGCCAGCACGATCCGGGGCCCAGGTACTGACTTTGGAGATCATCGAGTCGTAGAAGACCGGCACGTCGAACCCGGCCTCGACGCCACTGTCGTCGCGGACCCCCGGTCCCGACGGACCGCGGAGCACGGTGATGCGACCGGGCGCGGGGAGAAACCCGGCGTCAGGATCTTCGGCGTAGACACGACACTCGATCGCGTGCCCCACGGCCGTGAGCGCACGTGCCGGATCGACGGTGAGTGGTTCGCCCCGCGCGATTCGGATCTGCCACTGCACCAGGTCGATGCCGGTCACCAGCTCGGTCACGGGGTGCTCAACCTGCAGCCGCGTATTCATCTCGAGGAAATAAAAGCGCCCCTCGGGGTCGAGCAGAAACTCCAGCGTGCCGGCGCTGGCATAGGACACCGCGGTGGACAGCGCCACGGCCGCCTCAGCCAGGGCGGCCCGAATCGCCGGCGTCACCGCGACCGACGGCGACTCCTCGATCACCTTCTGATGACGCCGCTGGATCGAGCACTCGCGCTCGACAAACGGCACGACGACACCGTGCCCGTCGCCCAGTACCTGCACTTCCACGTGACGCGCGCCCTCAACCAACCGTTCGAAATAGACCGTCGACTCGCCGAACGCGGCACCGGCCTCGGAGCGTGCCGCGGCCACGCCGACGACCACCCCGGCGCGGTCGGCCACGCGTCGCATGCCACGGCCGCCGCCGCCGGCGACAGCCTTGATGAACAGCGGGTAGCCGATCTCGTCGGCACGGCCGCACAACGCGTCATCAGTCAACGTGTCGGGCAACGCCTCGGTTCCCGGCACTACCGGGACACCGGCCTCGATCGCGGCACGACGCGCGGCCGTCTTCCCGCCCATCGTCTCGATGACGTCGGGAGAGGGTCCGATGAACGTAAGGCCCTCATCGCCGCAGGCCCGGACGAACCCGGCGTTCTCAGCCAGAAACCCATAGCCGGGATGAACCGCGGTGGCACCGGTCGCGCGCGCGGCGGCGATCACGCGCTCGATGTTCAAATAACTCTCGGCGGCCGGGCTGGCCCCGATCGAGACCGCTTCATCCGCCAGTCCAACATGGAGCGCCGTGCGGTCGCAGGCGGAAAAGACCGCGACCGACGGCACACCCATCTCGCGACAGGCCCGCAGGATGCGGACGGCGATTTCGCCTCGGTTGGCGACGAGGATCTTCACTGGAACAATGAGTCTTTCGACGACCGGGCCGCCGAACGCATGGCAACCTGGACCCGACCTCTGCCATCCGGATGACGTGGGCGAGACATCCGGCCTCAGGACGGCGCGATCTATCTATTATTCTAACACTTAAGGACGCCCGACAGTCTGGCTGCGAGCGCCACTGGCTGATATAGTCCGTCTCGTGGCTGGCATCGCCGCCTGGTCGCGCACATCGCATCCTGGGTGCTGCTCGTCGTCGGGTGGGACGACCTACGTGGAGCTGGAGCGGCCGTCTTTCTCCTCCTATGGGTCGCGGGTTTCGTGGGACGTCAGTTTGTTCCTCTGGGGCCGTTGTTGTTCGCACCCTACGTCGCGATACTGGCCGTGGGCTTGGTTTTCACCGTCTTCAAGGGTGACATTCGCGCGTCATAGCTGACCGCGCAGGTCATCTCGGCCGCGTCGTTGATGAGCGCGCGACGGCGAAACGGCGAAGATTCGAGGGAAGAACGCGTTCATTCGGCCGCTCGTGTCCGCTATCACTAACCAGGAGCACGCTGATGCTCACCGCCCGCTTCGCCCTGCTGACGCTCGTGACCGCCGCCGTGGTGTCGGTGGCGCTGGTCCTCCTGCTCGACGCCACACCGGCCACCGCCATCTTCTCAGGCCTCGCGGCGGGGGCATTCGCCGCCATGATGCCGGTCGCGGTTCGGGACGGTCGGTTTCCAGGCGCACACTCAGGACGGCGCGCCAGCGCGATCGCCAGTCTCCTCGTTCTCGGGTCTGGTCTCACCGTGCCCGCGACGCTCGGCTTGACTCGCGGCGCGCAGCTGAGTCTGTCGATCCTGATCCTCGTCGTCGGCTCCGCCGCCTTCCTCCTGGGCTCAGCCGCAGTCATCGAAGAATAGACGGGGCTACGCCCCGTCGGAGACTCAAAGCGGGATGTTGCCGTGTTTCTTGGGGGGGTTCTTGGCGCGCTTGCCGGCCAGGCTCCGCAACGTGGCGATCAGCTTCGTTCGGGTGTGACGTGGCTGAATGACCTCGTCGATGAAGCCACGACCGGCAGCGACGAACGGGTTCGCCAGCTTGTCCCTGAACTCGACGATCTTCTCGGCCCGCAGCGTCTCCGGGTCGTCGGCGGCTTCGAGTTCGCGGCGATAGAGGATGTTGACGGCACCCTCCGGCCCCATGACGGCGATCTCGGCCGTCGGCCAGGCGAGGTTCACATCGGTACGGATGTGTTTGCTCGCCATCACGCAGTACGCGCCGCCATAGGCTTTGCGAGTGACCACGGTCACTTTGGGCACCGTGGCCTCGGCAAAGGCGAAGAGCAGTTTCGCCCCATGCCGGATGATGCCGCCGAATTCCTGAGTGGTGCCGGGTAGAAAACCGGGCACATCCTCTAGCGTGACCAACGGAATGTTGAACGCGTCGCAGAAGCGCACGAAACGGGCGGCTTTGACCGACGCGTCGATGTCGAGTGTGCCGGCGAGATGGGCCGGCTGGTTGGCGACGATGCCGACCGACTGTCCGCCGAGCCGCGCAAAGCCGACCAGGATGTTCCTGGCGAAATGCTCGTGCACCTCGAGCCAGTCAGCCTGGTCGACGATACCGCGGATGACATCGCGCATGTCGTAGGGCTGGTTCGGATTCTCGGGTATCACGTCGTCCAGCGCCAGGACCTCCCGGTCGATCGGATCGGTGTCCGCCCCCAGAGGGGCGTCGTCGAGGTTGTTCGCCGGCAGATAGCCAAGCAGCGCGCGGATCAGCGCGAGGCACGCCTGGTCGTCAGGCACGACGAAGTGCGCGACCCCACTCTTGGCGTTGTGGGTCATCGCCCCCCCAAGCTCTTCTTTGGTGACGTCCTCGAGGGTGACCGTCTTGATGACCTCCGGCCCGGTGATGAACATGTAGCTGGTCTTGTCCACCATCACGGTGAAGTCGGTGATGGCTGGGGAGTACACCGCCCCCCCGGCGCACGGTCCCATGATGGCCGAGATCTGGGGCACGACGCCCGAGGCCAGGGTGTTCCGCAAGAAAATGTCAGCGTACCCGCCCAGCGACAACACGCCCTCCTGAATCCGCGCGCCGCCGGAATCGTTCAACCCGACGACCGGGACGCCAGACTCCATCGCCAGGTCCATGACTTTGACAATCTTGGCGGCGTTGGTTTCGGACAACGACCCGCCGAAGACGGTGAAGTCCTGCGCGAAGGCGTACACGAGCCGGCCCTCGACGCGACCGCGTCCAGCCACGACACCGTCACCCGGCACGACCTGCTCGGCCATGCCGAAATCGCGGCATCGGTGGGTCACGAGCTTGTCCACTTCCTGAAACGTGCCGGGGTCGAAGAACAGATCGATCCGTTCCCGCGCGGTGAGCTTCCCGGCCGCATGCTGCCGTTCCAGGCGCGCCTCACCGCCGCCCAGCTCGGCCTGCCGCTCGTATTCCTCGAGTTGCCTGTGCTTGTCCATACTGATGCCGGTCAGCCGCTCTCGGAGACGTGTGGATCCACGAACCGCTACCCCGCCGACGACTGAGACTTGGCCCAATCGGCGAGAAATTTTTCGAGTCCGATATCGGTCAAGGGGTGGTTGAACAACGCATCGATCGCCTTCGGCGGACAGGTACAGATATCGGCCCCCAGCCGAGCCGATTCGATGAAGTGCATCGGTCCGCGAATGCTGGCGACCAGCACCTCGGTCGAGAACTGAAAGTTCTCGAAGATCTCAACGCACTGCCGGATCAGCTCCATGCCAGGCGTGCCGATGTCATCAAGTCGGCCGACGAACGGACTCACGAACGTGGCCCCCACCTTGGCGGCCAGCAACGCTTGCGCGGCGGAGAAAATCAGCGTGACGTTGACCCGGAGGTCTTCGCCGGCCAGGGTGTGGCAGGCCCGGACGCCGGCCTTCCCGAACGGCACCTTGACCACGATGTGCGGATCGATGGCGGCCAACTCGCGCCCCTCACTCACCATGCCGTCGTACGCGGTTGCGACGACCTCCGCGCTCACCGGCGCTTGCACGAGGTCGCAAATGCGTTTGAGGACGGCGCGAGGATCGTCCCCCACTTTCGCCAGCAACGACGGATTCGTGGTGACGCCGTCTACGATGCCCAGCGGTGTGAGCGCCTCAATCTCGTCCAGGTTGGCCGAATCGACGAACAGCTTCATGAGATGTGTCCTGACTCAGAAATTTCGGTGCACGGATTCCCGGCGTGGCGCCCGGTTGCGACGACGGGAGGCAACGGGCAACAGTGGCACGACTACTCTTGATCCGCCACCACCTCGTTCACGAGTTCGCCGACCCCTTCGATCGCCACGACGACCTCATCGCCCGGCGCAAGCGGCCCCACCCCCGGGGGCGTCCCGGTGGAAATAATGTCGCCTGGCAGCAACGTCATGACACGCGTCACGAACTCGACCAGGTCTCGGATCGAAAAAATCAGTTCCCGAGTGCTCGACTGCTGACGCGTCTCACCGTTGACCCGGGACTCCACCCGAATCGGTCGATCGAGGTCACCCGACACGATACAGGGCCCGAGGGGAGCGAACGTGTCGAACCCCTTGGCACGGGTGTACTGGACATCACGTCGTTGCAGATCACGGTCGGTCACGTCGTTGACACAGGTCAACCCCAGCACGTACTCATGGGCGCGCGCCGCGGGCACGTGACGAGCGGTCTTGCCGATCACGACGCCCACCTCCGCTTCGTAGTCGACCCGTCCGGCTCCGGATGGGATCACGATGGGGACGCCCGTGCCGATCACCGCCGTCGACGGCTTCAAGAAAATGAGCGGCTCCTCCGGCAGGGCCTTGTTCATTTCAGCCGCGTGATCCTTGTAGTTCAAGCCGACGGCCACGATCTTGGACGGCATGACGGGCGCGAGCAGACGGGGCGAGTCTGTGTCCAGTGCCGCACCGACCGTATGCGCGCCGAACGGATCACCGTCGAGCAGACGCCAGCCGTCGTGGCGGCGGAGCGCGTGTCGCGGGGCGCCCCGGTGGTCAATTCGATAGAGCGGGTCCATGGCGTGATTCGCGGGCGTGGTTCAACTCGGGCGACAGTGTGTCAGCGTGCCGTCGCGTCGAACGTCTCCGAGGCGAGGCTGATGTTGGGCGGAACCGCGTCGTCGACCGCCTGCACGGTGTAGACGTATCGCACACCGGGCACGGCCGTGCTGTCCCGGTAGGTGCTCTCCCGCACCGGCTCGGCCGTAAGCGGCAGCAGTGTCTCACCTGGCGCGACACCGCGCAAGACCAGGTAGCCAGCCAGATCCTCCTCCTCGTTCGGTTCCCAGCTCAGACTGACCGCGCCTTCGCTGCCAACGGCGTTCAAGCCGGTCGGCGCGACCGGTGCAAAGGTATCAAGGAATGTCACACACGTCGGCGCGGAGAAGTCGCTGCGGACATCGAGCTCAGATACGACGTCCAGCGTCACCACCGCGAAGCAACGTTCGACCCCGAATTCCACCCGTTTGTCCGGATAGGTGGGGTCGGGCAGCGGCAGCAAGTTGAGCGGCCGGGGCATGACGAGCGACCCCTCGTCCGCCTCCACGATCTCAAAGAGGTCATACCGCGAGGCCGGCGGCCAATCGACGATCGGCGTCGAGGCCAGTGGCGGCGGCGGCGGCACCGGTGGGGGTGGGGTCACGGAGACCGGCTCCGGGACGACCGGCGACGTGCCTGGCGGCGGGGGCAGCGCACCGACCACGGGGGCACCGACGGCCGGCGACGCGGCGGCGGGAGCGGTCACCGGAGTTGGTTGGGTTACCGTCCCGACGCCCGACACCGCACCGGGCGCCGCCGTGATCTGGACACTGCGACGCACCCCGACCGGCAACTCCCAGACGATGGTCGCAACCTCCTCGTCGTAGGTGACGACGGGTGCCGGCGGCGCGTGTGGCGGCGTCACGAGCGGCACCGCGATCCGCATGACCGACTCAGATTCGTGTCCCTCGCCCGACACCCCGACCACCGCATACCGGCGTTCCAGTGGCCCCGGCAACGGTGGGGTCATGAGGGGAACCTTGACTGGCTCCTTCGACCCGTCCTCCTCTTTCTCCCTTGCTTCGTCCCGCTCGCGCCGGCGACGTTCCTCCTCCCACGGGTCAACCGGCACCAGCAGCGCCGCCGTCATCACTTCAGAGAACGCGATCGGGAAACCCTGCAACGGACGAAGGTCGGGAGCATCAGGCTCGACCGGCTCCTCGGCCGCCATCGCCGGCGGCGGCGCCACCTCAATCGAGGTCACCAGGGTGGCGTCGTCCTGAAATTCCTCGAGCTCCAGCATCCGGTCCGCGGGGATGTGGGGTTGGACCGTCATCGCGTAGATGTCGACCCGTTCCAGATCCGCCGGCTGCGTTCCGTCCTGATTCTGGGTCGGCAGCGAGAAACCGACCCACACGGTGTCGCCAATCCGTTGGATCACCAGATCGGTCATCGGCGACGGCACCCGAACAAACGGTGCCAGCGGTGGCCCCTTCTTGCCGCAGCCGAGCGGCGCCAGCATGGCGAGACTGATGACGAACAGCGTCGTGGAGCGGCGGGACAAAATCACAGGATGTAGCGGGAGAGGTCTTCGTCACTGACGATGTCGGCCAGCATGTCGTCGACGTACGCCGCGTCGATCTTGATCGTCTTCTCATCCAAATCCGGGGCGTTGAACGAAATCTCGTCCAACAACTTTTCCATGATGGTGTGGAGACGACGGGCGCCAATGTTCTCTGATCGCTCGTTGACCAAGGTGGCGAACTCGGCCAACCGATTCACCGCATCGGGTTCGAACGTCAGCGTCACGTCCTCGGTCGCGAGCAGCGCCGTGTACTGTTTCACGAGGGAACCGCGCGGCTCGGTCAAGATCCGCACGAAGTCTCCCGTCTCCAACGCGTCCAGTTCCACGCGGATCGGAAAACGGCCTTGCAGCTCCGGAATCAGGTCGGACGGTTTGGCGACGTGAAACGCGCCGGCCGCGATGAACAGGATGTGGTCGGTGCGCACCATTCCGTGTTTGGTGTTCACAGTGGTGCCTTCGACAATCGGGAGAATGTCGCGCTGCACTCCTTCGCGGCTCACGTCCGGACCCTGGCCTCCCTCCCGACCCGTCACCTTGTCGATCTCGTCAATGAAGATGATACCGGCCTGCTCCACGCGCTCCACCGCGTCTTTCCGAACACTGTCGACATCCACGAGTTTCTGCTCTTCTTCCAAGACCAGATGTTCGAGTGCCTCCGGCACCTTGACCCGACGCTTACGCGATCGTCCCTGAAAGAGCCCCGGCAACATGTCCTTGACGTTGATGTCGATCTCCTCGACCGAGTTACCGGAGATCACCTCGAACGACGGAAACCCTTTCTGGGGCACGTCGACATCGACCTCACGTTCGTCCAGCCGCCCCTCGGCCAGCTGCGTCCGCAACCGAGCGCGGGTGCGCTGATGATGATCGCTCGCCGGGCCTGGGTCGTTCTCCTTGACGGACGGGGACAACGGCGGCAGCAACAGGTCCAGTAGACGCGTTTCCGCGTTCTCGCGAGCCTTCAAGCGAACCGCCACCAGTCGTTCCTCGCGCAGCATCTCCACGGCCAGTTCGACGAGGTCACGCACCATGGACTCGACGTCGCGTCCCACGTAGCCGACCTCGGTGAACTTCGAAGCTTCCACCTTGATAAACGGCGACTGCGCCAAGCGGGCGAGCCGCCGAGCGATCTCGGTCTTGCCAACGCCGGTCGGTCCGATCATGAGGATGTTCTTCGGCGCCACCTCCTCCGCCAGTTCCGGCGAGAGTTGCTGGCGCCGCATCCGATTCCGCAGCGCGATAGCCACCGCCCGTTTCGCCTTCGCCTGCGAGATGACGTATCTGTCGAGCTCGGCCACGATCTCACGTGGCGTCAGGGCTTCGATGGACGGCTCGGCTCGGCCGGCCGCGAGGGGCCCGAGCGCGTCGGTCGACTCCGGAAGATAAATGGGCATCGCGGGTGGCAGAAGGCGGACTCAGTCAGGAAGGCAGGCCGCTGGGCTGGCCACGGTTACAACGCTTCGATCGTGACACTGGCGTTCGTGTAAATGCAAATGGATGCGGCGATCCCCATCGCGTGCTCCGCGACCTCCCTGGCATCGAGCTCGGTATGGCGCGCCAGGGCCTTGGCGGCCGACAACGCGTAAGCACCACCTGAACCGATGGCCGCGATTCCGTCGTCCGGCTCGATCAGATCGCCCGTGCCCGACAGGAGAAATGTCGAATCGGCGTCCATGACCAGGAGCATCGCTTCGAGCCGACGGAGCAAGCGGTCCGTCCGCCAGTCTTTCGCCAGTTCGACCGCCGAGCGCTCGAGGTTGCCGCGATACTGCTCGAGCTTCGACTCGAACCGGGCGCACAACGCGAATGAGTCGGCGGCAGAGCCGGCGAAGCCGGCCAGAATCTTGTCGTTGTACAAGCGACGGATCTTCTTGGCCCCAGCCTTCACCACCGTGTCGCCAAAGGTGACTTGTCCGTCGCCGGCCATCACCGCCACTCCGTTGTGACGCACAGCCAAGACGGTCGTGCTTCTGATCATCTGGGGAGCGTACCACGGCGAGCCGTGGCGTATTCCCGCCCGGGGCCTTCGCTCAACCCTGGCGGGCCCGACCCATGAGCAGGTAGACCGGAAGACCGGCCAGAATGACGAGCAGCCCGGCCCCGGAGGTCGAGGGGCTGCGCCAGAGGGCATTCAGCACGATGAGGAGGCTGGCGGCCGCGAAGATGAACGGGGCAACGGGATAGCCCCAGGCGCGGAATGGCCGGGGCTCATCCGGATGCCGGCGACGCAGCACAAACAACGACGCCACGCCGATCCCCGCAAACAGGACGACAGCAAAACCGGTGTACTCGACGAGTTGGTCGAAGCGCCCGGACAATACGAGGAGACTGGCCCAGACGCCCTGCGCCACGATCGCCAGCGATGGGGTGCGATATCTCGGATCGACTCGCGCCGCAAACGCGGGGAACTGGCCGTCTCGGGCCATGGCGTAGTAGACGCGCGGTCCGGCCATTACCATCGCGCTGATGCTGGCCGCGATCATGACCACCGAGGCGGCGGCGAACGGTGCGGCAATCGCCGGCCCGAAAAGGCGGTCAGCCGTCGCGTCGACGACCCGCACATCGATCGTGGCGAACTCCGCCACCGGAAGCGCGTAGACGTAGAGCGCGTTCAGCAGCAGATAGATGACCACCACCACGACGGTGCCGAGCCCGAGCGCGAACGGCACATTGCGCCCCGGGTCTCGCATCTCCTCAGCGACATACGCGGCCGCGTTCCACCCGGAGTAGCTGAACATCACCGGAATGAGCGCCAACACCCAGAGCGCGGGCGACACCGTCCCGCCGGCCCCGAAATGCGCCAGGTCTCCCTGGCCGATCCCGAAACCCAACGCGACGAACGCCACCAGCACCGCGACTTTCGCACCCGCCAGCAGGTTCTGAACGATGCGTCCCGGACCGAGGCCAAAAATGTGGACGCACGAGAGCAAAACGATCACCGCGATCGCCGCGACCGCCTGTGGCGACACCACCAACTGGAGCGGGCCCAGCGGCAGGGTGAAGAACGGCGTCACGTCGCCGGCGGCCGGAACAAACCGGCTGAGATAGCTGGCCAGCCCGACGGCACTGGCGGCGATGGCCCCGCTGAATCCGGCAATAAACGAGGTCCAACCGGTCAGGAACCCGGCCAACGGACCGAACGCTTCGCGCAGATACACGTACTCGCCGCCGGCCCTCGGTCTCAGGGCGGCGAGCTCCGCATAGGCCATCGCTCCCGCGAAGGCAAGCGCGCCCCCCGACGCCCAGACGGCGAGCATTGCCCACGGATGGGTCACCGATTGGGCAACAAACGCCGGCACGAGAAAAATGCCGCCGCCGATGACATTGGACACCACGATGGCGGCGCCATCGAAGGGTCCGAGACGACGATCAAGTCGAACCTCAGACATCGTGGGGGAAGAAACGGTGGAAGAAGCCACGCGGCCTGAGCAGGTCGGGCGCTACTGAATCAGGAGCTGGCGGTCGACATCCAGAGTGTCGACCAATGCCCACTGTTGGGCGCGGTGCTTGATATACAGATCCATCTTGACGTCGACAAAATCGCGATGCCCCAGCATCTCCGACTGGGACTGCTCGCCGGTGTACCCACGACTCGAGTCGAGTGTCAGCAGCTCCGAGGCCGCCCCAGGGGGGATGCCTTCCGTACCGACCACTCTAACGAACTTCGTCCCCCACCCTTCGTTCTCACCCTCGCGGCGAAACACCGCGTTGATTTGGAGATAGCCCAACTCTTCCGTCGTCTCGTTTTCGAGGCGAAACGACACGACCGGTACGATCTTGTTCCGCCCGAGCGAGTCGAGGCCAGCGTCGAACCAGCCGCTTGACAGCTGTGTCACCTCCAGCGAGGCGGGCACATCAATGGGGGACGCGCAGCCGGCCGCGGCCAGCATGCCACACAGCGCGACGAGACGAAGGCTGAGGATCATAGGTAATTGTATCGCAGGGTCGCCTGTCCACAAATACGTGGCGGAGGAGGTTTCCCGCCGCCGGTCCGGTCCTAACGTCAGCGTGACGAGAGCCGACGCATGTAGTCCAGCATCCGTCGCCGAACGAGGTCGGAGTCGCCGTCCCCGAGCTCGGCGAACATCCGCTCCATCTCCGCCAGATCGGCCCGCCGGCGGTTTGACAGCTGCTGCTCGAACTGCTCCATTTCGATCACGAGAGCCCGATCCTGTCGCCGCTCGCTCTCGAGAATCATTTGACGCACACCCTGCACCCACGCGTCATTTATTGAACCGGGCGTCGGACCGGATGTGGAGTCATCGAGCCTGGGCTGCCGTCCAGGCGACCCGCCGCCCGTGCCGACCGGGGTGCCACGCACTGGTTGCGGGTCACGACGCGGGTCATCATCGGTTGCCGTACCGGATGCCGCCAATTCCTGTCCCGACGGAGCATCGGCGACGGTTTGCGCGGGCGAGGTCATCGCATCGATCCATCCGATACGCACGACCATCCCACCCTGACCGATCTGCACTTCCGGTCTCGCGATGACGGCTGCGGTGGCCAGCACCAGGACTGCGGCCGCCGCCAAACCCCATGCCGGCATCCGCCGCAGCCGGCCCCACCGGGACACTGCCGCCAATGATGTTCCGAGATCGGCCTCATCCTCGTCGGTGGCTGCCACCACCCGAAATCCCAGTGCGGCGGGGGGCGGGCTCCACGTCTCGAGCGTGCCACGCACCTCTCGCAGTTCACCGATTTCGTCGGCGCACTGTGCGCAACCGCGCGCGTGCGTCTCGATTCGTTGACGGGTCTGGTCGTCAGCCTCGCCGTAGAGGTATTCGACCAACGCCTCCTGCTCGATACAACTGTTGTCGGTCATCGATCTAGATTCACCACTTTACGATGGCTTCTCGCCATCAGAGACGTCGCCGGCACGGCGCTGAGCATGGCTGCCCCGTGCACGCCCTTCCGCTGTAGTTGCCGGCGCAGCAGGCTGAGCCCCTGGTAGAGCCGGGTCTTCACCGTGCTCAGTGGATTGCCCTGCAGATCGGCAATTTCCTGGAACGTGAGGCCGTGATACTCCTTCAACACGACGGTCGTACGTTGCTCCTCGGACAGCGTCGCCATCGCCTCCGTCATCAGCCGTCCGAGGTCGCGTCGGACCGTCTGGTCCTCGGCCGTCTCGACAGACAGATCTGGCAGCGACGGTTCGCCGTCGGTATCGAGCGGGGTCATGATGGCCGTTCGTCGTTCCCGCCTCATCCAGTCCCGACACAGATTCAGCGCGATCCGATACAACCAGGAGGAGAACTTTGCCTGTCCCTTGAACCCTTTGATCCCCCGAAACGCGCGAAGGAACGTTTCCTGGCATATGTCCCGAGCCTCCTCTTCGCGGCCGAGCACCCGATACGCCAAGGCGTAGATCTGCCGCTCCCAGCGACCGACCAGTTGATTGAAGCTCTCGGAGTCGCCGGCGGTGGCGAGCGCGACGAGTTCTTCGTCAGTTCTTTGCATCCCGAACGCCGTTCGCAATGCGGTTATGGTGGCAAGCCGAGTAAATGCGCATCGTCCGTTCCCTGGCGTGTCCTGTCGGCGAGTGACCCGGTCCGCTCCACGCCTTCAGATAAGAGCCCCTACACCACTGTTAGACGCCGGATCGCGTGAAGTGGTCTTCGAAAAACGCCTCGCGTCCGACCCGGACCGGAAAATGGCTCGCATCCGGGAAAAGTGGTACTCTAACCATCCGCGGTGCCGCTGTCATGATAGACGAAACGTTTCTGACCACCGACGAGGTTCTTGAGTATCTGCAGATCAATCTGCGGACCGTCTATCGACTCATCAAAGCCGGCAAGATCCCTGCGGTCCGAGTGGGGCGGCAGTGGCGTTTCCGAAAGACCCACATCGACGCTTGGCTCGAACGGGAGCGCTCCCACACGATCCCAGCGCCAGCGGCGTCCGGGGGCGCCCACCCGGGGGCCCGCTCAGGCGGCCCGCGACGGGTGCTCGTCGTAGACGACGAGGAAAGCATTCGCGACCTGCTGGCAAAGACGCTCGCCCTAGCCGAGTACGAGGTGTCGATCTGGCGCCGAACGGACAGGTGGCGCTGGAGCAGATGCGGCTCGTCCGCTATGAGCTCCTCATTGCCGACCTCCAGGTGCCGGGGATGGATGGGCTCACCGTCATTCACGAGGCCCGGCGGTTGAACGCCGACTTGCCGGTCATCATCATCACTGGCTTCTCGACCGAAGCGAGTGCCATCGGGGCCGCCAACCTTGGCGTTTCGTGATATCTCACCAAACCGTTCAAGGTGCCCAAGGTGCTAGCCGTCGCGGCACGGGCGCTCGGCGAGTAGTGTCGTCTCCGTTTTCCACCGACCATCCGATCGCAGTCCGACACACCACGACCACAACACGGTAGTTCCACCTCGGGCATGCTCCAACTCTCGTCGCTCACCAAGGGCTTTGGCGACCGCCTGCTCTTCGAAAACGTCAATTGGCAGATCGCCGCCGGCGACCGAGTAGGACTGTGTGGTCCGAACGGAGCCGGCAAGACCACCCTCCTGCGCCTCATGGCCGGCCTTGACGAGGCCGACGGTGGCAGTGTCACCAAACACAGCGCGGTCACGGTTGGGTATCTCCCGCAGGACGGCCTCTCTCACGCCGGTCGGTCATTGCTCGACGAGGTCAGCACCGCCTTCCAGCCGCTACTGGAGGTCAAGCAGGCCATGCACGAGATCGAAGGACAGCTCGCCGACGGCCAGGGGTCGCGTGAAGAGCAGGAGGCGATGCTCGAGCGGTACAGTGACCTGCAGCACCGCTTCCGTGATGAGGACGGCTACACGATCGATCTCAGGGTCGCCGGCGTGCTGGACGGCCTCGGGTTCACACCGGATCAGTTCACCCAACCGACCGACACGTTCTCCGGCGGCTGGCAAATGCGGATCGCGCTGGCGACACTGATTCTGCGGCAGCCACACGTGCTATTGCTGGACGAGCCAACCAATCATCTGGACCTCGAGGCCCGCAACTGGCTCGAGGATTTTCTGGCCGAGTATCCCCACGCCCTCATTCTGGTGTCACATGACCGGTATTTCATGGATCGCGTGGTCACTCGGATCGCCGAGGTGGGCATGCGGACGCTGACCCCCTACACCGGCACCTACTCGGAGTATCTGGTCGCGCGCGATGCTCGGATTTCGGCCTTGCTGGAACAGAAGCGACGGCAGGATGAAGAAATCGCTCGGGTGCGGATGTTCATCGACCGGTTCCGCTACCAGGCCACCAAGGCCGCGCAGGTGCAGAGCCGGGTCAAGATGCTCGAGAAGATCGTCCCGATCGAGGTACCGGTCGCGCGCAAGCGGGTACATTTCTCGTTTCCCGATTGCCGGCGCAGCGGGCGAATCGCGCTGGAGCTTCGGGGAATTCGAAAGACCTACGGGACCACGGTCGTGCTCGATGGGGTGGACGCGCATGTCGAGCGCGGCGATCGGATCGCCATCGTCGGCCCGAACGGCGCCGGCAAGTCCACCTTGATGCGCATGCTGTCTGGAACCGAGCCATCGGACGCGGGCGACCGGATTGAAGGCCACAACCTGGTCGCCCAGTATTTTGCGCAAGATGAGGCCACGCGCCTCGATCCGAAGCTGACGGTCTACGACACGCTCGGCGCCAGTTCTTCGACCGACATGCTGCCGTCGATCCGCAACATTCTCGGCGGCTTCCTGTTCTCGGGCGACGATATCCACAAGCCCGTCGCGGTCCTGTCGGGCGGTGAACGTACCAGGCTGGCCGTAGCCCGCATGCTGCTCCAGCCCTCCAACACCTTGTTGCTGGACGAGCCCACGAACCACCTCGACATCGATTCGACCAACGTCCTCCTGGACGCCCTCAAAGCCTTCGGGGGCACCCTGATCTTCGTGTCCCACGACCGATATTTTGTGGAGCAACTGGCGACGTCCATCATTGAAGTCGGTCACGGCGAAGCGAATCGATATCCGGGGACCTACGAAGAATTCCGTTGGAGCAAGACCCAGCGAGCCGCAGAGTCGGCGGACAGCTCCGCCGACACGCCCAACACCGCGGCACGTCAATCCCCGGCGTCGGCACGCACCCGAACCCCGGCGCGCGTGAACACGCCCGCCGCGAAGACGCCCGGCGGCAACGCCAACCGCGAGGAGCGGCGCCGACGGCACCAGGATGATCGCCGTCGCCAACGGGCGCAATCGGCCCGGCGCAAACGGATCGACGAACTCGAGCGACGCATCGCGGACCACGAGCGAGAAATCAAAGACGTCGAGGGCGCGATGGCCACGCCCGGCTTCTACGACGACCGGGCGGCGGCACAACCTGTGGTCGCCCGCTATGAGAAACTCATGTGGGACGTTGGCGACCTGATGGGGCAGTGGGAGGCGCTCCAACAGGTTGATGGAGACCAGGAATCACAATCTTGAAATCCCTGCAAGGCTCTTCCGTATCTTCACGCTGTGCCAACTCCAGTCGATTGAGCCCTGGAGACCATCCGATTACACTATCGTCATGTCGAACGGCCGAGGCTGGTGCCCCCGCGCCGGCCAGACACCAAGGCCGGTCTCCCCTGCCGGACGCGCGGGGCGCTCACAGGAGCGGACCGAATGCTCGCCCAGACGCGCACAACCCGATGGTTGACCAAGAAGCGTTCTACCGCAACGTCGTCCACAGCCTGCGCAACGGCGTCATCGCCATCTGGCGCGACGGCTCCATCGCGGTCGTCAACGATGCCGCCTACCGCATTCTTGGCGTGACCGCATCGGCGAGCCACATCGGCCGACCGCTCTACGAGGTGCTGGGCCGGGACCACGACCTCACGGAAGTGCTGTCGCTGGCCTTCACCGACACCGCCCTCCCGAACCGCGCGGAACTGCGGCTTCGGTCATCCGGCAAGACGATCGGCTACACGCTGTGTCGCATTGCCGACCGCGACGGCACCGTTTCGGGGGCGGCCCTGCTGTTCAAGGACCTGACGCGAGTTGAACAGCTCGAGGAACGCGAACGACTTCGAGACCGCCTGGCCGCCCTGGGCGAAATGGCGGCCGCGATCGCCCACGAAGTCAAGAATCCGCTCGCCGGCATACAGGTCGTGGCCGGGGTACTCAAGCGGCAATTGCCGGAGTCGCCCGACGCCCATGAACTGCTCAACGACATCATCAACGAGGCCAAGATGGCGAATCAGATCGTCGTCCAGGTCCTCGAGTTCGTGCGGCCGATGAGTTTACAGGTCGAGTCGGTGTCGATCACCACCGTGGTCGACGACGCCATAGCCACACTCCGAGGTCTGCCGGCCGCGGGACGGACCACGATTGCCGTGGACCGAGACACCCAGCTTCCCCGATTCGACGGAGACCGGTTGCAACTGCGCCAACTGTTCACCAACCTGCTGACGAATGCCGTCGAGGCCATGATGGACGGTGGGCACATCTGGGTCACCTTTGGCTACGCGGCGGCCGACGAGGCCACCGAACCGGGTGAACAACCTGACTACGCCGGCTACGTCACGGTGGAGGTCAGCGACGACGGGCCGGGCATCCCGGACGAGGTCACCGAGCAGATGTTCAGCCCGTTCTTTACCACCAAGCCGCGCGGGACCGGACTGGGGCTGGCGATCGTGCGCAAGATCGTCAACGCTCATGACGGCCGCATCGACATCCGGCCACGGGCGGAAGGCGGTACGCGCTTCCGCGTCCGGCTCCCGGTCTCACGCCTGACGCACGTGACCGACACCACGCCGTCGGACAATCGAACCGCAGGGAGAACGCATGTCTAGGGAACGGATCCTGGTCGCCGACGATCACGACTCACTACGCCGCGGCATCGCCCGCGCGCTGAGTGAGAGCGGACACGACGTGGAACAGGCGGACAGCGGCAACGCCGCCATCGAACAACTACACAAAGGACAGTTCGACGTCGTGGTGTGCGATCTCAAGATGGGTGGCAGCGACGGCATGGAAGTGCTCCGCACGGCGAAGGCGATGCAACCAACGACCGCGGTCATTCTGATGACCGCGTTCGGGTCCGTCCAGACGGCGGTCGAAGCGATGCGCGTCGGCGCCTTCGACTACGTGCAAAAACCGTTCGAAATCGAGGAGATGGAGCTCAAGATCGACAAGGCCCTCGAAGTGCGGCGGCTCAAGCACGAGATCGACTATCTCCGACACACCCAACCCGACATCTACGATTTCGACCGCATCGTGGGCGCCAGCGGAGCGCTACAGCGTGTGCTCGATATCGTACGAAAGGTCTCGAAGACCAATACGACGGTGCTGATTCGCGGGGAAACCGGCACCGGCAAGGAGTTAATCGCGGCCGCCCTGCATCACAACTCGCTACGCGCGAACCGCAACTTCGTCCGGGTCAACTGCGCGGCATTGCAAGAAAACCTGCTCGAGTCGGAGCTGTTCGGCCACGAAAAGGGCGCTTTCACGAGCGCCGACCGACAGCGCATCGGACGATTCGAACAAGCGGACGCGGGTAGCCTGTTCCTCGACGAGGTCGGGGACATGAGCGCGAACACCCAGGCCAAGATCTTGCGGGTGCTGCAGGAGCAGGAATTCGAGCGCCTCGGAGGCACTCGCACCATCCGCGTCGACGTAAGGTTGATCACCGCGACGAACCGCAACCTCTCGGAAATGGTCGCGAGCGGCGAGTTTCGAGAGGACCTGTACTACCGGCTCAACGTGATGGCAGTGGAGATGCCACCGCTACGTGAGCGTAAAGAAGACATCAACGCCCTGGCCAAGACGTTTATCCGCAAGTTTTCGGGCGAGCTCCGAAAGAAAATGATCGGGCTGGAGCCGGCCGCGGAGAAACTGCTGCAGCGCTACAACTGGCCTGGCAACATCCGCGAGTTGGAGAATGCGATCGAACGCGCCATGCTGCTCGCCGAGGGCAATCTCATCACCCAGGACGACCTGCGGCTCGGCGAGCTGTCACCCACCATCGCCGGATCGGACGTCGCCGCGGTGGTCAAGATTCCGCCGACCGGTATTGCGCTCGAGGAGGTCGAGCGTCAGGCGGTGGTCGAGGCCCTGACGATGTCCAACTGGGTCCAGAAGGATGCGGCGGAGCTGCTGTCGATCACGCCCCGGGTCATGAACTACAAGATCAAGACGCTGGGCATCGAATTGCCCCGCCCACGTCGCCCCATGGCCACGCGTACTTAGACGGGGCCGCGCCTGGGAAAACCCTAAGCTCGCGGGTGGCTCTTTTTGTAGAGCGACATCAGCTGTGCGGTACTGACGTGGGTGTAGCGCTGGGTCGTGCTCAGTCGAGTGTGCCCGAGTAATTCCTGAATGGCCCGGAGGTCGGCCCCGCGCTCGAGCAGATGCGTGGCAAAGGAGTGTCGCAAGGCATGCGGACTGATCCCCAGCCGCGTGCTCGTCGCCGAGACGTAGCGGCGCACCAAACGGTGGACGCTTCTGGCGGACAGACGGCCGCCCTTATAGTTCACGAACAACGGATCGGCCTTCGCCCTCCGCCCGCCCGGCGGGACCTCGCCGGACGCGGGAGCCCGTCGCACGAGTGCTTCCCGGTCGCCGAGGTAGACGCGAAGCGCACCACGCGCGTCGCGATGGAACGGCAGAATACGCTCCTTGCCGCCCTTCCCACACACACGCACCAACCGGCTGCTCAGATTGACGTCTTCCAGGTCCAACCCAACGAGCTCGCTGAGTCGAAGTCCGGACGCGTAGAACAGTTCAAGAATCGCACGATCGCGCCGTCCCAACGGCGTCGTCGAGTCGGGCCCGGCGAGCAACGCCTCCACCTCCGATATCTCGAGCCGGGCCGGCATTTTCCGCTCCTGCTTGGGGGTCGCGACCAGCGCACCCGGTTCCTGGTCGATATGCTGCTCGCGCCGCAGATAACGGCCAAACGACCGGATGGCCGCCAGCCGCCGAGCCGAGGACGCCCGCGCATTCCCGCGATCGTAGAGTTCGGCCATAAAACCGCGGATGGCATGGTGGTCGACCTCACGGGGATTGATCTGGTCGGCTGGACGCCCGAAGTGGCGTTCCAGAAAGCTCACAAACTGCCGTAGATCGCTGTCGTAGGCGCGAACCGTGCGCGAAGACGCGTTCCGGTTGAGCTGCAGGTACTCAAGAAAGCAGCGCAGGTGTGTTCGCATGAGTGTGGTTCGCCGTGCTGGCCTCCGGTAGTGTCACTCGCCACTCGTCGATTCGGGACAATGCGCGCTCGGCGACGGCGCGACGACGATCGGCGCGACGACGCGGCGCCCCCGGCACGACCGGAATCAGCCCGAATGCAATGTTCGACGGCTGGTAGTTGCTCGGATTGGCGTGGGAAACGTAGTGGCCGAGCGCGCCGATGGCGGTCTCGCGTGGCGGCGCCTGCGGAAGCTCTCCCTGTGCGAGCAACGCGGCATTGAGTCCGGCGACCAATCCGCTCGCCGCCGACTCGACATACCCTTCCACCCCGGAAATCTGTCCGGCGAACAACACCGATCGGTCCTGTTTGCACTGCCAGGTCGGACGCAACGCCGACGGGCCGTTGATGTAGGTGTTCCGATGAATCATGCCAAACCGAACGAACTCCGCCTCTTCCAGACCCGGTATCAGCCGCAAGACCCGCGCCTGCTCTCCCCATTTGAGCTGGGTCTGAAACCCGACCAGATTGAAATGGTCGCCCGCGAGCGTGTCCTGTCGCAACTGTACGACGGCGTAGGGGCGCCGCCCCGTACGGGGATCGGTGAGTCCAACGGGCTTCATCGGCCCGAAACGCAACGTATCTTCGCCACGCCGAGCCATGACCTCGATCGGCAGGCACCCCTCGAAGAAGCGCTGACGATCAATCTCGTGCACCGTCGCCAGTTCAGCTCCAACGAGCGCGTCATAGAAGCGCCGGTACTCGACCGCCGTCATGGGGCAATTCAGGTAGTCGCCCTCGCCCTGAGTATCGACGGCGCACCGAACCCCAGGCTGTTCGTCGTCGGTCGCGGACACCGCGGTGTGGCGACCCCAGCGGGACGCCCGGAACACGATCGCCGGATCCACGCTCTCGGCGAGCACGATAGGGCTGATCGCGTCGTAAAAATAGAGATGCTCGCGACCGACCAGCGCGGCCACGGCGGAGGACAAACTGGGAGAGGTCAGCGGCCCGGTGGCGACGATGACCGGTTCCCGCACATTGCCAGCTGCCGACAGATCCGGGACTTCCGTTCGCTCGATGGTCACGAGCGGCGCATCTCGAAGCGTCGAGGTGATGGCCTCGGAGAACCGCCCGCGGTCGACGGCGAGCGCGCCCCCCGCCGGTACGCGGGTTGCGTCGGCGATCCGCATCACCAGCGAGCCCAGTCGGCGCATCTCGGCCTTGAGCAGACCGACGGCGTTCTCCAGCTTGTCCGCGCGAAACGAGTTACTGCACACCAACTCGGCAAGCTGGTCGGTCTGGTGGACCGGCGTGGGCCGGTCCGGGCGCATTTCGTACAGCGTGACCGGCACGCCGCGTGAGGCCGCCTGCCAGGCCGCCTCGCTGCCGGCGAGTCCACCACCGATGATGTGAATCATTGTTACTGGGGCTCCGCCCCACGCCCCGGCTCGTTGCTCGCGTGGGCCCCAGAGCCCCGCTCCGCCGCCTCGCGGGCGCGCAGGTGCGCGCCGTTGGCGGCAGGGGGTTCGGCCGCGCATGCCAACTCGTTGCCCGCGGGGGCACTCCGCTGCGGCTTGGTTCAGGCGGACGCGGCTTCCTCCGTGCGTGAGTAGTCGCAGTCCTCGTTGTCGCACAGCACCTGATGCCCCCACCGCTTGGTGATCTTCTCGACGAGATAGGGCACGCCACAGGTCGGACACACCTCGGCGAGCGGACGGTTCCACAGGGTGAAGTCGCACTTGGGATAATTGTCACAGCCGTAGAAGACCCGCCCCCGCTTCGACTTGCGCTCGACGACATCGCCGCCGTCCTTCGGGCAGGCAACCCCGGTGGACTTCAACTTTACGTACTTGCACGTCGGATAGTTGCTGCACGCCGTAAACTCGCCAAATCGACCCTGCTTGACCACCAGATTTGACTCGCATTTCGGGCACTTCTCGTCGAGCATCTGGTCAGGTTTGGCCGCGGTCAGTCCACCTTTCGTCTCGATCAACTTGCGGGTGGTCTTGCACTCCGGATAGGCGGAACAGGCCAGGAACTGCCCGAAACGGCCACGCTTGACCAGCATCGGCTTGCCACAGTTCTCACAGGCCTCCGGCTCCGCATCGGCGGCGGGCTGGTCGGCCGGCTCGACCTCACGCGTATTGGAACACTCCGGATAGGCGCTACACGCCAGGAACACCCCGAACTTCCCGACCTTCATGACCATCGGCGACCCGCACTTGTCGCACACCTCGTCGCTCGGTAGCCCCTCTATCTTGATGTTCGGCATCGTCTCGGCGGCCTGCCCGAGATCGGCGCTGAACTTCTCGTAGAAACTACCGAGCATGGTGCGATAGTCCGCGTCGCCACCTTCAATCTTGTCGAGCTGCTCCTCGAGCCCCCGGGTGTAGTCGACAGCCAGAATGTCCTTGAAGCTGTCGGCGAGCAGGTCAATCACCAGTCGACCAAGGCGAGTCGGGCGAAACCGTCCCTCGACCTTCTCGGCGTATTCGCGGGTCTGGATTACGCCGATGATGGAGGCGTAGGTGCTCGGCCGACCGATGCCGTTCTCCTCCAATTCCTTGACCAGCGTCGCCTCGCTGAAGCGGGGCGGCGGCTGCGTGAACTTCTGTTGCGGGTCGAGCGCGCGTAGCTCCAGCCGGTCGCCCTTGGCTAGCGCCGGAAGCAGATCCGTCGTGGCCCCGTCATCTCCGTCTCCGGGCGCGTCCGCGGACGCCGCCGGCGCCCCGGTCGCTTCTCCCTCGGTGGGGGTCTCCGCTTGATAGAGGGTCAACCAGCCGGCGAATTTTTGGATGGAGCCTTTCGTGCGAAGCAGGTAGTCTCCGGCCTCGACCTCCAACGTCGTGTCGTCGAACAGCGCGGGTGCCATCTGGGAGGCGACGAACCGGTTCCAGATGAGTCGATACAACGAATACTGATCCCGCGTCAGGTGGGGGCGCACGGTCTCCGGGTCGTATTGCATCCCGGTGGGCCGGATCGCTTCGTGGGCGTCCTGGGCGTCCGCCTTCTTCCGGAAGTACCGCGCTTTTTCCGGCACGAACGGCTCGCCATACCGCTCGCCAATGTGCGCCCGCACGTCAGTGATCGCTTGATCGGCCACCCGGGTGGAGTCGGTCCGCATGTATGTGATCAGGCCGATGGCCCCTTCACCGGGCAGGTCGATACCCTCATACAGTTGCTGCGCGATCATCATCGTCTTCTTGACCGGGAACCGCGCGGCCTGCTGCAGCTTGCTGGTAATGAAGGGGGGTGGCGCCTGTTTCTTCCGCTCCTTCTTGGCAACGCCGCTGACCACGAAACTGGCGCCCTCCAGGTCAGACACGACCTGTTTGGACTCCGCCTCCGTGGTCACCTTCAGCGCCTGTTTGCCGCGCTTGACGACCTTCGCATCGAACTCCGGCGGCGTCTGACCTGCCAACCTGGCGAACAGATGCCAGTATTCCTCGGAGACGAACTGATCGATCGCGTTCTCTCTATCGCAGACAAGCTTGAGCGCGACCGACTGCACCCGGCCGGCGCTCAGTCCACGTCTGACCTTGTCCCACAGCAACGGGCTGAGCTTGTATCCGACCAGGCGGTCGAGCACGCGCCGCGCCTGCTGCGCATCGACCATCTGCAGATCGATCGTGCGCTCTTCCTTGAGCGCGTTGAGGACCGCCGTCTTCGTGATCTCGTTGAAGAACAGCCTCCCAACCTTGCGCCCCTTCCCCAACTCGTTGGCCAGATGCCAGCCGATGGCCTCGCCTTCGCGATCGGGGTCCGTGGCGACGTAAATGGTGTCGACCCCCTTGGCAGCGTCTCGTAGCTCCTTGATGACCTTCTTGCGAGCCGGAATCTCTTCGTAGTCCGGGGCGAACCCGTCGTCGACGTCGACCCCGAGCTTGCTCTTCGGCAGATCTCGGATGTGCCCCATCGAGGCGACAACTTTGAAGTCTCGCCCGAGGTACTTGTTGATGGTCTTCGCCTTGGCCGGCGATTCCACGACAACCAGTGCCTTTGGCATATGCCTATCCTCTACTTGCGGTTACGGTGTGGCTTGGCAGCCTGCGGCCAAGCCCGCTGCTACGGAATCACAGGCGCCGGTCTCACCGACGCTTGAGATCTACCCTACCACCCTTCCCCACGCCGTGTGTCCAGCTCGGCGCGGGGCTCGTCGTCCCCGGTTGGCCACTCCCGGTCACGGGTCGAGCCCTCGAAGCATCGCCCCCTCGGCGGTTCGACTGAAGCGGCCACCGGCAATCCGAGCCAGACGCCCGGCGAGCTCGTGTTCAAGCAGCCGGGGCAACAATCGAGGCCCGTCGATACCCGACAGCGCAATCAATTCATCGAGATCGTAGCTGTCGCCGCGGGCCAGGTGTCGCAACACGGGGTCCTCTGCACCCGGACGCGACGGGCCCGCATCGACGGGCGCCGGACCGATCTCTTCCAAGATATCGTCCACACCCTCCACGAGCTTTGCCCCATCTTTGATCAGGGCGTGCGCACCACGGTTCCGACCGGACAACGCGTTGCCGGGAACCGCCATGACTTCGCGACCTTGTTCTAGCGCCAGCCGAGCTGTAATCAGCGAGCCGCTCCGCTCGGTCGCCTCGACGACGACCACGGCCCGCGAGAGTCCGCTAATCAGACGATTCCGCTGGGGAAAGTGCGATGGTCTGGGCATCGTGCCTGGCGGCAACTCACTGACCAGGGCACCGCGCCGGACGACGGCGGCGGCCAAACCAGTGTGCTCGCGAGGGTACACGATGTCCACACTTGAGCCCAGCACCGCCGCAGTACGCCCCTCGGCCGCGAGCGCTCCCTGATGTGCCGACGCGTCGACGCCGCGGGCCAAGCCGCTCACCACTGTGACGCCGCGAGCCGCCAGTGCGGATCCCAGCGCTCGTCCCACCTCGCGGGCATAGGTGGAGCCGGCGCGAGAGCCCACGATGGCGACCGCCGGTGCGTGCAGCGCCTCCACCCGGCCCCGTATCCACAGCACCGGCGGGGGGTCCTGAATGGCGGCGAGCATCGTTGGATATCGGGGGTCGGACCAGGGCACGACGGTCATGCCGGCCGCTTTCGCCGACTCCAGCGCCGACCTGGCGGCGGCTCGCGCGCCAGTCAGCCGGTCGGGCGCCGCGAGGCTGGCCTCGATCCTCGCCAGCGCCCGACCGAGCGGGACATCTGGATCCCGCCCTGATTGAGCGGCCCCGTCCGGGTCGCTCAGCCACCGGGCAATGGCCGCTCGGCCACGCCCACGCCACCACAACATGGCCAGCACCACCCAATCGTCAGTCGTCATCCCCGCTCCTTCAACGCCCGATCGGCTCGCCCCCCCGGGCGACACCGGCCACGGACACAAGGCACACACACGGAGCGGAGGATCGAATGGACTGGAGCACACCGCACCGCAGGGCGGATGCCACGCTGGACACACGGGTGGGCGCCGGGGAATGACCGCCCCCGACGATGGCACCCGACCGCGGCCAACCCGCACCCGGTGTGCCCGACCTTCCGCGAGTATACATCCCACGGTCGACAGAGGCTCCGCACGATGGGATCGCCGAGACCGCGCCAGGCGTCCTACCCTCAGCCACGTTGTGCGGACAGCCGCGGCACGCCGAAGTGGCAGACCCCTTGCATCCCCGAGAGACGTCTGGCTATAGTGGCTCAGAGGAATTCATGAAACGGCAGACCCTGGTCGCCCTTGTCCTGTTGCTGCTTTGCGCGAGCGCGCACCCGCTCGCGGACGATGTGTCCGACGCGCGGGCGCAGGTAGATTTCGGCAACGAGGTCGCCAGACGGGGTCTCTGGAGAGAGGCCGTCTACCGCTTTCAGCGCGCCGTCGAGTACGACCCGACCTATGCCGCGGCCTGGAACAACCTCGGCATCGGCTACGAACACGAAGGACAGATGGACGATGCTCGGGAGGCCTACGAAACCGCGCTCGACCTCGATCCGAACAACGTCACCATCGAAACGAACTACGACCTGTTCCTGGAAGTGAGCGACCGTGTCAGCGAAGATCCTCGGTAGCGTCGCCTGTGTCGCGTTGGTCGCCGGTTGCAGCGCCGGCAACTACGAGATTCCTATCGAAACCCCGCTGACACCAAAACTGGACATCTCGAAGTTCCAGCGGGTGCTCATTGCGGGGTTCGTCTCGGGAGGCTCCGAAGACGTCGACGCCAACCTGGAAACGGCGCGACTCCTGCGGAGCCAGCTGCGCCGGAGTTCTGTGCTGGAAGTGATCGATGCCGACGTGATGCCGCTCCTCGACATTGCCGATGAACAGATCCGCTCATCGACCCGCAACGCAGCCCCGACGGTGCCCGACGGTTTCGCCGCGGCCCCTGGTGCCGATGCGGACGCGGACGAGAATGCCGAGGACGACCCGCTGGGCGAAGACAACCAGATGAGCGAAGAGGAGCTCGAAGCCTACGAGACCATTTTCGCCAACGTCGGCTTCTGGCGTGATCTGGGCGAGGAGTACCAGAACCCTCTCATTCTCACCGGCACCGTCTACTTCTCTCCCCATCAGCAGTCGGGCATGGTGACCCGCGAGCGTGAGGTGTATGACTCGTTCGGACGACGCCGCACGACACCAGAGCGCACATACCGCGACCGTCGTGGGTTCGTGTTGAGTCCCAAGTTCATCTTTATCGACGGCGAAACCGGAGCCACCGTCTACAGCGAACGCCATCGTGAGGAAATCCTGTACGACGCCAGCCAGAACACGCCGGCGCTCTCGTCCTATTTCGAACTGATGGACCGGTTGTTGCCATCGGTGCTCGGCGCGTTCAGCAACCAGAGTATCCACGGCACCCGCACGCTCCTGCGGTAAGGACACGGGTCGATCCGTGTCCCAAGCCGGTGGCCAGACGCCGCCACCGCGCTGCCTGGACGAGCGCCACGCCCGCGTCATGTAGGCCAGATCCCTTTACAGACGGGACCACGCGGGAGTACGCTAAAGGGCTCGTGTGAGTGACGGTGTCCGACGCAGGGATGCCGGTCCGGCGCAACCTCGCGCCAGGCGCAGCAAGGGGGGTATGTGTCTCCCGCCCCCGGGGAAGGACTAGATTCGTGTTCGCGATCATTCAAGCCGCCGGCCACCAGTTCAGGGTGGAACCGGGAAACCACATTGATGTGGATAGACTCGGGGCCGACGCTGGCGCCGAAGTGACGTTCGACCAGGTTCTGCTAGTAGGCGGCGACGACGGTTCTGTGATCGCCGGAAGTCCGGCGATCAGTGGTGCGCGCGTCGTTGGGGTGGTGGACGCCCACCACCGGGGACCGAAGGTTCGGGTGTTCAAGTTCAAGCGCCGCAAGGGCATGCGGCGAACGATGGGCCACCGGACCGACTTGACGCGCGTGCGTATCACCGACATCGCGACCTGAGGCGGCCATGGCACATAAAAAGGGACAGGGAAGCTCACGAAACGGGCGCGACAGCAACGCCCAGCGTCTTGGCGTGAAGCGCTTCGACGGCAACCTCGTGACCGGGGGGTCGATTCTCGTACGACAACGCGGGTCAGTGTTCCGGCCAGGACTGAACGTCGGGCTTGGCAAGGACGACACCCTGTTCGCCAAAGTCGGCGGCCGCGTGCGTTTCGAGAACCACGGCGCTCGCGGACGCGTTATCAGCGTGCTGCCGCTCGACAGCTGAACCCGTGGACCGCGCAGGGCCGGTGGAGGGTATCCCACCCACGGTCCGCACGGCGCTCCTCCGTTGAAGGCGCGACGTAACCCCTCTGACAACGCATGTTCGTCGACGAAGTCGACATCCACGTAACCTCCGGAGACGGCGGGCGTGGCTGTCTCAGCTTCCATCGAGAGAAATCTGCCCCGCGGGGCGGGCCAGATGGGGGTGATGGCGGCGCCGGCGGATCGGTCGTGCTCGTCGCCACCCCCCACGTCAATACATTGGTCGCGTTCCGCTTCCACCGGACCTACAAGGCGACCCGCGGCGCCCATGGTGAGGGCTCGAACCGCACCGGCAAGAGCGGGAAAAGTCTGGTACTGAAGGTACCGGTCGGCACCGTGGCGTACGAGCAGGTAAATGACAGGCAGGTCCAGTTCGCGGACCTCCGGGTGGATGGGCAGCGCGTGGTCGTCGCGCGGGGAGGGGACGGCGGACGAGGCAATCAACATTTCGCCAGCCCCACCAACCAGGCGCCACGGCGCGCGGGGAAAGGGTTCCCTGGGGAAGCCCGTCTTCTGCATCTCCGGCTCAAGCTATTGGCCGATGTGGGACTGGTTGGGTTCCCGAACGTCGGCAAGTCGACCCTGATCGCTAGAATCTCCGCCGCGAAGCCAAAAATCGCCAACTATCCGTTCACGACGCTGAGCCCCAACCTCGGCGTGGTGAGCCTGAGCGACGATCGGAGCTTTGTCGTGGCCGATGTCCCGGGACTCATCAAGGGCGCTCACGAGGGCCACGGTCTTGGCGACCGCTTCCTCGCACACCTGGAACGCACACACGTCCTGATGCATATGGTGGACGTCTCGTCGAGCACCGGGCGTGACCCGATCGAAGATTTCGAGGTCATTCGGGGCGAGCTCGACTCGTTTCGTGACCGGATGGCGACGGAGGGTGATGCGCCACTCGCCGCGAAGCATCAGATCATCGCCGCGAACAAGGTCGACGCGATCGACGATCCCACCCGACTCGCACGATTGCGGGAACATGCCGCGGCACTCGGACTGGACTGTTTCGAAGTCTCGGCCGTCACGGGACAGGGTGTCGGTCCACTCTTGGAGGCGGTCTGGGCGGCATACCAGGCGGCCAAATCTGCGTCGGCTGAGCCCGACGAGGCGGACGACGACGACGTGGCGTCGCCGGCATGACCAAGGCACGCACGGGGGTCCTGGGCGGCCGGTTCGACCCGATTCACCGTGGACACCTGGAGACGGCGAGGCTGGCCCGGCTCGCATTGGGACTCGATCGGGTGCTCTTGCTGCCCTCCGGGGTGTCGCCCCACCGGGTGTCGGCTGCGCGTGCCACCGACGCGGACCGACTAGCCATGGTCAAACTGGCAGCCCAGACGGGGCCCTATCTCAACGCCTGTGGTCTGGAGCTCGACATCGAAGCCCCGTCGTACACGGCCCGCACTCTGGGCCGGCTTCACGCACGAGGCTACGACCGTACGCAGTTGTTCTTCATCGTCGGCGCCGACGCGTTCGAGGAAATCGCAACCTGGCATGACTATCCCGCCGTGCTCGAGGGCGCCCATTTCATCGTGGTATCGCGGCCGGGGCATACCGTCGCCGGCCTGGCTGACCGTCTTCCAACCCTACGCGAGCAGATGCGAACGGTGACCCAGAGCCGACATGGAACGCCTCCTGACGTCGGCACCCCACCGTGCATCTGGTTGCTCGACGCCGCAACCCCGGCCGTCTCATCCACCGACGTCCGCACGCGCCTGGCGCGTCGGCACCCTGTCACCGGTCTGGTGCCCATGGCCGTGGCCGCGTATATCGCGGACCATCGACTGTATGACGCCGGACCGGCCATGAGCTTGCATGACTGACATCCAGACCGCTCCCAGAGAGCCATCGACACCGCTCCCGGAACCGATCGATCAAGTCGTGGACGCGGCCCGCGACAAGAAGGCCGCGAACCTGCTCGTCCTCGACCTCCGGTCAGCGAACGGGTTCACGGACTATTTCGTGATTTGTTCCGGTCGGAGCACTCGGCAGGTCCGGGCGATCGCGGAAAGCCTCGAGGCTCGCCTCAAGGCGGTCGGCCACCGACCGGCTCACATCGAAGGCGCCGGAACGGATTGGGTGCTCATCGACTGCTTCGATTTCATCATCCATGTCTTCACGCCGGAATCCCGCGACTTCTACTCACTCGAGCGCCTCTGGGGCAGCGCCGAGCGGGTGGAGATACGAGGGTCGGCGCAGGAATAGCTACCCATTTTCGGCCGCCGATCCATCCCGCCTGGCGGCGTTGCTCGTCGCTCGAATACCGCCTGTATGCTCCCTCCTCGCGCCTGGCCAGCCGGGTGCTTCGACGCCCCAAAATGGGTAGCTATTCCTGCGCCGACCCTAGCCGGACCCCGGGCCAAACCGCGCGCGCGGTTCTCGATGCCCTCCTGACGGTACTGCTGGCCCCGGCCTGCGCCGTCTGTGCCTCGGCCTTGTCGGAGCCGACACGCGGCCCGATCTGCACGAATTGTTGGCACAGAGTCCCGAGACTCACTCCGCCGTTGTGCGATCGCTGCAGCGACCCGCTGCCCTCCTCGCGTGTGCTCCGCGTCGCGCGGCCGCGGTGCCCACGCTGCCGCCGGACCCGGTCAGCGATCAGCCGGTCCCGCGCCGTCGGTCCATACGAAGGGCCGCTCCGGCAGTTGGTCCATCTCCTGAAGTACGACCGCCGGCACACGCTCGCCGTGCGACTCGGCCAACTGATGCGTCAGCACGGCGCGGCGGTCCTTGGTGACGCGGATTGTGTGGTACCAGTGCCACTCCATCCTCGTCGCCGCAGAGCCCGCGGCTTCAATCAAGCGACCGAGTTGGCGGCCCAACTGGGTCTGCCGGTCGTCGACGCGTTGCGACGCACCGTCGCCACGCGGCCGCAGACGGAACTGCCCGCATCGCGCCGGCACCGGAACGTACGCGGGGTCTTCGCGCCGGCCCGGGGTCCGGCGTGGCGCCCGATCGCGTCTCGAATACGCGGGGCGCGCGTGGTCGTCGTGGATGACGTGGTCACGACCGGCGCGACGGTCGAGGCGTGCGCCCGAGTCTTGCGCCAGCTGGGCGCTCGCGACGTGCGGGTGCTTACGCTGGCGAGAGTCGCGCGCTCACGATCGACATGATCTCCGCCGTGACGGCGTCTTTCGTTTGGTCGCCGTTCACGGAGACCCAGTCCTCCTGCGCCGCTTGACGCGTGTAACTGTCTCGCACCCGTTCGAGCAGCGCGAGGTCACGTTCATATCGATCACGCCCGGTCGACTTACGCTCGGCGGCCAGTGCCGGATCGATGTCGAGCAGAATCGTCAACTCCGGAGCCGGCAGGAATCGTTGGATATCCGCCAGCCACGGCGCGTCGAGCCCTTGCGCCTCACCGTAGGCGATGCTGGACGCCACGTAGCGATCACAGACCACGGTCAGGCCACCCCCCAGCCACCGCTCCAGGTCGGCTTTGCGCTCATAGCGGTTGGCCACGTAGAGCAGCTGCATCGCCTCGGGACCATACTCACGCTCGCCCTGCAACGCCCGCGCGATTTCCTCGCCGATCGACGTGCCGTAGTCAGGAAAGGACACCAAGCGCGCCCGGGCGCCTCCCTCTCGAAGCTGATCCCGCAACCGCTCCGCCTGCGTCGCCTTGCCGCTCTGGTCAAGCCCTTCAATCGCTATCAACATGGCTACCGGGCTACTCCTCGCACATCAGTTGTTCCTCGACGGTCTGGCGCCGCCGCACGACACGCCACGCGCCCCCGTCCACCATGACTTCGGCCGGCAGGGCGTGGCGATTGTAGTTCGACGACATCGCGGACCCGTACGCGCCGGCGTCCAGCACGGCCACCACCAGGCCAACCGTGGGCGCTGGCAACGACCGACCCACGCCGAACACATCCGACGATTCGCAGATGGGCCCCACTATGTCGCACGGGACGGGTGCCCCATCACGCGCCGTCACCGCCTCGATCCGATGGTAGGCGCCATACAGAGCCGGGCGCAGCAGTTCGCTCATCCCCGCATCGAGGACCACGAACCAGGTGCCGTCGCCCCGTGGCTTGACGTCAACCACGGAGGCCAGCAACGCGCCGGCCGGTCCCGCGACGGCTCGTCCCGGCTCGACGACCACGGTAAGTCCGGAGGGCCGGACGATATCAACCAGCGCCGCGGCATAGGCATCTAGGGGCGGGACCGACTCGTCGTCGTAGGCGATGCCCAGCCCTCCGCCGAGATCCAGATGTTCCACAGAGATCCCGTCGTCGTGCAACTCCTGAGCCAACCCGATCACCGCGGTCGCGGCTCGACGCAGAGGGTCCAAGCCCACCATCTGTGAACCGATATGGACGTGCAACCCCACGAACCTGAGCTCGGCGTGGGCGGCGGCCTCCCGCACGATGGCACGCGCCTTGGTGATCGGCACGCCGAACTTGTGCGTGACCAGTCCGGTCGAAATATGAGGATGACTCCCGGACGCGATATCCGGATTGACCCGCAATGCGACCGGGGCCACCGTCCCGTGCCGACGCGCGGCGGCCGCAATGCGCTCCAGTTCTCCCGCGGACTCGGCATTGATGGTCTTCACCCCGAGCGCCACCGCCCGGTCGATTTCCGCCGGGGTCTTCCCGACTCCGGTGAAGACAATGTCGGCCGGCACGCACCCGGCCCGGAGCGCAACCTCGATTTCCGCCCCGGAGTTGGCGTCGACGAACCCGCCAGCGGCGCGAACGACGCGCACCACGGCCAGGTTCGAGTTGGCCTTCAGCGCGTAGTGCAGCGCGTGTGGATAGTCGCCGAAACCGGCATGCAGGGCGGCGATGCGCTCCCGGAGCGTGGCGGCACTGTACACATAGGTGGGCGTCCCGACCGACGCGGCGATCGCCGCGAGCGCCACATCGTCACAGGTGAGTTCGTCCCCGCTGGGTCGAAAGGCGTACATAGGCCCGGCATTGTACGGCACCTTCGGTGCACCGGGCGTCCCGGCCGCCAACGATGCGCCAGGCGAACGCCCGTCTCCCCCGCGTGGAGGGTGCCGATTGACACGCCGCCACGCGGTTGCTATGCTTCGCCGGCCTTGCTCTACGGACTGTCGCCACCCCATGCTCGCCAGTTCAGCGCCTGAGAGCCCTGACGCGATCGAGCAGTTGATCGATGGCTGTCTCCGCGGCGACCAGCAGGCCTGGGACCTCATCGTCACCCGCTATTGGCGTAAGGTCTTCAACGTCGCGTACAAATTCGTCGGCCGGCACGACATGGCGGAGGATCTGACCCAGGACGTATTCCTGAAGATCTTCAAGGCGCTCGGCACCTTCGACCGCCGGGCCAACTTTCAGACCTGGCTGATCAACGTCAGTCGGAACCTCTGTATCGATCATTACCGCAGCGTTCGCAAGGAACGTGAACTGGTCGACCGCAGCGTCGATTCCGCCGACGTCTCGGCCGCGAGTGGCGAGCCTGATGCCCTGGTCACGCTCGAGCGTGGCGACCGCCGAGCCCGGCTCCACGACGCGTTGGCACAGCTCCCGGACACCCTTCGCACGGCGGTGGTGCTGCGCGACATCCAAGAGCTGACCTATCAGGAAATCGCGGACAAGCTGGCCCTGCCAGAGGGCACGGTCAAATCACGGATCAACCGGGGTCGCAAGGAACTCGCGCGCCAGATCCGGCGCACCATGCCTGACGGCGTGGTCAAACGCAGCCCACCCGAACCACAGGGAGGAATCACATGAACCTGACCACCGAGTCCATCGGCGACGTGGCCATCGTGCGGGTCAGCGAAACCCGACTGATGTACCCGCTACTCTCGGAGTTCGCCGACGCCGTGACGGCGCTGATCAAGAGCGGCGAGCGGAAGGTGCTGATCGATCTCGCACCGGTCGTCTACGTCGACAGTGCGTCGATCGGCTGTCTCATGGATCTGTATCGGCAGGCAAACGCCGCCGGCGCCACGTTGAAGCTTTCGGGCGTGCAGAAACGGGTCACCACGATGCTGACCATGACTGGCGCCCAGCAGTTCATCGATGTCCACGGGGACGAGCAGGCCGCGCTCGAGACCTTTGGGGAGTGACATGCGTAGTATCAGGACAACGGGCGGCGCAGACGTCACGCTCGATGGCGACCTGCTCGCGGTGCTCGAGGCGCTGTACAAGGAGCTGAACACCCGGTATGCCGCCGACCGCACGTTCGAGGACACGGTGCGCGAGGTGAACCACCTGTTGGATCAGATGACCGAGGACGAACGACGCACCTACCTGGTAGAGAGCCTCTTCCTCAACACCGTGACGTATGAGAACGAGCGGCTGGGCGCCTACATGCGCAAGCTGACCAAGGACGGGTGAGCGTGACTCCATGTCGCTGAACCATCAGGCGACCCGGTTCAGTTGTTCGTGGCCGTGGAGCACGCTGGTGCTCACCTGCGACGGGCGCGTCGTGTGTGGATGCGCCGACCCCTACGCGCAGCGAGTGCTCGGCGACGCGCGGACCCAGACCATGGGTGACGTCTGGATCGGCGACACCATTCGCGACCTGCGAGCCGATCTGAACGGCGGCGGCTCGGCGTTCTGCGGCGACTGCCCCCTCAAGTTGCCGTTGCCGGACAGCGATAGTGGCCAGGACGCACCCGCTCCGCGGCCCGTGGATGCCGGAGGGCTGCCCTCGCGCCTTTATGTCGAGTGCACGGCCGCCTGCAACATTTCTTGCCTCGACGCCTGCTGTGCCCCTGAGACCGGTATCACGCGCACCCGGCAGGCAGGCATGCTCGACTTCGACCTGTTTACCAAGGTGGTCGAGGAGACCGGCCCATCGCTCGCACGGATCGACTTCTTCAACTACGGCGAGGCGTTCCTCCACAAACGGGCGGTCGAGATGTGCGAGCACATCAAGCGGCGGTTCCCGCACATCTACCTGTACACCAGCACGAACGGCCTCGCGCTGACCGAGGCACGAGCCCGACAACTCGTCCATTCCGGTATCGATGAGGTGACATTCTCGGTGGATGGGGCGTTCCCGGAGAGCTATGCGCGCTACCGTCAGCGGGGCGACTTCGAGGTCGCCCTCCGCAACCTCCGTGCGATGACGGGTGAGAAACGAAGCGCCGGCAAGGATCTGCCGTTCATCAACTGGCGCTACATCCTCTTCAGGTGGAACGACAGTCATGAGGAAATGGACCACGCACGAGCGCTGGCCGAGGAGATCGGCGTCGACCGGCTCACCTGGGAGATTACCGACCATCCGGAGTCGGCCTACTCTCGCCGATTCGCCCCCGGCACCGACGACCACACGGCGATCAGGCGGGAGATCTGGGACGACAGCAATCTGGGCAACGCGATCCCCGGAGCCACGCCCCGGGCACGCATCGACTTGCGCCGTCTCGTCCCAGGGCTCCCGCTCCTCGGTCGCCGCGGCGGCCGGATGCGGTTGCGCCCGCAAGTGAAGAACCTGTCGACACGACCGTTTCCGGCGCACGCGTCGTATGGGCGCCGCCTGGTCCGCCTCGGGGCGCAGCTCCGCGGAGCCGACGGCTCGATGAGGGACCGCGACCACGCGAGGGCGTGGCTCCCGGCAACCCTGGAGCCCGGGCAGACACACGACGTTCCGATCGAGATCCCGCTTCCGGACACACCGGGCCGTTATCAACTCACGCTTGATCTGGTGTCCGAGGGCATCGACTGGTTCGAGGCCTGTGGCTCGCCAACCACGAGCGCGCCACTCGTCGTGTGGTAGGAAAACGAGAATGGGAGAGAACGAAACGGGCTAGTTGACGACGGGGGTCGGCACCTTGGCCTGGGCAGCGGCGCCCGCCACGTCGGCGTTGGCCGATGACTCCACCAGCTGCCAGGCGTCCGTATCCTGCAGAAACTTCTCCGCGAATGCGGCATGTAGCTCGTGACCGCCACGATGCGCCACGAGATGCCCGATGACCGGTGATCCCAACAGCGCCAGGTCACCGATCGCGTCCAGAATCTTGTGCCGGACGAACTCGTCCTCAAACCGGAGCGAATTGTTCAGAACGCCGGTCTCGCCCAGCACGACCGCGTTGTCGAGCGACCCACCGAGTGCCAGCCCCTTCTTCCGCAACATCTCGACTTCCTTGAGGAACCCGAACGTCCGGGCCGGTGCGATCTCATCGACAAACGACTCCTGCGTGATCCGGAGCGTATGGGTCATGTGCCGCAGCAGCGGGTGGTCGAAACTGATGGTGTAGGTAATCTTGAAGTACTCGGACGGATACAACGCGATGCTCTTCTCACCGCGCGTCAGTGACACGGACCGCAACACTTTCAAGTAGCGCCGGGGACGCGTGAGTCGCTTCAATCCGGCCTCGTGCACCAGATAAACGAACGACGCCGCACTGCCGTCCATGATGGGCACTTCCGGCTGATTGAGTTCCACAACGACGTTGTCGACACCCAGGCCGACGAGCGCGGCCAGCAGGTGCTCCACCGTCTCCACCGTGCCTGCATCGCGTGACAACGCGGTGGCGTAGTGCAGCCGGTCGACATTGTCGACCGTGGCCGGAATCTCGATACCACCCAGGTCGGCCCGACGAAACCGGATGCCACGACCGGCTCTCGCCGGTTTGAGTGACATGGTCACCCTCTGGCCAGAATGCAGACCGATCCCCGAGCAGGAAACAGAACGTCGAATAGTGTGTTGCACGTCAGTCACAGACCGGTATACCCCCTGAAGCTAACGATCGACGAATTGTTTAAAGCAAGAGCGATACCGGTTATGCGACCTATTGTCGATCGACGTAAATAACTATTTATCAACTAGTTATCCAATTTATGTCAGTTGGCAGATAACAACTTCGCATGGAGTGTGGCTAAACAGCCACACTGCGGGCGGCGATAAGTGTGGCTGTTGTACCACATAACGGCCGTATTGTCAGCTACTTGGACACTTTTTTCAGCCCAGACAAGACGGCGGACAGGTATTGGCCTGTGACCGAAGCCGGCGTGTCCGCGATTTCCTCCGGGGTTCCAGACGCCACGACGCGCCCGCCGCCTCGGCCCCCCTCCGGGCCGAGGTCGATCACGTGGTCCGCGTTCTTGATGACATCGAGATGGTGCTCGATGACGACGACCGTGTTCCCCTGATCGACTAGCTGCTGCAACACATCGAGTAACTTCCGGGTGTCCTCGAAGTGGAGACCGGTCGTTGGCTCATCGAGAATATAGACCGTGCGGCCGGTGCTCCGCTTGGACAGCTCCTTGGACAGCTTGACCCGCTGGGCCTCGCCACCCGACAGCGTCGTGGCTGACTGCCCGAGCGTGACGTACCCCAACCCCACCTCTTGCAACGTTCTCAGTTTGGCGGCAATCGGTGGGAAGTTCTCCAGCAATGGCATCGCCTGGTCGACGGTCAGCTCGAGCACGTCGGCGATCGAGGCTCCGCGGTACCGGATCTCGAGCGTTTCTCGGTTGTATCGACGCCCTTTGCATTGCTCGCAGGTCACATAGACGTCCGGCAAGAAGTGCATCTCGATGGCGTTGACGCCGTCACCCTGGCACGACTCACATCGACCGCCCTTGACGTTGAACGAGAAACGGCCTGGTCGATACCCACGCGCCTTGGCATCGGGCAGCATGGCGAACAACTCGCGAATAAACGTGAACAGGCCGGTGTAGGTGGCGGGATTCGAGCGGGGCGTGCGCCCGATAGCCGACTGATCGATCTGAATCACCTTGTCGACCAGATCGACACCATCGATGCCACGGTGCGCGCCCGGCACGGTGGTCGCGCGATAAAAGTCACGGGCCAGGGCCCGGTAGAGGATGTCGTTGACCAGCGTCGACTTCCCAGAGCCGCTGACACCGGTGACCGCGGTCAGGACTCCAAGCGGAATAGCCACGTCGATATCGGTGAGATTATTGGCGCTGGCGCCTCTGACCAGGAGCTGGCCGCGATCAAGCGAGCGCCGTTCGCTCGGGGTCGGAATCGTACGCTCTCCCCGGAGATACCGGCCGGTCATCGATGGATGCCCGTTGGCCATCAACTCAGCCGGCGATCCCTGGAAGATCACCTCGCCGCCGTGCTCACCGGCGCCCGGCCCCAGATCCACCAGGTAGTCAGACGTCCTGATCGTCTCCTCATCGTGCTCGACGACGATGACGGTGTTGCCCAGATCCCGAAGGCGGGCCAGTGTCGCCAGCAGCAGTTGATTGTCGCGCTGATGCAGACCGATCGAGGGCTCATCCAGGACATAGAGCACCCCGGTCAGGCTGGCCCCAATCTGCGTCGCCAGCCGGATGCGCTGCCCTTCCCCTCCCGACAACGTGGCCGCGCTGCGCGCCAGCGTCAAGTACCCCACACCAACGTCGTCGAGAAAACCGAGCCGATCGCGGATCTCGCGCACCACACGCCCCGCCACGAGCGTTTCACGCTCAGTCAGGTCGAGCGCGGCGAACACATCGACGGCCTCAGCAATGGGTAACTGGACGAAGTCGGCGATGGTGCTCCCCTTGACTCGCACCGCACGGCTCTCGGCCCGCAGGCGCTCCCCGTGACACTCTCCACACGCCTGCAGCGAGCGCAACGGCTCGAGGAGTTCCTGCTGGGCCCAGGTCCCTGTGCTGTAGCGACGCCGCAAATTCGGCACGATGCCTTCGAAGTCGCGACCAAATGGCGCGGTGGCGCCCCGACGGGTCGTGGCGGCAGCGGCCTGACGCGACTTCGTCGGACCGTCCAACAGCAAGTGCCGATGCTTCTTGGGCAGGCGGTCGAACGGCGTGTCCAGATCGATACCGAAGTGCCGTTCGAGTCCGATCAGTGCCTCGCGAACAAGCTTGCGGTCTCCGGCGGCCCACGGGGAAATCGCACCCTCCCTCAGGGATTTCGATCCGTCTGGCACAATCCGGACCGGGTCGAAGTCGTCGACCGCCCCGAGCCCTTGACAGGCCGGGCAGGCCCCCTGCGGCGAATTGAAGGAAAACACACGCGACGTCAATTCCGACATGCTGATGCCGCAATTCGCGCAGGCGAGCGTACGGGAGAACAAGCGATCGCCGCCGCCCAGCGTATTGAGGATCACCACGTCATCGGCCAACTCGAACGCCAGCTCGAGACCCGTGCGTAGGCGACGGTCGACGCCGGGCCGGATCACCATTCGATCGACCATCACCTCGACATCGTGATTCCGCCGGCGCTCAAGCGCCAGCTCCTCGTCGAGCGACCGAATCTCGCCATCGATCCGGACCTTCGTAAACCCCCGGGCCCGCAACGCGGCCAGTTCTTTCTTGAACTCGCCTTTTCGCCCGCGGACGATCGGCGCCAACACGTTGACCCGCTCATCCGTCGGTCCTTGCATCACCATGTCGATGATGCGCTCGATCGATTGACAACTGATCGGTCGATCACACTCCGGACAATGCGGCACCCCCACGTTGGCAAACAGCAGCCGGAGATAGTCGTAGATCTCGGTCACCGTGCCGACGGTGGAGCGGGGGTTCGCCCCGGTGGTCTTCTGCTCGATAGAGATTGCGGGCGACAAGCCGTCGATCTGGTCGACGTCCGGTTTTTCGACCTGTTCGAGGAACTGCCGCGCGTAGGCGGAGAGCGACTCCACATAACGTCGCTGCCCCTCGGCATAAATCGTGTCGAAGGCCAGCGACGACTTGCCGGACCCCGACAACCCGGTCACTACGATCAGACGGTCGCGAGGCAGGCTGACGTCGACACTCTTCAGATTGTGCACGCGGGCGCCGCGCACTTCGATGCGATTGTGAGCCATGGCCCCCATGAACAGCCTGCGGAACCCCGGGCGGGTCCATGGTCGACTGGCGCGCCCCGCGACCGCTGATCCAAACTCACGATGTTATCACGCGAGAATCACCGTGCCTGACCGCGCCCGGCGGGTGGCGCTGGCAGCCGACCAAAGCGGTAGGCGATATCTTCGGACACCACCACCGCGGCACCGGAACCATCGAACGCGACACCGACCAGCGCCGACGCCGCCACCACGAGCTCGGCGTCGGTCTCGTCGGCATCACCAGGGTCACCAGAGTCCCGCAATCGATACAACCCGGAGGCACCGGCCAACGCTTCGACGACGTGCAGTGCCCCGTGAGCGTCGAACGCCATCCCCTGGGGCCGGCCGAAGCGTCGAGTGACGGTGGACACGGTGCCGTCTCGGTCAATGCGGTAGATGGCGTCGTGTGTGGCTAGGGTCGGGGCCGCCACGTACAGGATCCCAGTCGGCGCCATCGCCAGATGAAACGCCGCCACACTTGGCGGCAACGTGGTAAATGGTGAGACCTCCCCCGACTGGGTCACCCGGAACAGCGTCCCTGAGCGGTCACCGACATGCAGGATGCCGGCCGCATCGAAGGCCAGACCACACGCGACCCCCAGATCAGTCGCCACCTCTTCCACTCGTCCGTCCGCGTCGACGGCCGACACGGTGCCGTCAAACCTGCTGGAGACGAACAAGCGGCCGCCCGGTTGAAATGCCAACGACGTCGGGTTCGTCAGGCCGGTGACGAACGGCTCGCAGAATCCATCCGTGCCCACCCGAAAGAGGGAGACCGGCGACGACGCGCCACGCGTGCCGCTGTGGGTCAAATAGAGAGTACCGTCGTCGCCGAATGCGGGACTGTCGACCTGGTGCAGCCCGGTCGCCACCGGTGTGCCGATCTCGATAAACGCCGTCTCGCCCGGCGCCGTGGAGAGCCTGATCGGGGTAGCGCCACCGTCAAGACCGACCGGGACACGGCAGGTCACGGTATCGCGGTCGCCGTACACGACCCGAGCCGCCACCTCGCCAAACCGCACCTCCGGGAGACGCCCCGGCTCGCCGCCGATACCGGTGCCCCGCACCGTGACCCGCCCGCCACTGATGGCCGCCAGCGGACGCACGGAGGTGATACGCGGACGGGTCAGCGTGGCTGCGCACATGGGCGAACCGCAGGCGGATGGCGTCTGGAAGGACTCACGACTCGCCGATCTCGACGTTCCAGAAGAGGTAGTCTCGCCAGCTTTCTGGCGCCTCACGCACGCCGATGGCGATCCGAACGGTCGCCGAGCGGAGCGGTCGACGCGGTGGTCGCAGGATCGCCATGCGCGCCTCGGTAGGCGTGCGTCCTCCTTTGCGACGATTGCAGCGCACACACGAGGTCACGATGTTTTCCCACTCTTTGCGACCACCATGTCGCACCGGGACCACATGGTCGAACGTCAAGCTGTCGGCCGGCAACACTTGGCCGCAGTATTGACATCGATGGTTGTCTCGCGCGTAGATGTTCGCCCTCGAGAAGGGGACGAGATTGCAGTGCCGCTTGATGGTGATGTACCGCAACAACCGGATCACGGAAGGCAACTTCACGGTGAGCGACACCGAGTGGACTTCCCGCGGGTAGACCGAGATCACTTCGACCTTCCCCTGGCACCACAGGGTCATCGCCTTTCGCCAGTCGACGACCGTCAGAGGCTCGTAGGTCGCGTTCAGCAGCAGAATGGGTTCCATGGTTCATACGGGGCTGCGTCCCGGACCCCGCGGGCACGCCGCGGGACACCACCACTGGCATCTTGCCCGAGGGCATCGATGGTGTCAAGCGATAAGGCCTCGTAACATACTGAATTGAATGAGTTTATGCCCAATTACCCGCCGTTGGTAGCGCGCCAAGCGCGCGCCGCCGATAATAGTCAACAGATGACTCGAATCCTGCCCGTCGTCACGCTCGCCCTCCTGGCCGGTGCGTGCGCGACGCGCGGGGGTGCAATCCCCGAACCGTTTCCAAGACCTGGCCGTGACACCGCCGCTGTTCGCACCGTGCCGAGCTCCAGAGGGACGGCGGATACCTACGCAATCACCGCCACGGCGCTCGACCTGCGGGGGACGCCATACGTGGACGGTGGCACGTCACCGACCGGCTTCGACTGCAGCGGATTCACCTCGTATGTCTTCCGTCAACACGGAGTAGATCTCCCGCGTCTCGCGGCGGCGCAGTATCAGGTCGGCGTCCAGGTCGACCCGGACGCCATCGCGCCGGGCGACTTGCTGTTCTTCACGACCGTCGCGCCGGGCGCCTCACATGTGGCGCTGGCCATTGGCGGTGACGAATTCGTCCACGCGCCCTCGGAGCGCGGCCAGGTCCGCGTCGAACGGCTTGGCTCGAGCTATTGGTCGAGAAGGTTCCTGGGCGCCCGACGCATCGTGTCCGACGCCCCCTAGGTTTTCCGACGAGGCGTCGGTCTCGTCAGCCCCCCCCTCTGGACATTTGTTCCAGCGCCCGTTGGCAATCTCGGCCGCCTAGGCGCGCACCTGCGCGCCTCGCGGACGCGGAGTGGGGCTCTCGGGGTCCCCGCAGAGCGTTCGCGTGGGGTTCGGGGCGCAGCCCCGTCTGAAGAAGTCGAAGCAACACCGCCAGGCGGACGGATCGCCAGGAAACCTAGCCTTCGACGGCTATCTTGATGCGGTCGCCGGGACGGGGCTGCTCGTTCACGGGCACGCCGTTCATGATGGCCAGCGTGTTTGGCGGGATGATGCTTTCGCTGGCATTCTGCGCGATCGACTGCCATGTCTCACCGTCACGCACGGTATAGAAGCGAAGCCGATTGGGCCGAATGTCTTCTGCTTCGGCCGGGCTCAGGGAACGAAAGCTCCTGATCGAGGTGTTGAATTCAGATTCCACCTGGTCGTAGGACTCGGCCCCGGTCAACCCACCGACGACGTAGATCGTCCCGTCGTAGTCGATGTACGCCACTCGCGCTCGCGGCTCCCCCGCATCTGTCTGCGCTCCGGTGAACGTACCGACGAACGCATCCAGGTCACCGATGCGCGTGTTGCCGCCAGAATCGAGACGATACCCGCCCTCCCGCATCGTGTCGTCGGCGAGTCGCTCCAGATCGGTGGTTGTCGGGTCGGTCACCAGTTGAAGCAGCATGTAGACCTCTTCACCGGGCTGCTGGACGACCACCTGCGTCGGCGTGTTGACAACCTCCCAGCCCTCCGGGAACTGCAGAGCGAAACGCAGCACCGGATGGAGGAAGTCTCGGCCCCGCACGATGCCCTGGTCGGGGTTGTCCCCAAACATCAGTCCGTCGATCCGGTCGAAATACCCCGCGCGGTTGACCCGAAGTTCATCAAAATCCAACCGGGTACCAAGTTCCTCGATGACCGGCCCCACGCGTGCTACTCGATCCGATGCCGCCGGGTGGGTCGAAAGCCACCCGGGAACGCCACGGCTGTCCCCGCCTTCGCTGAGCCGAGACAGGGTCGAGAGCATGTCGCGTACCCCGTTGGGATCCCATCCGGTCTCGCCGGCGTACTGGGCACCGAGACGATCGGCCTGCAATTCCGCGTCGCGACCATATCGGAGCAACAACACGCCCAGTCCGGACTGTGCCGCCCCTCCGACGGCTCGTGCTGCCGGCGAAAAGATACTGCCGACGGCGAGGCCGAGTTGGGCGCCGCTGGCGCGGGTGTACGCCTGCACACTGTGGCGGGCCGTGACGTGCCCGATCTCATGGCCGAGCACCCCGGCCAGATCGGCCTCATCACCGAGAAACGCCATGATGCCACGCGTCAGATAGATATAGCCGCCTGGAATAGCGAACGCATTGACCGCGGGCGAGTCGACCACAGCGAAGCTCCACGGCAGGTCTGGGCGGTGCGAGCGCGCGGCCATCTGGAGCCCGATCTCGCTGACGTACTGCTGCAGCTCCTCGTCGTCGTACAGCCCCAGCTGGTTGCGTACCTGCTCGTCGGACTCACGCCCCAGCGCGATCTCCTGGGCCTCCGTCATCATGACGAACTCGCGCGCCCCGGTGACCGGATTCCGGGCGCAGCCAGCCAGCCCCAACACGGCGAGCGGCAGAACGAAGCACCGATAGGTCATGCGCATGATGAACGCCTGTCAGGCTCAGCCAGGTACGCCGCACGTGATCTCCGCCAGCCGATCTACCTCATGAGCGATCTGTGCGACCGCATCGTCAGCGATCGGTTGGAGCGGGGGCCGGGCCGGGCCGCCGATATAGCCGAGGTAGGTCAGGGCCGCTTTCAACCCGGGAATTCCGTGCACCGACGTGATGAGCTTGGCCAGCGGCGACACTTGCCGCTGCAATGCTCTGGCCTCGTCGAGCCGGCCGGCCCGCACCAGTTCGTAGATCCGCAGACACGCGTCGGGCGCAATGCAGGCCAACGCCATGATCCCGCCGTCCGCCCCCAGCAGGAGGCTGCTGAAGAACGTCGGGGCGGACCCGACCAGCACGCCGAACCCGTCGCCCGCCGCCCCGATCAGCTCGCCGACATAGCTCATGTCGGGACCCGACTCCTTGATGCCAGCGATGTTCTCGTGACTCGACAACGCGGCCACTGCCGCGACCGGCAGCGTCACGCCGGTCAAACCCGAGAAGTTGTACAGCAACACCGGCACGGGGCAGGCATCGGCCACGGCCGAGTAGTGTCGGATGAACGACGACGTCGTCAACTGCCCTTTGAAATAGGACGGCGTCCGGACGAGGACGGCGTCAGCGCCCGCATCCGCCGCCCGCCGGGACGCATCGATGGCGCACTTGGTTGACTGGCGTCCGGTACCGGCAATCAACAGACGACCCTCGGGAATCCGCGGCCGTGCCATGGCAATGAGCTGCTCAGACTCGTCGTCGTCGAGCAGCGGCGCTTCGCCATTCGACCCGAGGACCACGAGTCCATGAAGCCCGGTCCCCACCCACCGATCGAGGTTGCTGCGCCAGGCGCCCAGGTTGAGCGCGCCATTGTCGGCGAACGGCGTGGGAATCGGCGCGAAGACTCCGGTAAATTTCATATGCTCGCTCGGTATGGAGTGGGACGTTGCTGGCTCCATCACACCGACACGGTTGGGTGACGGTTCACCGACGGCTCACGGTGCCCCACGGCAGTCAGCGTCACAGTAGCGAGCACGGCCGATTCTTGTCAATGACCGTCGGTTTCCTGGCAAGCCGTTCGTGTGGCAAAGCGCAAGGAGGGAGCAGCCAGGTGGCTGTGACCGACGACGCAACGCCGTCCACGCGGACGGATCGCCAGGAAACCGTCCGTACAAGGAAGGGCCCGGCGTCGCCGACAATGTCGGCCACAGCCGGGCTGTGGTGGGTCGTAAGCGGGATATA
>JAPYUM010000016.1:56711-66198 GCA_029940535.1 Vicinamibacterales bacterium
GACTCCGGCAAATTTCATATGCTCGCTCGGAATGGAGTGGGACGTCGCTGGTTTCGTCACACCGAAACGGTTCGTGACGGTTCACCGACCGTTCACGACGCCCCACGGCGGTCAGCGTCACAGTAGCGAGCGCGACCGATTCTTGTCAATGTCGGCGGCGGGTACTCGCGTAGGTCCGTATAAGGAAGGACCCGGTGTCGCCGACAATGTCGGCCACAGCCGGGCTGTGGTGGGTCGTAAGCGGGATATAGCCGACGGTGCAACCGATTGGCAACCGGGTGCCCACGGCCGGGAGCAAAACCCTTCAGTGTCATCCAGACGGCTCCGGTCAGGCCCTAGCCCGCGTCAGGGGCCATCTGGACGGACGCTACCTCCATCTAAAGCAATAATCGGGCCATGTTCCAACAGAGCCCATGTAGCATCTTGTAAATCGCTACACATAATAGTGTTACAACAATTCTAACTGGACCGCATGAGCGAGTATCGAGCCGCCATTCTGTCCCAAAAAGGCACCAATCACGACACCTGTGTCGGGAACGACACCACACTCATAGATCTGTCGCGGTGGGTCAGCTCCTCGGGCCGAGGCTGGCGACCAGCGGCCGCTCCTGGATGCAGAACGCCGCGACCACCCGTCCGCTGACCAGATGCTCCTGGATAATCCGCTCGAGGACGGGTGGATCACACTCCCGATACCAGGCACCTTCCGGGTAGACGACGGCAATCGGACCGCCCTCGCAGACGCGCAGACAATTGGCTTTCGTGCGTAGCACGCCACCCTGCTCGGACAGCCCCAACTCGCGGAGACGTCGCTTGAGATAGTCCCAGGCGACCTGCCCACGGGCGTGGTCGCAGCACTTGGCCTTCGTCTGGTCGCAACAGAGCAGGATGTGTCGACGAGCGGCGCCGACCCCGACCGCCGTGGCGGCGCTCCGCTGGCTCGCCAGTGAGCCGCGCCCGGGCTGCGCGTCGTTCATCTTCGGTTAGGGGGGACAGTCGGGGGATTTAGGCTGTACTGGCAAAGCTCAGACAGCCCACGTAGGATAGCACGATGCTGCCAACGCCCCTGCCGGCCACGTTGATCAGTTCCGCGCCATGAGTGGTCGTACTGCGTTTCTGAGCCGGGCTCTGACGGTCTTCCTCTCCACCGTCGAACGTGGGGGCAATGCCCTCCCGCATCCCGGCACGTTGTTCGCGATTCTGGCCGGCGTCATCGTGCTGGTTTCGGCCGTTGCGGCCCGGACCGGGATTGAAGTCGTGCATCCCGGGACCGGCGAACTGATTCAGCCGGTGAGTTTGGCCACGGTCGCCGGGCTCCATCGAATCTTGACGGAGATGGTGACCAACTTCACCAGCTTCGCACCGCTGGGGACCGTCCTGGTCTCGATGCTCGGCATCGGCGTATTGGAAAGCAGCGGGTTGATCGGGGCCGGGCTGCGGCTGCTCGTCCTGTCGGCTCCCAAGCACCTGCTCACCTTCGTGATCGTGCTCGCGGGCGTCCTGTCGAACACCGCCAGCGAGATCGGCTACGTCCTGCTGGTGCCGTTGGGCGGCATCATTTTCCTGGGCGCCGGACGGCATCCGATCGCCGGGCTCGCGGCCGCCTTCGCCGGCGTGTCCGGCGGTTACAGTGCCAACCTGCTGCTCGGTACCGTCGACCCACTGCTCGCTGGCCTGTCCGAAGAGGCAGCCCGTATCGTCGACGACGGGTACCGCGTGAACCCCGCTGCCAACTACTACTTCATGGTGGTGTCCACCTTTGTCATCGCCACCGCGGGCACCTGGGTCACCGAACGCATCGTCATTCCTCGATTGGGCGCCTACGAAGGACAGGGAGACACCGACGCGCCGGATGTACTGCAGGAGCTATCGCGCATCGAACGACGGGGGCTTGGATACGCCCTGCTGGCGGCGGGGGTGTTCGTGGCGTTCCTGCTCTGGGGAACGGTGCCGGCCGACGGATTCCTCCGCAACCCGGAGACAGGCGGTTTGCTGCGATCTCCATTTCTCTCGGGAATCGTTGCCTTCATCTTCCTCGGCGGAACCGTGGTCGGGGTGGCATACGGCGCGGCGACCGGCGCGTTTCGAAACGACGCCGACGTCATGAACGGGATGGGCAAGACGATCAGCACGCTCGGCACCTACCTGGTACTCGTCTTCTTCGCCGCCCAGTTCGTCGCCTACTTCAACTGGACCAACCTGGGTCTGATCATGGCGGTGAAAGGAGCTGAAACGTTGCGCAGCTCGGGGCTCGGCGGCATCCCGCTCATGCTCAGCTTCGTACTGCTGTCCTCGTTCATCAACCTCTTCATGGGCAGCGCCTCGGCCAAGTGGGCCATCATGGCGCCGGTCTTCGTGCCGATGTTCATGTTGCTTGGCTACACACCTGAGCTGACGCAAACCGCCTACCGCATCGGTGACAGCACCTCGAACATCATCGCGCCGATGATGTCCTACTTCGCCCTGATCGTCGCGTTCTTCGAGCGCTACGACAAACGGTCCGGCATCGGCACGGTCGTCGCCACGATGCTTCCCTACACCGTCACGTTCTTCATGTGCTGGTCAGTCCTGCTGGTGATCTGGATGACCCTGGGTCTGCCGGTGGGACCAGGGGCTGGGCTCACGTTGGCGCCGTAGACGGGCTTCGGGCTTTAGCGCACTCTGGGTTCGTCAATCCGGTTGCCACATCGCGAGCGCTTTTCTTACTCCATCTCTGGCCAGGTGATGTCGACGCGGACCCCGTCCAGGTTCGACGTGGTGTGCACATCTACGTAGAGATCGCCGTCGCGAAGGCTCTGCAATTCCGCCGCTGACAGGGCCACGACCCCGGACATCCGCGACTGGGTTCGCCCCCCGAGCAGGTGGGTCACCGGGCCGGCGGCGCCATCGGTCGCCCGGTGGACGTGGGAAAACAACACGTCGTGATTCAGGAGACCGTGCACGGTGACCGTGTAGCGCAAGCTGCGTGTGGCTCGGTCGAGATCGAACCGCGCCCGCAATCCAACGCCATCGTCGCTGTCGTGTCCCACCTCGACATACTCTGGCGCCGGGGGCGTCACGAGACTCGGTGTACTGTCCGGTGCGCGCCGATGACCGGTGACCTGCTCGAACGCATAGGCCAATCGTATGAGGTCGGCCTCGGCGAACTCCCGGCCAATCATCTCCAGTCCCACCGGCATGCCGTCCGTGGCGTATCCGGCTGGCACGGTGATAGCCGGCAAACCAGAAATCGCGCTGAGGGCGCAGTTACTGCCAGGTTGGCCCTGGCCGATTGGGCGAGCCGTCTGACGAATGGTGGGATAGATGAGCGCCGTCAGATTATGTTCGTCGAGCAGGGCCTCGACGGCCAGCCGCACGTCGTCACGTTTCGTCCGGCGGGCCCGATACTCGTCGGTGTCGAGCGACTCGACGTCCAGCGATCGCTGTAGGGTTCCCGAGCCAAGCACCTGATGGTAGAGCCCTCGCTCGACGAGCTCGGCCAGCGAACGCACCGCCGCTCCCGGGGTACCGGCCAGATAGCGATCGAAGTCGAATTTGAACTCGAGCCCGATCAGCGACGCCCCATCCAGCAAGGAGCCGAAGTCGGTCTCGCCGATCTCCACCACCTCGGCCCCGGCGGCGGTCATCTCCTCGGCCGCCGCCTCGATGACAGATCGCACCGGACGTTCGGCGCCGGTGTCCCCGAGCAACTCCTCGAGCAGCGCGACCCGAGCGCCCCGAAGCCCGCCGGGATCGAGGGCGTCGGTAAAGGTGGCCGGGATACGCCCCACACCGCGCTGAGTTGTCTGGTCAGCCGGATCGGGTCCCACCGTCGCGTCCAGCGTGATCGCCAGGTCTTCGACCGACCGCGCGAGCGGTCCGCCGATATCTTGCGTGGTGGACAGCGGAATAATGCCGTCGCCGCTGGCCAGGCCACGGGTGCCACGGAGCCCCACCAGCGCGTGGTGCGCCGAGGGGATACGGATCGAGCCGCAGGTGTCGCTGCCCATGCCGACGGCCGCATAACTGGCGGCGACGGCGGCGCCGGTGCCGCCACTCGACCCCCCTGGATTCCTCGACGGATCGTACGGATTCCGTGTTTGTCCCGCGATCGAGCTCACGGTGGTGATGCCGCGAGCCAGCTCGTGCATGTTCGTCTTCCCAAGAATGATGGCGCCCGCCTCTCGCAAGCGCCGGACCTGGAACGCGTCGTCCGGCGGAATCGACGTGGCCAGCCCGATAGTCCCGGCGCTGGTCGGCATGTCGGCGGTGTCGTAGTTGTCCTTGACCACGACCGGCACGCCGTGCAACGGCCCCCGCACCTGGCCCTGCGCACGTTCGGCATCACGAGCGTCAGCCACCATCAACACGTCGTCGCCGAGGAGCACCATCGCGTTCAATCCGGGACCGCGCGTGTCGTAGGCCGCGATGCGCGCGAGATACCCGGTCACCAGTTGACGAGAAGTCACCTCGCCGGCATCGAGCGCCGCCCCGAGTTCCACGATCGAGCGCTCCATAACGTCGAAGCCGGGCGCGCTCACCGTCGCGGCCCCGTTGCCGCATCCGACACCCGCCATCGCCACACTCGCCGCAACCCCGATCAATCCGAATCCCCACGCCTTCTCCGCGTATCTACTCATAGTTGCCTCGCCTTCGGTCGTGCGATCCTACCGCACGGGTGTGGCGATAGAATGAACTCCATGCGCGCAGGGTGGACGCTCGGGGTTGCCATACCAACTGTCGTGGTCGTGGTCGTGGTCGTGGCGGCGCAGGACCCGGACCTTGCCCCGGGTGGCGACACCATCCGCGCCGACGATCTGCAGGCCGATGTGGGATTCCTGGCCGGCGACCACATGCAGGGCCGGCGCACCGGCACCCCCGGCAACCGGCAAGCCGCCGAGTTCATCGCCTCCCGATTCGACCGGCTGGGACTCTCAGGCGTCGGGACAAACGGCTCGCACTTCCAATCCTTCGACCTCATAACGACGGGCCTCGGCGACGACAACCGGCTGGAAGTACCCGGAGTACCCGCCACGGATGTGACGTTTGGCTCCGCGTACTACCCGGATCCGACCAGCGCCAGCGGGACGGCCGGTGGCGAGGTCGTCTTCGTCGGGTTCGGCATCAGCGCGGCCGCGCTCGAGCACGACGACTACCAATCGTCGTCGGCGCTCGACGGCAAGGTCGCCCTGATCCTGAACCACGAACCAGGTGAGTTCGATGCCGACAGCCCGTTCGACGGTGTGATCGCATCAGAGCACTCACGACCGGTGCGGAAAGTGCTGGCCGCGCAGGCGGCGGGGGCGACCGCCGTGTTGATCGCGCCAGATCTGCACAATCATGCGGGCCGACGCGGCACGACTCGTCCCTTACGCAGCGTCTGGCCAGACCGACCGAGACGCCCCTCCGGCTATCAGGTGGCCGGCTGGACCAAGCGAGTCCGAATCCCGGTGGTCCAGATCTCTGGGGACCTGGCGGAACAGATCATGGACAACGCCGGCTTGACCCTGCGCGAGTTGGCGACACGGCAGGCCGAGCGACCAGGTGGAATCGAGGCGGTGCCGCTCCCAGGGCAACTTGTCGAGCTGACCACGTCGGTGCACCGACGACTTCAGCCCAACCGCAACGTCGTCGGGCTCATCGAGGGGGCCGACCCGGATCTTCGAGACGAGTGGATCCTCATCACCGCGCACTACGACCACGAAGGCGCGGACGGATTGCGCGTGTTCAACGGCGCCGACGACAACGCCTCAGGCGTGGCGGGACTGATCGAGATCGCGGAGGCCTATCACGAGGCCGGCCTCGAGGGCATCCGGCCGCGGCGGTCGATACTATTTGCGGCCTGGAATTCGGAGGAGCAAGGGTTGCTGGGCGCCTGGTCGTATACCGATGACCCCGTGCATCCGCTCGAGCAGACCGTGGCGGTATTGAACATGGACATGATCGGCCGCAACGAGGAGGTGCCGGCCGGGGCCGGCGCGCGGTTTCAGGGGCTCACCGCTCAGACAGCGGAGTCGAACCGGAACGCGGTCAACATTCTGGGGTACAGCCGCTCGTCAGATCTCAAGCGCGCGTCCGAGCGCGCCAACCGCGTGACCGGACTCACGCTGAGGTTTCGTTACGACGACAACGCGTCGAATCTGCTCCGTCGCAGCGATCAATGGCCTTTTCTGTATCGCGGCGTTCCCGCGCTCTTCATCCACACAGGGCTGCACCCCGACTACCATACCGAACGAGATCGTCCGGACACCGTCAACTACGAGAAGATGGCACGGGTCGTTCAGCTGGTGCACCAGCTGAGCTGGAACCTGGCGCAAAGCCCCGACCGTCCGATGTATCTGGCCCGGTGATCGCCCACCCGGGCGAACCGGGGTCTGCGAACACGCACTTCAGGCGCATGGCATCTTCGAGCGCGGCGAGATATTGCGCTCGCGGCAGCTCGACTGCCCCGAACTGCTGAAGATGCGGAGTCACCCACTGGATGTCGAGCAGCGCGAACCCCCGCTCACGCAGCCGCTCGACCAGACACACCAGTGCCACTTTCGACGTGTCGCGCACCCGGTGAAACATCGACTCGCCAAAGAACGCGCCCCGCAAACTCACCCCATACAGCCCCCCGGCGAGACGGTCTTCCTCCCAAACCTCCACTGAATGCGCGTGTCCCACTCGATGCAGCGCGCAGTAGCTCTCGACAATCTCTCGGTCGATCCAGTTCCCCGAGACATCGACCCGCGAGGCGCACGCGGTGATGACCTCTCGAAACGCGTGATTCACCGTGCACTGGAACTGCCCCTGACGAACGAGCCGAGCCAGACGCCGGTGCACCCGGAACGTGTCCAGTGGAATGACGCCACGCCGGCCAGGCGAGAACCAGCGCAGTCCGTCGTCCACCGCCATCGGAAAATAGCCGGTGCGGTAGCCGCCGAGAAGAGTGTCGATCGGGATCATGACGGACGACCGAGCGCACGCCGCTTCTCGCGGGGCGCCGAATCTCCGCTACTATAGTCGGTGGGAGCGCCATGAGGCTGGCCCGTCGACTCATTGCCAAGACTGCTGATGCAGGACAACAGTATCCAAACATCGGAAGCGGTCACCAACGGGATTCGCGTCCTCGTCACGTCACAGTTCTCGCATGCCGTGGCGCAGGAACAACGGTGGTACTTCAGCTATTCGGTGCGCATTTCCAACGAAGGCTCTGAGACCGTGCAACTGGTGAGCCGGCACTGGATCATCACGGATGGCTCGAACCAGGTGGACGAGGTCAAAGGGCGCGGGGTGGTCGGGCACCAGCCGACGCTCGCGCCCGGAGAGTCTTTCGAGTACACGTCCGGCTGCCCGTTGAGGACCCCGTTCGGATCGATGCGCGGGACGTACCAGATGGTGAGAGCCGACGGCACCGGATTCGACGCAGAGATCGCCGAGTTCGCTCTGACCGAGCCGTACACCGTACACTGACGCCGCCGTCCTCGTGCTGGCGGCCGCTGGCGGGTAGCGTTTCACCCGACCACTAGTCGCCGATACCGACCGGACGCACGCGGATGCCGGCGGCCTCCAGTCCGCTCCGGAGCTGCGCGGCCAGTTGGCCAGCACCTGGGGTATCGCCGTGCAGACAGATCGTGTCTCGTCGAAGGGCTACGACCTCGCCATCTCCAGTGTTCACCGCACCCTCTTGAACGAGCCGCACGGCTCGCTCCACGAGTTCCTTTGGATCGTCGATGACGGCACCGGGCTGATCACGCGCCACCAGCGACCCGTCGGTCTGATAGGCCCGGTCCGCGAACACCTCGGCGGCAGTTCGCAAACCAACCGCTTCGCCCGCCTCGACCAGGCATGACCCGGACAACCCGTACAACACCAAGGTTGCGTCGACGGCGACCACCGCACGGGCGATCGCGTCCGCAACCTTCCGGTCGCGAGCCGCCATGTTGTAGAGCGCACCATGGGGTTTGACGTGGTGCAGTCGTGCCTCCTCGGCGGCCGCGACGCCGGTCAACGCGCCAATCTGATACGCCACGAGGTCTTCGACCTCTTGCGCCGACAGCGTGATCTCACGGCGCCCGAAGCCCTGCAGGTCCGGAAATCCAGGGTGGGCGCCAAGGGCCACCCCTCCAGCCACGGCCAAGCGCACCGTCTGGCGCATCACGGACGGGTCGCCACCGTGAAATCCACAGGCAACATTTGCCGACGTCACATGACGCAGCAGCGCTTCGTCGTGGCCGATGGTGTAGGCGCCAAACGACTCGCCGACGTCGCCGTTCAGATCGATGCGCTGCACTGTCCGCGTCGTCCTCTCCTCACCCGCCGGCGCCGACCACCCGGCACCATCACTCGATACTGTTCATCGCACGACCAGCAACGCACCGCCATCCAGAACGGAGGGGGACAGACATGCCGCTAGTCAAAAAAAAGAGGGCACCGCTATGCGATGCCCCCCAACGGTTCCGGCCGCCTGGCTCCCCAGCACTGTCGGCTCCAAGCCGTCCCATACAGGCGACCAACGTGGACATACTGAAGCAAGTCTCGTACCCATCAGGTATCACGGCATATGGACTATTTCGCGCCACCGCTACGGACAAGTTGTGACACATTCGTTGGTAGTCTGCCACATCCGCAATCGAGCGCGGGTCGTGTAGCTCCAGGGCCAGACCGCGCTCGTGTAGAATCGCTGGACGTTTTCCACCCTCTCGCTCTTCTTCAGGAGTACCCACCATGCAGGCAGTAACCGGTTCGCGCGGGGATGGGTTTCTACCCACCATGGCGCTGGCGTTCAGTGTCGTCGCCGCAGTTGGGAGCCTCGACCCCACGTTGGTGAGCGCGCAAACGACGCAGTCGATGGACCAGGAGTTTGCCGAGCATGTACGCGACTGGACCACCCGTCCCGAGTTCCTGAGCCCGCTGGTAGACCATCTGCCTGTAGCTGACGCCGTGCCGTCGCCCGCGGATGTCCTTGGCCACCATGCCGGCGCGCCGCGCGAACTGACCTACTACGCGGAGTTGCTGTCGTACTACCGGGCCCTCGCCGACGCGTCGCCGCGGGTCACCGTCATGTCTGCGGGTCGCACCGACGAGGGTCGCGAGATGGTGGTGGTCGCGATCGCGTCGGCCGACACCATCAGGGACCTGGAGCAGTATCGAGGCTATCTCTCCAGCCTGGCGGATCCGCGCGGGCTGTCCGATGCAGACGCGGACCGGATCATCGCGCAGGCCAAACCGATTTACCACTTCATGGCCGGGCTGCACAGCGCCGAAACCGGACCACCGGAGATGTTGATGGAGCTGGCCTACCGGCTGGCGGTGGAAGCGGGCCCGCTGTTCGACCAGATTCGCGACAACGTCATCGTGACCATGACACCGGCGGCCGAGCCTGACGGGCGCGACCGCTATGTCGACTGGTATTACCGGCACTTGATCGACATCACCGACGATCGGGACCGGATTGGCGGGCCACCCTACTGGGGAAAGTACATCTTCCACGACAACAACAGAGACATCAACTACTCGCAACTGA
>JAPYUM010000017.1:0-20347 GCA_029940535.1 Vicinamibacterales bacterium
CGGCGCGAAGGGGTTTCTCAAGGTGCTGGACGACCGTACGCTGGCACTGGCCGATGGGATCGACACGGTGGTCCGGACCGTCCGTTGCTGCCGTCGATCTACACTAGCCGTGTTGCTGAAACACGTCCGCGGGGTTTTTTGACGAGGCGTCTGTCTGGCCAGGCGCGAGGAGGGAGCAGCCAGGCGGGCTGTGACCGACGAAGCAACACCGCCAGACGGGCGCCTCGTCGGAAAACCTAGCGCCCGTAGAGATCCAGGACTACTGGTTCACCGTAGCCCAGCTCGGCCACTCGGTCGAGCTGGGTTTCGGCATCGCCCACCACGACATAGATCATCTGGCTCTCATCCAGGTATGTGGTGATGACATCCTGGAAGTCTTCCAGCGTCATCGCCAGTAGCGTTTCCTGATCGCGCTCTACGAAATCGGTCGCGAGGCCGTAGCGGCTCATCCGGCGCAGCAGGCCCAGCTTGGCGCCGAGCGACTCGAAGGCGCGGGTGTTGCCTTTGATGATCTGGTTCTTCGTGACCTCCACGTCTTCTTCTGTGAACGTGGCGGCATAGTTCCGGATCTGATCCCTCACGAGCTCGAGTGACTCGAGGGTGACGTTGGCACGGACGCTGGTACGTGCCATCCAGGGGCCCATCTCGACGGTATCGACCAGACCTGACGTGGCGCCGTAGGTGTAGCCCTTCTCTATCCGTAGCAGCTGGAACAGACGACCACTCGAGTTACCCCCGAGACGCTCGTTGGCGAAGTCGAGACGGGTGTGGTCGGGGTCGGTGGCCGACAGCGCCAGGCGTCCGACCTGTAGCACCGACTGCTTGGCGCCCGGCACATCGACGAAGTAGACACTTTGGCCGGTCGCCCGTGGTGGTTCCGGCTGGTTCGGGATATCAACCGGCTTGGCCGGCCAGCGTTCAATGAGACCGGCGAGTGTTTGCTGGACCGTTTCGTGAGAGACCGCGCCGACGACGTGAAAGCTGGCCGCGCTTGGAGAGACGTACGCGGAGGCGTAGCGCTTCAGGTCGTCGAGCTCGATGCCGGCCACGGTATCTGGCGTGCCAGCAGGCGGATTCGCGAAGGCATGATTGTCACCGTAGAGGATCCGACCGAAGACGTTGTTGGCAATGGCCGTCGGGCTGCCGGCCTGGTCCCGCAGGCGGGTGTCCAGCTCGCGCTGGAGTCGTTCGAACTCAGTCTCGTCCCAACGCGGCGCCAGGACGAGCTCCTCGACGAGCGCCATCGTCGGTTCGAAGGTGCGCGCGAGCGTGCTGCCGGAGAGGCGAATCGATTCTCGCCCGGCGACAACGTTGATGCGCGCACCCAGCAGGTCGATGGCTTCTTCCAGTTCCGCCGGGTTCCTGCGGGCGGTGCCCTCCATCATCAGCGACGCCAGCAGACCGGCGACCCCGGTCTTGCCGGGCGGGTCGCCGAGCTGGCCTCCTGGTAGCGTCAGGTCGAAGGCGACCAGCGCTTCCTCGTCTGACTCGATCCCATAGACGGTCATTCCGTTCGCCTGCGTTGCCTGCCAGACTCGCGGCGCAGAGATGAGCGGCGCCTCGCCCAGCGGTGGCTCCGACCGATCCGCATCGGTTCCCGTGCGCAGGTAGTCAGCCTCCGCCCCTTGTAAGACTTCGGTCTCGGCTCCCAAGACGATCTCCTCCTCGACGACCAGAGCCGGTTCGGCGCCGTCGACGGCCAGGTCCGGCTCACCACGAGGGACGAAGCTCGTGGTCACCGAGGTGTGGCCCTTCACGTAACGGTCGTACACAGCCAACACGTCTTCGGCGGTGACCGCCAGCGTGCGCTCGGCGCTGGTCGTGATGTAGCCAGGGTTACCGGTGAATTCGTTGAACTCGGCGAGCAGAAATGCCTTGTCCAACACGCTCCCCATGTCGTCGTGCAGGGCGCGCTCGGCTCGCACCTTGGCCCGCTCGAGGGCGACGGGGTGCACGCCCTCGCGTTCGAAGCGCGCCAGTCCTTCCCCGACCGCGGCCAGGACGTCGTCCAGGTCTGTTCCGGCATTCGCGCGAACTCGAAACACGAGCTCTCCGGCGATTTCGGCCACCGGGTGGCGCACCGTCACGTTTGGCGCGAGCTGTCGTTCCTCGACGACGACCTCGTAGAGCGGCGCTTGTTTGCTGTCAGCCAGCAGGTCAGCCAGGATGTCGAGCGCATAGACGTCCTCGTGATACTGCTCGACCGTCGGGAAGACGATCTGCAGTTCGGGCAGGGTGGCAAAGTTGTCCTCGTACATCAGCGACCGGGAGGCCTCGAGGTAGACCGGCCGCGGATACGGGGCTCTGGCCTCCGGGCCGCGGCGTATTTCGCCGAACCAGTACTGAACCCGGGACTTCGTCTCCTCGATGTCGATGTCGCCGGCGACCACCAGCGTGGCGTTGTTGGCGCCGTAGAGCCTGTTGTAGAACGACTGGACGTCTTCGAGCGTGGCGTTCTGCAGGTCGTCCAGCGAGCCGAGAACGGTCCAGTGATACGGATGGTCTTCGGGGTACAGCGCGGCTCGCTGGACCATCTGGGTGTGTCCGTACGGTGCGTTGTCGACCCGCTGCCGTTTTTCGTTCTTGACGACCTGTTTCTCTCGTTCCAGCGCCGCGTCGGTAACGGTGTTGATCATGTAGCCGAGCCGGTCCGAGTCGATCCACAGAATTTTTTCGAACGCGTCCTTCGGCACCACCTCGTAATAGATGGTCATGTCGGAGCTGGTGCCGCCGTTGCGCGTGCCACCCAGTTCCGGGATGAGCTTGCGGTTCGAGCCCACCGGCACGTTCTCCGAGTCGTTGAACGAGACGTGCTCGAAGAAGTGCGCGAATCCAGTGCGGCCGGGGCGCTCCCGGCTGGACCCGACGTGCATGATGGTCGCCACCGCGACGATCGGGTCCGAGTGATCCGCATGCAGCACCACCTCGAGCCCGTTGTCGAGCGTGAAATGCTCGAATGGAATCGAGAAATCGGTCGTCGGTCGCGGAGCGATCGGTGTCACGTCGGCGGCGCAGGCCGACATCAACGCACAGCCAAGCCAGACTCCCGACATCCATCGCGCGACGCTCCTGGCACCAGTCACCACTGAATCCTCCGATCGCGGTGTTCCACAGTCTCACCGCCGCAGCCCCGAGCGTATCCGCCCCGACCGGGGGTCGCAAGAGACGGGTGTCCAGAGGGGCCACCGGCCAGAGAAAATCACCACATCTTGGACTATCCTTCAGAGAGATGCCTGTCATCCCCAATCGTTCCGTTCTGCTCGTTGCGCTCGCGCTGCTGGTCGGGTGCGCCGGACCGATCCCCGAGGTCGACGTGCTGCGGGCGCCAGAGGGAGGCTCCATCCCGCAGGTCGTGATCGACGATGCAGGCACGTTGCATCTCGTCTACTACACCGGCTCGATGACCAGCGGCGACCTTTGGCATGTGATCCGTGCGGCCGATGCGACCGACTGGTCGCCGCCGCAGCGGGTCAACAGCGACCCGCATTCGGTCAGCGGGCTTGGCCCGATCGATGGCGGGCAACTCGCCATTGGCCCCGACGGACTGCTGCATGTCACCTGGTTCCACAAGGACCCCACGCGTTTCCACTACGCCCGGTCAGACCACACCGGCGCGTTCGGGCCACAGCAGACGCTGTCGATGAAGGACGAAGGCGGGGTGGAAACGGCCCCCACGGTCACCGTCGATGGCGACGGCAACGTCTACGTCTTCTGGCATGCCGATCCGGTGGAGGACGCGCAGCGTCGGGTGTACATGGCGGTGTCGCGTGAGAACGGCGCCCTGTTCGATCTGCCACGCGCGGTCAGTCCTGCCGCCGAAGGCGCCTGCGGGTGCTGCGGTCTGCGCACGGTCTCGGACGATGCCGGTGCCCTGTTCGTCTCCTACCGGGGAGCCGGTGAGAACATTCACCGGGGTATGCGGCTGCTGACCAGCACCGACCAGGGCCGCACCTTTACCGACCAGCTGATTCAGCCGTGGGAACTCAACGCCTGCCCGATCGCCACCACCACACTGAGCGCCGGACCGGACGGCACCCTGGTGGCGTGGGAAACGGATGGTCAGGTCTATTTCGCGGATGTCGATCGTCTCGACGATCCGGTGTCACCTCCCGGCGAGGCCGAGTTCCGCCGCAAGAACGCCACCGTGGCGTCGAACGACCGGGGCGACATCCTGCTCGCCTGGGGCGACGGTCCCGGTTGGCAATCAGGTGGCACGCTCCACTGGCAGTTGTTCGACCGCGCGGGTCGACCACGCCGTGACGAGGGCATCGGTTCGAGTCCAATCCCAGCTCGCAGTGTCCCGACCATCGCGGTCCGTCCGGACGGATCGTTCGTCGTGGTGTATTGATCACTTGGACGGGGCTGCGCCCCGAACCCCACGCGGCCGCTTCGTGGGGACCCCGAGTGCCCCACTCCGCGACCGCGGGGCGCGCATTGTCGCGCGCCGAGGCGCAAAAGGCGTACGACGGTCGCGGGCATACGTGCAGATCCTGCGTACGCGGGGCAACGACACCGAGCCACGTCAGGTCGTCCGACGCTGGCACGGACGATGCTAGGATGGACTGGCATGACAAACAGCCCGCGCGTCAGTCTCGCATCTCTGGACCACAAGGTCGACGAACTCGACTCGAAGGTCGACGTGGTGACCGAGCGGCTCGATTCGAAGATCGACGAGTCGATGGCGCAGACCCGGATGCTATTCGAGCGGAGTCAGAGTGACATCCGACAGATCGCAGAGGGGGTGGGTGTCTTGAACACCAAGATGGACAGAGCGATCGACCGCTGGGAGCGGACGGAGGCTCGCGTGGAGAAAAAAGGGCGCGACGTTGATATCCTGAAAGTCGCCTACGGCGACCTCGATCGGCGCCTCGCCCGGTTGGAAGAGGGACCCTGAACGAGTCTCACACCCGGAGCGCGGTTGCCGGATCAAGGCTGCTGGCGCGCCTCGCGGGGAGATAGCTGGCGCACCCGGCCGCCACTATCAACGTCAGGGCAACACCACCCAGGGTCAATGGGTCGGGTGTATTTGCTCCAGCCGGTCCACCAACGCACTGAAAAACACGCCGGCCGCCACCGGACGGCAAACTCGCGCCGTCTGGTCGTAGCGCGCGAGAGTAGCAAACTGGCGACGTTGGCGCAGACCAGCAGCAGCACGAATGTCACCGCGCCGAGCAGCGCGAATGCCGCGGGTTTCAGTTACTGCGCGCTGATGTCATTCCAGGTCTGCGCTCTGAGCTGCCAACCTTCGTACACCGGGAACTCGCTGTGATAGGTCAGCTCCGTCTGGCGGGCGAGCGTCTCGAGTTCGGCATTGGCCGTCTCCAGCGTCGCCCCCGGGGCCAGCCTGGCGAGAATCTGGAACTGACGACGATCACGGGGAAATCGCTCGGGCCCGACTACCATCGGGGTCCAGAGGTCCGTGCCGAAAATCAGTGCCCGGCTGGCATGACCCCCACCAAGGTGTAGGGGTCGCCGGCAATGTGAATGGGCTCACCGACCAGATCCGGGTCGGCACGGAAGCGGTCTTGCCACAGCCGGTGACTGACGATGGCCACCTGGGCGCCCTGGCCGATCTCGTCGGGCCGAAACCCGCGGCCCACGGCTGGGGTCATTCTGAGGGTGGGAAACGCGTCTCCCCACCAGAACGCGGTAAAGACGTTCTCCGTACCCAGCTCATCGATCTGGCGGTTGCCCATGTCCCACGCGACAACGTCCGTCAGCGTGCTCTGATCGGCCAGATCAAGATATTCCAGTGGCGACAAGTGTTCCCAGAACCGCAATTCACCGCCCAGTTTCGGATACGCGGTGCCAACGCCCACCAATCGACCCGGCTCCGGGTACGGGAATGGATTCAGCACAAGCCCGTCCGCGATGCTGAACACCAGCGTGGCCGCGCCGATACCGACCCCCAGAGTGGCCACGACCAGCCCGGTGAAGAGCGGGGCACTCCGGAACGATCGCAGCGTGACGGCCAACGACCTGAGAACAGACATGTAGGACCTCCAGGACACCGACGCGTCAGAAACGATGATACGGATCAAGACGAGCATTGAGAGGGACCGTTTTTCTAGTAGTCTAGGACGTCACTTTGAAAATTTCAGGAGGTGTGTCTGTGCAATCGAGTCTGATCCGTTGGCGGGTAGGGTTTGCTGTGCTCGCGCTGTTCACGGTGGTGCTTGTTGGCACAACCACGTTCCAGAGCGGGCCGGCCGCGGCCGAAGCGGAGCTGGCACGTGACCTCGAGGCGACGTCGCCCGAAGCAGTCGGCATTTCATCCGAGCGGCTCCAGCGTCTTGACGATGGCATGCGAGCGATGGTCGACGACGGGAAGCTGGCCGGTGTCGTCACCATGCTCGCGCGGCACGGCAAGATCGTGCACACCGACGCGGTCGGCACGCTTGACGTCGGCACGGGCGAAGCGGTCGGGATGGATTCCATCTTCCGCATCTTCTCGATGACGAAACCGGTCGTCGGCGTGGCGATGATGATGCTGCACGAAGAGGGCAAGTTTCAGCTCAATGATCCGGTGTCGAAGTACATTCCAGGATTTGCCAACCTCAAGGTCTACACCGGGGAAAACGCCGACGGGACGATGCAAGTCGAGGACATCGAGCGTGGCCGGCGGATCACCATCCGCGATCTGATGAAACACACCGCCGGGCTGGGCTACGTGTTGAACCCGCGTCACGCGGTGACCAAGGCTTTCCAGGCGAACGGGGTGCTCGATCCCAACGCGTCGCTCCAGACGATGATCGACAAGATGGTGCAGGTGCCGCTGATTGCGCAACCGCAGGCGATGTGGGCCTACAGCTCCGGGGTTGACGTGCAGGGCTATCTCGTTGAGCAGATCGCGGGACAGCCGCTCGGTGATTTCCTGCAGGAGCGGATCTTCGAACCGCTCGGTATGGTGGATACCGCGTTCTATGTGCCGTCCGACAAGACACAACGCGTGGCGGCCATGCATTCGCCGGACCGCGGAAACGGCGGAGCCCTGTCGGCGTCGTCTGCAGGTCGGGGGGCACTACGGACCACACCGCCCGCCGGTCCCTCCGGCGGTGGCGGACTGTATGGGACAGCCCCCGACTACATTCGCTTCGCGCAGATGCTGCTGAATGACGGCGAGTTGAACGGAGTGCGGCTGCTGTCGCCCCGGACCATCGAGATGATGCGGGCGAATCATCTCACCGACGGCCAGCAGGCCACGTACCGCCGGCCAGGGCAGGGCTGGGGGCTCAATTTCTCAGTGGTCACCGACGGCGCGGCGTCGGGTGAATCCTGGTCAACGGGTTCCTACTACTGGGTGGGTATCGCCGGTACCTGGTTCTGGATCGACCCCGAACAGGACCTGACCTTCGTCGGCATGATCCAGCACAGTGGCGGCGCCATCGGCGAGGTCCAGCAACTGTCGCGCAGTCTCGTCTATCAAGCGATCGTCGGCGACTAGAAGGCCGGGGCCGTCTGGCCCGTGAGGCGTGGTTGTCTATCGACACGATCTGGGCCGAGCCCCAATGGCTCGGCCCTTTTTTCGTGCCTCCGAGACAGGACCAGCCGCGTGAATTGCGCCTCTGACCGACACGCCGCGTCGCAGAAAGCGAGACCACCGCTGCGGGCTGGTCCGGCTTTCGCCGGTGGCGAAGCGCGCTCGGCGCTGGCACGACCTCTGCACATCGATGTCATGGCCCGAACGGAGGAGAGACACCATGACATCACAGCATCTCGACGCCACCGTGACCCGTCGCTACGCTCGGCTGGTGCGCACGACATTGAAAATCGACGACGACGTACTGGAAGCCGCCCGGTGTATTGCCACCGACGAGGGCGTCAGCGTGGGCGACGTCATGTCGCGGTTGGCGCGTCGGGGTCTCGAGCCTCGTCCCGAGGCGCGTGCTCGTGGCCGATTCCAGATTTTTGTCGTCGCCCGAGACGCGCGATGAAGCCCCGGGCAGGAAAGCCCTGAGGGCTGAGCCGTCCACGCCGGTTCGACCCACGGCTACCGTGCCCACAGACGTTGCCACCAGCTTGCGTTTGCCGCGGCTGGTGGCCCCGACTCGAGGCCCATCTTCGCGCGGATGGTCTCGAGGTCCCAGCCGGTGAGCGACGCCAGCGTCTGGGCCTCGCGTTCTTCGCGAGCGGCGACCGTCCGGCGATACTCCCTGACCGCCGCGCAACTCCCGGACCCCCGCCAGGACTGCCGCAACACGTATCGTCCCTGGACGTTGGTGCGGTCGCCGGTGGCCTGGAATCGAAGGTCGTCGGGGAAGTGTTCCGCGTCGTATCGCACATGCAGCCGCGTGACGAACACGTCCGCCGCGGCTCCTCGTCGGTTTGGGGCCGGCGCGTCATCGACCCAGAACACCCCGAGTTCGCGTAATTCGGCCCGGCTCAGCGGGTCGGCCGCGCACGGGTCGCACCAGGCCATGTCCCACGCATACTCCAGAAACACGCCACGCCGGTTCGCGTCGTCGACCTGCCGGCTGAACATCGCCTGATAGAACGTCGCAAACTCGTCCGGCTGTTTCAGGAAGCCCGGCAGCTCCACGTCGGTCGGGACCTTCACGGTGCGGTAGTTCCGGGTTTCGACGCGCCCGGTGCGGGTGAGCGCGAACACGAACAGGTCCTGTGGTCCGTCGGCGTTCACGGTGCCAAGCCGGATCGGCAGCATGAATTTCGGCGACTCGAACGCGATCTGGAGAGGGCGCAGGTAGGTGTAGCCAAGCGCCGCCTGTTCGTCCACGTTGACCCGGGCCACGAAGAACCGCATGCCCTGCTTGATGTAGCTGCCCAACACCTCGGTGGCACCGGCCGGAATCTGGTAGCCCTCCTCCCGCAGCCAGGTTTGGAGCCCTCCGCTCTGCTCCGCCGACAGGATGACGATGTCGTACTCGCCGATGGAGTAGGTTGCCTCGACGGTGACACCCAACGACTCGTCGCGGTCCTGGGAGGTGGGTCGAACCAGGGGCTGCCGGGCCGAGGCCATGGCCAGCTCCCTGACGATCGGCCGACACGGGTCGGGGTCGTGATACTCGACCAATCGCGGCGCCGTGTAGGCGTCCAGATGGTCGAGCACCGCCTGGTCACCGACATGGATCTGAGCACGAGTCAACAACGTCGGTACCGGAATGACCATCGCGAATTCGCGCGGGTCGCCCTGGAAGTCGTTGGCCATCGTGACCACCGTGCGGTCACCGTCTCGCACCAGGACGACCTTTGAAGCGCGGTTGAAGAGCGTGGTGTCCGCCTTCGAGACGTAGAAGCCGCAGAAGGCGAGCGCGGCGGGCGTCGTCGCCATCCAAGCGACCAGGGTGAGTATTCCGAGACGAGCGGCGCGGGTGAGCGTCATGATGCGTCCTTCTTGGTTGAGGGGTGAGGGCTACGTGCGCTGGGAGAGCAGCGACGGGGCGACCACCGAAGCCCTAGCAGGTGCTGAAAAACAACGGGGGAGCGGTTCCCTGGCAAGCCGTTTATGTGACAAGGCGCAAGGAGGGAGCAGCCAGGCGGGCTGTGACCGACGACGCAACGCCGTCCACGCGGACGGATCGCCAGGAAACCAGACGACCAGCCGAACCGCGGGCCCGGGAGCAGCTGATTGATGACAACCGTGAGCGGCGCGGCAGCCGCCAACGACCACAACAATCCGTTCGGTTGATGCAGGCCGAACTCCACCAGCACGCCACCACTGGCCACGAGCGCGGCGAAACAGATACGTCCTGCGCGCGAATCGGGTGTGGTCCTTGGGTCAGAGATCATGAGAAACGCGAAGAGCAGCAGACCCCGCTCTGGAGATGCAACAAGGGGATCGAGAGCGGGTCGCCAAGCCAGACGGCGCGGCCCACGACCAGCAGGCTGTAAGCGGCGAGAAACGCATAGGTCACATCGGCGCGCTCGGCTCGGTGCACCACCAGCCCGCCCAGCCCCGCCAGCAGGCACGCCGCGAACGCCAGATTGCCCCACTGACCCGGCGAGACCCAGACGTCGCCGGTTGTCGCCAACATGACGACCAGACCGAGGTTCGTGGGGTTGAACAGATGCCGGCCGTCGACGCGGCACAGGAATTTACTGGCGATGGCGACAAGGGCCGCGACCAGCACGAGCTCCGGCCGATCAGTGCGGAGCAGGAGACACAGCGAGAGCCCCGAGATCCCGGCGCTCAGCGGGTCGAACCGGGGCAACGCCCAGAGGCGCGTACACAGATACTGTGTGGCGAGACAGGCGCACAGCGTCAGTCCGATGCGGGCCGGAGAGACGTCGAAATCGAGCTGCCCAACGCCGTAGAGCAGCAGGACGGAGAGCACGCCAATCTGATACAGTCGCGGGTCCTGGCGCGGCGCTGGTCCGGACGGTGCGGGTCGAGAGCGGGTCATTCTTTGCCTCCTCCTTTCTGAGAACGTTCCGTCGCGACCTCCTTGCGGTCCGCCCTGAAGTTTTTTCTGAGGAATCTCGATGCCCCCGTCATTCACCCGCTTCTCGGCCACGGTTCGGCCCGAAGGCGCGTTCACGGTGCTCGCGATGGCGCGGCGTCTGAGCGCGTCCGGCAAAGACGTCATCGAGCTCGAGATCGGAGACAGTCCGTTTCCCTCACCAGACTGCGCCGTCGAGGCCGGTATTCAGGCCATCCGCGATGGCCGCACCACGTATGGGCCGTCAGCCGGGCTACCGGAGTTTCGCGCGGCCGCCGCCGCCTACGTCAATGCAGAGCACGGCCTCTCGGTGTCGGCGGAGAACGTGGTGGCGGGTCCGGGCGCCAAGACGTTCGAGCAGCTGTTCTGCGAAGCGTTTCTCGAGCCTGATGACGGCGTACTCGTGTTCAGTCCCTACTTCCCGACCTATCCGGCGAACATCGCGCGGCGCGGGGCACGCATGGTGTTGTCCAGTCTGCGTGCGGCGCGGGCGTTTCGACCCGACCTCGATGACGTCCGCCGATTCCTCCAGGAGGATCCGAGGCCGAAAGGAATTTTCCTCAACAGCCCGCACAATCCGACCGGTGGGGTGACTACGGAGGAGGACCTGCAGGGGCTGGCCGACCTGATTCGCGGTCGCGACATAGCAGTGTTCAGCGATGAACCATATGACTGCATGGTGTGGGACGGGCGGCATCAGTCCCTGCTCGCCCAGCCAGGCATGCTGGACCAGACGGTCGCGGCCTATACCTTCAGCAAGTCGTTCAGCATGAGCGGATGGCGACTGGGGTACGCGGTGTCGAGCCCCGATACGGTCAACGTCTTTGACTTATTGACCAATACGGCGTTGTCGTGTGTGCCGCCGTTTACCCAGGCGGCGGGCATTGCCGCGCTGCAGGATGGCCGGCAGTACCGCGACGGACGGATGCGGGAGTTCCACCGCAAGGTGCAGCTACTGGTGGCCGGACTGAACGCGGTGGAGGGCGTCAGCTGTTTGGCACCCGGGGGGACGTTCTATGTGTTCCCGTCTGTCGCGGCCATCTGTAATCGCGACACGATCACGTCGCACGGGCTCGCGATGTATCTGCTGGAAGGGGCGGACGACGCCCTCGGAGTCGCCTGTCTGGGTGGCGAGTGCTTTGGTGAGGCCGGCGGTGGGTTTCTCCGGCTGAGCTGCGCGCAGCCGGATGATCGGCTGACGGTCGCCGTGGCGTTTCTCGCCGACGCGACGACCAGACGGGACCGGATCGCGGCGTACCTGGACACGCACCCCGAATACCGTCTGGCCACGCCGTACGCTACTTCTTGAACCCGTCGCCCAATCCACCGATTGTGCTGTCCCGCCCCAGCGCCTTCAGCACGTACTCGACGTTGTGTATGACTGGCGCTGTCCCCGAAAGCGTCAGCGTGGCCCATCGTCGTGTCGGCCGCACGTATCGTTCGAACATCGGCCGCACGTCACGTGCGAACTGGGTCCGGATGTCATCCCGCCGTCGACCGCGTTCGCGACGGTCGCGCGCCACGCGCCGGTCGACCGCCGTCTGGTCGTCTGCGTCGAGAAACACCGACGTATCAATGAGCGCCCGGATGCCTGCGTGGCAGAGCAGCAGCAACCCTTCCGCGATCACGAGCGGTCGGGGCTCGACGGGCAGGCTCCCACGTTGACGGGTGTGGTTGGCGAAGTCGTAGATCGGCCGGTCTATCCGGTCTCCGCCTCGCAGCGTCCGCACGTCCGTCTCGAACAGTTCCCAGTCGAGGGCGTCGGGAACGTCGAAGTTCTGGTGCCGTCTCGCGTCCGGGTTCAGGTGCGACAGGTCGTGATAGTAGGCGTCCAGCGGAAGGACCACCGCGTCGTCGACCGGGAGGGCGCCCAGCAGCGCTTGGGCCAGCGTCGTCTTGCCAGACCCGGAGCCACCGGTGATGCCGACCACGTGGGGCGCGTTCCCGGGCATGCCGCCACCATACAGCATCGGCGAGGAGCTGCCGGACGCGCTCGGCCAGTCGTTCGTTGCAAGGCATACAGAGGGCCAGGATACCGTGGTCGTCACCAGATCGAAAGACGTTGGGGAGGGGCTCTCCGAACCTGATACGATGCCCGTGCCGAGGGAGGGCTCGATGATGATGAGACGACAGATTGTGATGGCCGCGGCGGTCGTGCTGCTTGCCGCCGGTTCGGTCGCGGCGGGTCAAGCGTCGTCGGTCGATGCCGGCGACGCGAGCGCGTTCATGGGCACGTGGGTCTTGACGATGGAGACGCCGCGGGGCTCGAACGAACAGACGGTAGTGGTTCGAGATGAGGACGGCAAAGTCGCCGCCCGGCTCGAGGGCGGACGCGGCGGGGCCATCGATATCACCGACGTGGCCAAGGACGCCGAGAGCCTCGTACTCACCTTCGCACGCAATTTCCAAGGCAACGATGTCAGCATCGTCCTGACCCTCAGCCTCGATGGCGACACCATGAACGCGACTCAGGACATCAACGACGGCATGTTCAGCATGACCGGCTCCGGCAAGAAACAGTAACCCCTATATCGGCTCCAACTGTTGCGCGGCTACCCAGCCGACGGTGCCGTCTTCGAGCACGATTTCGACCCACTCCTCGGACCCGCGGCCCATCCGCACCTTGACGCCTTCGTGCACCCTGAAGATCCGGAGCGCGCTGTCATCCGACGGCGCGCTCTGGACGTCGGCTTCCGTGGCCATCACGACCGCTTCCTGGGGAGCGCCGATTCCCAGTTCCCGGACCGCAAGGTTGAGCCCGAGAACGAGGGCGACCGTGGCCGCGACAATAGTTGCGCGGCGGGCCCACAGGGCTACCGGTGTTCCCGGTTTGAGGACCAGCAGGATGACCGCGGTGGTCGCGGTGAGATAGGCCAAGGCGACGACCCATGCCAGCGCCGTCAGTGGCAACAGTCCCACCCACCATCGGACCGCACGGAACATCCAGAACTCAGGCAACGGAGTGATCTCGTCGGCCGTCTGTTGCCGCGCCAGGTCCAGATTCGCCAGGAGGTCGTCGTCACCCGGCATCAAACGACGCGCGCGTTCGTAGTACAGAATTGCCGGGCCGATTTCTCCTCGTTTGAAGTAGGTGTTGCCGAGGTTGTAGTACAGGTCTCCGCTCTCGAGCCCCGCCTCGAGAATGCGAGCATAGCTCGCCAGCGCGCCATCGAAATCGCCATCCTGATACCGCTGATTCCCCTCGTCGAAAAAGGCGTCCTGGCCGGCGGCAGTCCCGCTGGCCAGCAATCCCAGGCAGATCGCGGTGGTGAGGGTGAGGATGGGTCTCGTGATCATGACAAGGCCTGGTCGAGAGCGGTCATCGCCTGCCCGGCGCGGGTGAGCATCTCCTGCATCGCGGCTGTGTCTGGTTCGGTCGGCGCGAATCGTTGTCGGTCGCAGTCTTCGAGACAGGTCAGATAGGGCGCGATGACGTCGTTGGCGACCCCGCGCGACGTCAAGTGCGACCGGATCTCGTCCCGCACCAGCCCGGCCTCCGCGAGGTTCAGCTTGTCTCCGAGGAACCCGTGCAAGGCCCGTCCTATTTCGGCATGGAAGTCGCGGTGCTGCTCTGGCGAACGTAGCGACTCGGCTTTGGCGAGACGCTGCTTGGCGACTCGAGACGCGCGTCGGCGTCGGGCGTAGGCGACGTCTCCGCGCAGGCGGTCCTGATGGCGTCTCGTGGCCACGGCGCCGGCCATGGCCACCAACGGTGTCAGCAGTACTGTCCAGAACCAGGCGCTTCGAAACAGCGACGCACCGATGGGACGAAACGTGGGTACTGCGATTCGGATGAATCGGATGTCTTGCTGCGCGTCGATGCTCGTGCGTCGGCGAGCGCCAGGGCCCGATGGCGCGTCGATCGCATCACCGGCGATGCGCAGGTCGATCGGGGCCGATGTCGCCACGGCGTAGGCATCCGTGTCTGGATTGAAATATGCCAACTCGACCGGCGGAATGGAGACGTCACCCGGTGCGCGCGGCACCACCACGTACTCGAACATCTTTCGGCCTCGTACCCCCTCGCCGGACGGTTCCACCTGCTCGGTGACATCGGGCGGATAGACTTCGAAGTCGGTGGGGAAGCCCAGTTCCGGTGCGGTCACGGTTCTGATATTGCCAGTGCCGGTGACTTCGAGCCGGAAGGTCAGGGCGTCGTTGGTATTGACGTCCGTTCGGTCGATCGACGTCGAGATATCGAATTGTCCGACCAGTCCGGTGAAACCGGGGGGCTGCCCGGCCGGCAGCGTCAGCACGTCGATGTCGACCGGATCTGACGCGACGACGACCGGCCGGTTACGACTTCGGCCGAAGAACGGGTCATCGAAGAAACCTCGCGAACGGCGCTGCACGCGCACCTGGGCCTCGATGGTCAACGGGTCCAGGGTCTTGGGGCCCGCGCTGGTGGGGAACAGAGCCACTCGCCGAATCACCGAGCTGGCGTACTGGACGCCGTCGCGAATGACCTGCTCGACGCCCGCCTGCGGGATCGCCAGTTCCTCGGCCCAGAAACCCGCGGTGCTCGGTTGTTGGGCGAGGTTGTACCCGTCAACGTTGACCCGGGTGAAGATTCGATACTCGACCGTGACCGGCTCGTTCACGTAGACCGTGTCCTGGCTCGGCGTGGCCGTGATGAACAGGTTGTCTGGCGCGACGCCGCCGTCGGTTCCGCCGGGTCGTCTCGTAGCCGCTGGGGCGTTCGTGACCTGGATCGTCAGCGGTTCGGTGGAGAGCGTCTGCCCCGACGCGGGGACAGTGACCGGTCCGATGTCGAACGTGCCCACCGCGGTCGCTTGAAACTGATACTGGATGGTGAGTGTCACCGAGGTGCGACCGTTTGCCATCTGCATAGAGGTCGACGTGCCTGAGCCCAGGTATGCCGCGAACGCGGACAGATCCGGCAACGTCGGGTCCGCGTCGAGCTGTTGGGTGCCGGCGATCTCCACGTTCAACACGAACTGCTGGCTGAGTCCCACCTCGTTCTGACTCAGGTAGGCCCGTGCCGTCTGGGCCAGACCGGATGCCGGGAGGCAGAGGAGGCCCAGCATCGCCAGTGCCAGCCGGGTGGGCCGTCGACGAGCGAAGGTCACCAAGGCCTCCGGGGGGGGCGCACGGGTGCGGTGGTCCGGCGCTGGCGTTGAATCTCACCGGGGTCTTCGTTGATGGCCTGCAACAGCCGTTCGGCTTCTTCGCGACTCAACTCACCCGGTTGAGGCTGTGGTTCACCGCCCGGTTCCGGCTGCTCCTGCGGTTGATCCTCCTGGTCCGGCTGCGGTGCCGACTGGTCGTCCGGTTCCTCCTGGTCATTCGGCTGTTCCGGCTCAGACGACTCGTCTTGTTGTCCGTCCCCCTGTTGTTGATCGTCCGAGTTCTCGTCTTGCTCAGACTCCTGGTCCTGGTCCTGGTTCTGCTGCTCTTGTTGCTGTTCCTGCAACTGTTCGAGCGCCACCTCCAGGTTGTGCTTGGCGTCGGCGTCCGCGGGATTGCGTCGCAGCGCTTCCTTGTAGGCATCGAGCGCCGGCTCGAGCTGCTGTTGGTTGTAGAGCGCGTTCCCGAGGTTGTACCAGGCACGCGCATCCACGGTGGGGTCGCCGCTCTCGGCCGCCTGCTGATACGCCTCCATCGCGCGCTGGAACTCATCGGTCCGGTACAGCGCGTTCCCGTCGTTGAACGGGGCAATCGGAGAATCGGGCGCCTCCCGCAGCGCTTCGAGATACTGCTCGTGGGCCTCTTCGAAACGGCCCTCGTCGTACAGACGATTGCCGGAGGCAACCGTGTCGCGGCCCGGTTGCGCCGAGACGCTCACGGGCAGCGCGAGAACCACGAGGAATCCGACGCACAGGCACGTCTCGGAGCGGGTCACCTGAATCTCCCCGTCCAGCCAGCGTGAACACGCCGCCGATCTGGCACCAGGACCTCGGCCATCAACAACGCCAGCGCCAGACCGAGGAACAGCTGATATTGCTCGTCAAACAGCGTGACCTGTTCGCTCTCGAATTCCTGCCCGTCGCCTCCGGCCAGTTCCTCGGCCAGCACCGTCAGCTCGGTGCCGCCCGCCGAGGCGCGGTAATACACGCCGCCGGTTCGTTCCGCCATCGAGCGCAGTGTGGCCTCGTCGAGGCGCGTCGTGACCACCGAGCCGGCGTCGTCACGCTTGAAGCCCTGGGTCTGGCCCGCGGCGTCCAGTTCGGGGATCGGAACCCCGTCCGTTGACCCGATACCCACGGTGTAGATGACGACGCCCTCGTCCGCGGCGCGCTCGAGGGCGTCGTCCACCTCGCCTTCATGATCCTCGCCATCGGTAATGACCACCAGCACTCGGTGGCGCCGGTCGGTCGAGGCGAACGCGTCCAGGGCGACCGAGACCGCCAGGCCCAGGTTGGTGCCCTGCACCGACATGATCTCCGGATCCATCGCGTTCAAGAAGAGGCGAGCGGCCCCGTAGTCGAGTGTCAACGGGCTTTGCACGAACGCGTCGCCGGCAAACCCCACCAACCCCACCCGGTCGCCATCAAGCTGGTCAATCAGGTCGGCAATGGCGAACTTGGCCTTCTCGAGCCGATTGGGAGCCATGTCCTCCGCCACCATGGAGGCGGAGAGATCCAGCGCGATGAGCACGTCACGCCCCTCGCGTCGAACCGTTTCGATTCGGCTCCCAAACTGTGGACGGGCCAACGCCGTCACGAGCAGTCCGATCGCACACAGCAGCAAGATGGTCTTGGCCAGTTGCCCCCGGCGGCTGACGGTGGCCGTCAGCCGCTCCAGCAAGTGTCGGTCTGCCAGCCGCTCCATGTCACGCTGCTTCCGTGTGTGAGCCCACCAGGCCAGCGCCATGAGGACCGGCACCAGCACATACGCGAACAACATCTCACTCTCGGCGAATCGGAACATGACTACGGGATCTTCCTCAGCACGGTGCGGCCAAGACCCACTTCCAGCAGCAGCGCGCCCAGTCCGAACAGGAGCGGCACGTGGAACAGCTCGCCGTAGCGCGTGAACTGCTCGACCTCGATCTCGGTGGTCTCGAGCTCATCAATCTCGGCATAAATCTCTTGGAGGCTCTCCGTGTCGGTCGCGCGAAAATATCGACCGCCAGTCAGTGACGCCGTCTCCTGTAGCGTCGGCTCATCGATGTCTACCTGCATCTGCGCGTAGCGCCGACCGAAGAGCGGATCGTCGACCGGTACCCGCGCCACTCCCTGGGTGCCCGCCCCGATCGCGTAAATCCGGACGCCCAAGGCCTGGGCCAGTTGGGCCGCCGTGATGGGGTCGATCTCTCCCCGATTGTTCCGTCCGTCCGTCAAGAGAATGATGACCTTGGAGTCCGCCTCCGAGCCTTGCAACCGCTTGACCGCCGTCGCCAATCCCATCCCGATGGCCGTCCCGTCGTCAATGATGCCGACCTCCAACTCGTCGAGCAGGGTTGTCACCACATCGTAGTCGAGCGTTAGGGGTGCTTGAGTGAACGCGTCGCCCGCGAAGATCACCAGTCCGACCCGGTCGTTCCGGCGGCCGCTGACAAATGCGGCGGCGACCTGCTTGGCGGCCTCGATCCGATTCGGTTGCAGATCCTCAGCCAGCATCGAGCTCGACACGTCCAGCGCCAACACGATGTCGATGCCCTCCGTGGTCACGTTCTCGGCCGTGACGCCGGTCTGGGGGCGGGCGAAGGCCACGATGAGTGCCGTGAGCGCGGCCACCCGCAACCCGAACAGCGCGTGACGCCACCGTCCGCGTCGGCGGCGGTCGGCCCGCTTGATCGATGCGATCGACGAGTAGCGCAACGACCCGACGTGGCGTCGTCCTCGCGCGACATACCAGTAGACGAGTAGCGGCACGAGCGGCAAGAGCAGCAAGTACATCGGGTCGGCGAACCGGAGAATCTCGGTCATGCCGCGTGGGCCTCTCGGGGCCCGGTCGGCGTGCGCTTGGCCGGCCGCGTCAGGTCGACGAGATGGCGGCCAAGCGGGACCAGGTCGTGACACGCTGTCACCTCCGGCCGGAACTTGGCGAACTTGACCAGATCACACCGGTCGAGCACCTGGCGAAAGTCGGCCACGACGGAGCTACCCACGCCGCGGTGACCGAGCAGGACCAGCACCTCGCCGGTGGTCATTTCCATGGCGTCGATACGGAAACGGCCCTCGGTGTAGACGCGCACGATGTCCGAGAGCCGGATGTGGTACGTCTTGATCTCGCCGAGCCTGAGAAGCCCGGAGGCCTCGAGGGCGTCCAGTGACTCATACGCCACCTCGTGGGCCGGTCGTGGCGGCGCGGTCGGTATGACAACCTCTGGTCGCGCGCGTCGTCGATACCGCCGGTAGAGCCAGTAACCGAGTGTGACCAGCCCCGCTAGGCCCAGGAGCCACGGGAGCAGCGTCACGATCCCGAACGGGATCGCCAGAGGGCCCTTGATGTCGCGAATGGCGCCACCCTCGTCTCGTCCGACGCTGGCCACCGCAATCGCCACGACGTCGGTCGACAGTGTGACCGAGTCGCCATTCGTTGCCACGACCTCGACATCGAAGGAAGGCAGAGCCAGTTCGCCAAGCTCGAACGCGGTGACCTGGAGCTCGACGCTAGTCAGAGCCACCGCCTCATCTGCGTTCGGCGCCGGGTCTGAATCCCGCTGGTCCAGCAGCTCGAACGGGCCGAGTGCGATTGGGTCCGGCCAGATGACCCGGGCGTCGGGCGCGTGGCGCACCGTCACCGTGATCGTCACCGGGTCACCCACGTTGATTGTGGTCGGCTCGATCGTGGTGCTGATTTCGGGCGCGCGCGCTTGCCCGGCCGCGATGACCGGCAGTGCCATGACGAGGGCCACTATCGGCACGACAACCGAGCGCTCGCTGATCATCGAAAACGCTTCGCTCGTTGACGGAAGAATCGCATGAGCCGATCCGCGTACGGGTGGTCGGTCGTAATCTCGATCACGTCGATCCGGGACTTGCGGAACTGCCGTGCACGGAAGGCCAGGCCCTCCGCCACGTCGTGTTCAAACGCGGCGCGGAACGCGGGGTCGGAGACATCGACCGTCACCTGTTCGCCGGTCTCGGCGTCTTCGAGCTCGAGATACCCGACCGCCGGTAGCTGGTGTTCACGCGGATCACTCATCCGTATCGCTACCGTGTCGTGACGGCGACCGGCCACCGCCAGCGCCTTCTCATACCCGTCGCCCAGAAAGTCGGACACGACGAAGACGACCGCCCGGCGTCGCACGACCCGCGCCAGATACTCGAGGGCGCCCGCGATGTCGGTGCCGCGGCCTTCCGGCTTGAAGTAGAGCAACTCTCGCAGCACCCGCAGCACGTGCCGCCGGCCTTTCCGAGGCGGTACGAACTTCTCGATGCGGTCGCTGAAGATGATCAACCCAACCTTGTCGTTGTTGGTGGTCGCGGAGAACGCCAGCACGGCGCAGATTTCAACCGCGACCTCGCCTTTCATGCGCTCGCGGGAGCCGAAGTCGCCCGAGGCGCTCACATCGACCACCAGCATGACGGTCAACTCGCGCTCTTCGTCGAACACCTTGATGAAGGGCGCCCCGGTCCGCGCGGTCACATTCCAGTCGATGGCGCGAATGTCATCGCCGTGCTGGTACTCGCGCACCTCCGCGAAGTTCATTCCGCGGCCCTTGAACACGGAGTGGTACTCGCCAGAGAACACGTCGTTCACCAGTCCACGCGTCGCAATCTCGACCCGCCGCACCTGCTTCAGAATCTCTCGCGGAATCATTATTCAGTCGGGGCTTGGCCCCGAACCCCACGCGGTCGCTGCGCGGGGACCCCGAATGCCCCACTCCGCGGCCGCGGGGCGCGCATTGTCGCACGCCCCGGCTGCGCCGTTTCCCGCGCAGCCGGCCTTCGTCTCCCGGGGCTGCTCAGCCGGTCTGGGTCGGGGCTGCGCCCCAAGCCCGAAGCCTGACCCCACGGAGTCCCTTCTCCGTCTTTTCT